>CADECG010000147.1 GCA_902825795.1 uncultured Bacteroidota bacterium
GGTGCGCTGGAAAGCAGTGGCATGGCCGAAGTTCCCGGGACAAGCAGCGCCAGTGCGCCTTCAGAACCCGCAGCTGTCGTCTGATGCGCACCGGTGGTTGCGAAACCGGAGCCACCGAGCAAGAAGGTGAGGGCGGCGGTGATCGCCGTTCCGTTGGTGCTCAGGTGGGCCGTGGTCTGGCCGGAAGTCGTGAGGTCCATGGAGCCATCCATGATCCCGGAGGAGGCGAGGTATGAGTTGAGGTAGACGCGTTGGGGAAGTGGTCCCGTGCTCAATGGCTTCTCGTTGCCCGTGGCCAACAGGGTACCGTCGGCCAAGGTCACCACGGATCCCAGGGCGTACTCGTTGCCGTTCAAACTGCTGTAAGTGCTCCAATTGCGCGAACCGGAAGCAATGGTGAAAGAAGCAAGGAAGCCGTTGGAGTAGCCCAAACCAGTGGGTTGTTCTGCACCCGAGGTGCCCATGCCGCTTGATAGGGTCCGGCCGCACAACGCGACATTGTTCGGTGGTAGGAAGGTGATCGATGAGGCACCATCGGAACCGTTCCCGCCGTAGTACCCACCCCAGGCCTTGCCACCCGCCGCAGAGTAGTGTGCAATGAACGCATCCGTGTCTCCGCCGTACGTGGCATCGTGCAAGCCCGGCACGCTGGTAACGATCCCGGAGGAGGATCCCGTTGATCCACAAACAGCGATGGCGTTACTTCCAAGAAAAGTGACCGCTGTGGCAGCATCGTCAGCAGAGCCACCGAGGTAGCAGCCCCAAACCCGGCTGCCTGCGCTGGTGAACCGACCCAAAAATGCATCGCTCGCGCCACCGCCATAGACCATGTCGGCCGAGTAGGGGCTGGCGATCCATATGGTGGACGATGTCTTTCCACAGTAGGCGATGCTGCCGTCCGATCCAGCGGCCAAGCCATTGATGCGATCGTTGCCGGTGCCGCCGTAGTAGGTGCCCCAGATGCGCAGGCCCGCTGTTGTGAAGCGCGCCAACCATGCGTCTTCGCCACCGGCCAAGGCGGTGCGATGTGCACCTGTTGTGGCGATGCCCGTTGTGGAGGTGGTGTAGCCGCCCATGGTGAATACGCCGGAGGTCGCGACCGCGATAGCAAGGGCTTCGTCCTTGCCGCTGCCACCGTAGTAGGTGCCCCAAAGCCGTGTGCCCGCAGGGGAGAATTTCGCGGCGTACGCATCGAAGTCGGCGTTGTAGGTGGCATCGTGCGCACCTGCCGTGGCAATAGCCGTTGCGCTCTTCGCACTACCGCTCAAGTACGCGTTGCCCGGAAAGTCCAAACCGGCTGCAGCGGCATGGTCGACGTTGCTGCCCCCATAGTAGGTGGCCCACGAGACGGTCGGCGCGGGATCGATCACCAAAGTACCTGTGGTATTGTGCGGGACGTGGAACCCGAAAGCATTTCCATTGCGCACGTCGTATCGGCCCTGCACAGGTTCGCGCTTCCTTCCGACCTCTTCCCAACTTCTCGGGATCAACTCACTGAGTGATCCGCCGACCCACGTAAAGACCAGGTCACCTCTCACGTGCTCGCTGATCTCCGCACCTTGGACTTCGAAGCGCACATCATTAAGTCTTCCACCGGGCCGCACGATCACATCGTACTTGAAGCCGTCTTCACCGCTGTTGAAGCGGACATCGATGTTCGGCCACACGTTGCGGTAGGTAACGGTGGAGTAAGAGTGAACGAATGTTACGCCCGCCTCGCCGGTAACGTCGGTGTAGTAGTTCGTGTAGTCCTCGCTGCGGCCGTCGGCGACGATCTCCGCGTCAGGGTTGCCGTCAACGAAGCGTAAATCGATGCGGTGGAAATGGTAGCTGTTCGCCAGCGATCCGGCTGGTCGACCTATCAGGTCGACGATAGGTTGGAGATCCATCACATCGTCGCCACCCTCTAACCCTATCACTTTCTTTCCCTCTTTCTCTTCCCCCACATACGTATCATACGCGAAGCCATCGCTCCGCAACTGCACGTTCATGCCCCCGCCGTTCAGCAGGTACTTCACCGCAGGGTTCGGATTGTGGAACTGATCGTGGATCTGACCCTTGTTCTCGGTGAAGCCATACGTTCCTGCTGCGGAAACAGCGAATGGCAATAGTGCCAGTGCGGCGAATGCAAGGCACAGAGCGAAGTCGAGGAGGTTGCGGGAGGCTTTCATGTGGATGGGCGTTGGTGCAACAAACCAGCGTCGCCGGAACGCCGATACCTAGAGGCGCCGAGCCAGCGGTGCGATAGGCGAGGGAACGGTCCGCTCAGCCCGCCAACGCCTTCAGCACCTCGTCCTTCTTCCTTCGGCTGATCTCCACGCGCGTACTGTTCTTCAGCACCACATGCCCATCATCGAGGTGGGCTATCTGCGACTTGTTCACCAAGCTGCTGCGGTGAACGCGCAGGAAGCCGATCGGTGCCAGCATTTCCTCGTAGTCCTTCAGTGTGCGCGCGCTCACGAACCGCCGGCCATCCACTGTATGCAACTCGGTATAGTTGTCATCCGCGGTACAATGCGTGACTTCCGCCGGAGAAACGAAGTAGGTGCGGTCGCCGTTCGTGAGCGTGAGCTTCATCGCCTGCTCGTCCTGTTGCGCGATGTTGCTCAGGAATTGTTGTTGTACGGCTTGTCGGGAATGCCCACCAATGTGCGCGGCGCGGAAGCGTTCCAATGCTTCGGCGAGTTCATCGGGCTGCACGGGTTTCAGCAGGTAATCGAGCGCGCTGAAACGGATCGCTTGTACGGCGTAGCGCTCGTACGCCGTGCAGAAGACGACATCGAAAGGCCAAGTCTCAAGTTTCCGTAGCAGGTCGAACCCTGTGCCCCCGGGCATTTCCACATCGAGGAATACAATGTCGGGTGAATGCCTTGCGATCGCCAGCAGCGCTTCCTGCACGTTGGCGCATTCGCCCATGACCTGTACCTCCGGGTGGGCAGATCCCAGCAATGTCCTCAAGTAACTGCGGTTTTCCGCGCTGTCATCCACGATCACGGCTTTGATCATCGCTGCCTCTTCCCGAAAAGTTGTTCCGGTAGTGTGGGCAAGATAAACGACCCGCAGCACGCGGTTATCGCGAACCATGAACACCGGCTGGCGCGCTGCTGCCGGGCCGATCATTCCTCGTAGGTGATGAGGATCTTCACCGGTTTGCTCAGGATGTTCCCGCTGTTGGCCGTTTGGTTGATGAGCACGATGTTGGTGGTGTTGGCTATCACGCTGAACGTGTAACCCGGCAGGTTGATGTACGAGTCCGGGATCCACGCGTTGGCCGTGTATTCCAGCAGGACCTCCACTGCAAGGATCTTCGCAACGTTCAGCCCGTGGGGAATGGCCACACTGGCGCCCTGTGTTGCCGCGCTCGTGCCTGTGAGCTTCAGCATCTTGATGGCAGGGGCGTTGCTGCCGAGCATGGTAAAGCCGTTCACTTCCAGTTCGGCAGTGGGTGCCGTAACGCCGATCCCGACATGCACGGCATCCGCGCCGGTGCCGCCAAGCGCCATGCTGTTGCTGGTGGTTACTTGTGCGTTATAGCCTACTGCCGTTGCGTTGGTTATGGTCGGCGAACCGCCGCTGTTGTACCCGAGATATGTGTTGTTACTGCCGGTGGTGTTGAATTGACCGGATCCGTAACCGAGACCGGTGTTATGGGAACCTGTGGTGTTCGACTGGCCGCTGGATACCCCTGAGAACGTGTTATGCGAGCCGATCGTATTGAGCTGACCGCTTTGGAAACCCGAGAACATATTGAACGTGCCCGTGGTGTTCTGGACTCCACTATTGGCGCCGACGAACGTGTTGGAGTTGGCTGTATTGGAGTAGCCTGCTCCGTTACCGATGATCGTGTTCCCACTGCCTGTAGTGTTGAGTGTTCCGGTGTTTACCCCCAAATAGGTGTTATTGAACCCCGTAGTACCGAACTGCCCGCTCCAGCGGCCGACATAGGTGTTGTTGCTGGCCGTCGTATTGGATCGCCCACTGAGATGGCCGATGAATGTGTTCTGAAAGCCGCCGGAGTTCGAGAAACCCGCGCTGTCGCCCACGAACGTGTTCGCATAGCCGGTGGTATTGGTGCGTCCACTGCGGTATCCCATGAAGGAATTACCGTTTCCGCTTGTGTTGGACCATCCGCTCTCATAGCCTACGAACACGTGTCCTGTGGCGGTGGTGTTCGCTGAACCGCTGCTCCTGCCGAGGAACGTATTGCCCGATGCCGATGTGTTGTTGGTCCCCGCGGAGCGCCCGAGGAACACGTTGTCGTTGCCGTCGATGTTCTCATTCCCGCAGCCAAAACCCAAGAAGGTATTGTTGCTGCCGGTGGTGTTCAGATAGCCGCTCGTTTGGCCAGCGAAGGTGTTCCCTGCGCCTGTGGTGTTGAAGTAGCCGCTTATATGACCGACGAACGTGTTGTTCGAAGCGGTGTTGGTGTACCCAGCACCGGTACCCAGCATGGTGTTGTTGCTGCCCAGCACGTTCAGTCTTCCGCTCGAAGTGCCCAAGTACGCGTTGTTCTGTGCCGTGGTTCCCATTTCGCCGCTCGACATTCCGATGTACGTGTTGGCCGTGGCGGTTGTATTGGACGCCCCGCTGCTCTTGCCCACGAACGTGTTGTTGGCCCCTGTTGTATTGGTGAAGCCGGCACTATGCCCGGCGAACGTATTGTCGACACCCGAGATGTTGTTGGCACCGCTTGACGAACCGAGGAAGGCGTTCCGGGTACCCGTGCTATTGTCGGCACCGCTGCTATTGCCGATGAAGGTGTTGTCGTTGGCGGTGGTGTTCAGCAAGCCGCTCGAATAGCCGAGAAAGGTGTTGCCAAGACCCGTGGTATTGCTCGCACCCGATTGCCCGCCGACGAACGTATTGATGAAGCCGGTGGTGTTCGCGAAACCTGCGATGTTCCCGACAAACGTGTTGCCGTTGGCCGTAGTGTTCGCCTGCCCCGCATTGCGGCCGATGAAGGTGTTCTGAGCGCCTGTCGTGTTGAGCTGGCCGGCGTAGTGTCCCAGGAACGTGTTGTTGTTCCCTGTTGTGTTGTTGTTCCCGGCGGAGAAACCGAAAAAGCTGTTCTCTGAGCCGGTGGTATTGTCCTCGCCGCAGTACGTTCCGACGAACGCATTGGAATTGGCGGTGTTTGCGAGCCCGGCACTGAGTCCAATGAGTACGTTGCCACTACCAGTGCCTCCGTTCCTGCCCGCTTGCACCCCCACGAACGTATTGTTCGCTCCTGCCAAGTTGCTGATCCCGGTTTCGAAGCCGAGGAATGTGTTGTTGGATCCCGAGGCATTGAAGCCACTATAGAAACCCACGTAAGTGTTGTTTGAACCGACCGTGGAAGAAGCTCCGCTCGCCAAGCCGACCATGGTGTTCTGTATTCCACTGGTAACACCGGATCCCGTCTGGTGGCCGATGAAGGTGTTGAAGTAGCCCGTGTTGGCTGGTGTGGCCGTATTGTAACCCAGTGCAACGATCCCGTTCGTGGGGTCGATGATGCCGCTGGGGACATTGATCGTTCGGAACCGCAGCGGTTGGATATCCGTGGTGCCAATGAAGTTGGAGGCCGCGTTGGTGCCCGCATTGCCCGTGAGCCCCCATCCTGCCGCGCCAGTGCTCAGCGTCACCCATAGCGTTCCATCGAAGTACCAGAAACCCTGTGTGGTGATGTCGTACACCAGCAGACCTGTCGCGGGTGTTGGGATGGCGGCGCGTTCAGCACTGGTCATACGCGGGATCAACAGGCCACGCTTGGTGCCTGCTATCGCGCTGGCGTCAATATCCAGTAATGCCGACGCGTCGGGTGTAGCGCCGTTCGCGTTGATGCCGATGTTCTGGCCGGCGACCATGGTGGCTGTGAGGAAGAGAACGAAGGGGATGAGCAGGCGAAGCATATCCGTGAGGGTTGCACTGCAAGGCTCGCGTGTTCTTTACACGATGAGGAGCGCGATCGAGCGGGCGGCATAAGTGCTGAGGGAATGGCGCAACTCTGAGCCTTCTACATTGGTCGCATGGCTGCCGCACCGCGCTTCGCACTTGTGCTCCTTGTCCTCTGTGTTCCGATCGCCCTGGACGGGCAGGAAGTGCAGGACTCTGCCCTAGCCAGTGCACGAACGCGCATTGCGACGGCAAAGGGCAATGCCGAGCGCTCGTCCGCTTATCACGCGTTGAGCATGGCGCTTATCAAAGCCAACCAGAGCAGCGCAGCCTGGACCATGGCCGATACCGCCGTTTCTCTGGCCGACAGTGATAGTGCCCGGGCCGAGTGTCTTCTCCAACGCGCCCTCGCCGCTGAATGGGACAACCGGAACGAGCCGGGACTGCAGGACGCTCAAGAAGCGATCGACATTGCGCACCGGATCGGCAGCAAACGCATCGAACTCGCTGGCCTTTACCGTTGTCAGAGTATCCACCTTGGGCTCCGCCACTACGAGCGTTCACGGCAATATGGCCAACGTTGGATATCGGTAGCAGGCTCCGCACCGGACCACGAACTGCTGAAGAAGGTGTTCAACAACTTGGGCAGCGCCTTCTTCCAAGAACAGTTGCCCGATAGTGCGGAGGCGTATTACTTGAAGATCCTCAGGGTGATCGACAAGGCGGATGCGCTGTACAAGAACATGGCCTTGGCGAATCTGGCAAATGTGTACACCGAGCGAGGCGAGTACGATCGCGCGCTGGCGATGATGGATTCCACGAGCGCGCTCCCTTCCGCGAGTTCACCGATCACCCATTTCGGTGTCCTTACTACCCGGGGGTACATACTTCACAGTGCAAAGCGCTACGCGGAAAGCAATGTGTGGTTCGATAGCGCGCTCGCGTTCAATCGGGCCGAACTGAAGGACATCACGCATACAGTGGAATGCCTGGGCTTTCTGGCGGACAATTACGCTGGCCTCGGCGACTACAAGAACGGCTATGAGTACCTCCGCCAGCTTGAGTTCGCCCAGGACAGCCTCAACCAACAGAACGCGAACGACCGCATACTGGCATTGGAAGAAGGGTTCCAGGCCGACCTGCGCAAGCGCGACATCGCGCTGCTCACCGCCAGCGATGCTGAGAAAGCGGAGCGCATCAAGCGCAAGGACCAACTGCTTTACGCGGGCATTGTGCTGGTGGTGCTGGCGCTCATTGCCGCAGCGCTCTTCTGGCGCAACTGGCAGCAGAAGCGCAAGCACGCCGATCTCCTGGCCGGGTTGAACAGGACCCTCGAAGGGCAGAAGAAGGAGATCGAAGAGATCAACCGGCTGCTACAACTGAAAGTGTTGCGCACCCAGATGAACCCGCACTTCATCTACAACAGCCTTAGTGCCATTGCCGCGCTGACGCAGAAGGGCGAGCAGGTGCAAGCCCTTGCGTATCTGCAAGGATTCGCACGCTTGCTGCGGCAGGTGCTCGACCACAGCGTGGCCGACCGCGTACCGTTGAGCGAGGAGGTCGACTTTCTGCGCCAGTACCTCAAGCTCGAGTCGTTACGTTTTGAAGGCGGCATAGACTACACCGTGGAGGCCGACCGCGCATTGCTCGACGACGAGGCCGAAGTTCCAGCACTGCTGGTGCAGCCTTTTGTGGAGAATGCCGTGTGGCATGGGCTCGCGCACCGCGAAGGGGAGAAGCGATTGTCAGTGCACTTCACCAAGCGCAACGGCGCTATCCATTGTACGGTGGAAGACAACGGTATGGGTCGCGCTTTCAAACCCGGCCCCAAGCCCGATGGGCACAAGAGCGTGGGTGTTCAACTCACCAACGAGCGGCTGCAGCTGCTGTCGTTCCGGTTGGGAGAGGAGGGGCGTGCACGTTACGAGGATCTGGTCTCACCGGAGGGGGGGGCAGTGGGCACCCGGGTGAACTTGACCTTGCACGGCGACTGACGCGCACAGGCAACAAGGGTGTACGAAATGAAGAAGCCCGCGTTACGCGGGCTTCTTGCGGTCCGGACGGGACTCGAACGTACTACTCTTTTACTTACCGTCAGTTTTGCTTAACCGCCACAGAAACGTTTGATGACGGGCCTTTCAGGGTTAAGTAAGAGAAAGAGAGGGTTTGTTGAAACAAAGAAAAACCGACAACCAAACCGACAACCGATTTTTGTACCCGTAACCGGCTCCCAACCGCCGGACATGTCATGCCAAAGTTCAACTTCAACCTGAGGGATGCTGCTGCGGACCATGACACACCTGTCAACTTCATCATTCGCTGGGGTAACAGGCGGCTTGTCTATTCAACAAATGAAACGATCGAGCCAACGCACTGGTGCGGTTCACCAAGCCAGCGCAATCATCAACGGGCGAAAGAAACTCGAGCATTCCCTGAGCATCCTGAATTCAACGCGAGGCTGGATTCCCTGCTCAGCATTGCAAAGGCAGCATTCAGGCAGTATTCACTGGACCATGGGCGTGATCCAGAACCGGGCGAACTCAAGATAGTTCTCGACATCGCGACTGGTCGCGTGAGCGATCGGCACAGGACAGACCTGTTAGCCTACATCGCAGATTTTGTTTCTTGCACCTCTGGGAATATCAACCCGCATACTGGCAAAACGATGCATGCGACGGTTCATGGTCGCAATCGCATTGTGCTAAGGTATTTACAAGAGTTCGTGAATGCTAGTCGAAAAGGAAGTCGTATCCCGTTCACTTCTGTGGATGCTGGTTTCATCAACGGGTTCAGCACCTTTCTCACAAAGAGGAAGGGCCTTGCCATGAATACTGTAGGTAAGTACTTGCGAGCGCTCAGAATGTTCTTGAATACTGCTGTCGAGGATGGTATTGAAGTGAGTAAGAGTTTCCGCTCGCGTCGGATCACCATTCCTGAGGAGCGCACAGAGCAGATTTATCTCACTGAAGAGGAACTCACCGACGTATACCACCTGGACCTGGTGCAGCAGCCACGCTTGGACCGGGCGCGGGATCTTTTTCTCGTTGGTGCTTGGACGGGTTTGCGCTTTGGGGACCTCTCCTCCCTGAAAGCAGCTCATGTCGAAGGCAACCGTATCCGTATCCGTGCAAGTAAAACAGGACGTTCTGTAGTCATTCCACTGCACCCGGTCGTCCGCAACGTTTTGCAGAAGTACAGGGGAGAAATGCCCCCATCACTTTCGAATCAAAAGCTCAATGAGTACGTGAAGGAAGTTGCGCAGCAAGTCCCATCGCTTCATGGCCGGTGTGTCACTGGGATCACACGGGGTGGTGTTCGCGATGAAGCTGCTCACGAGAAGTGGGAGCTCGTAACCTCGCATACAGCGAGACTGTAAGCTTCCCCATTGTTGGGCCACTTGATAGTGGAGGTCAACGGGATTTT
>CADECG010000148.1 GCA_902825795.1 uncultured Bacteroidota bacterium
GGACCATCGCATGACCCCGAAAGTAGCGCACTCTTGGCGGCGCCAGTATCAACCCTTCAGCGCCTCCGCACCACCAACGATCTCCAGGATCTCGCCTGTGATGGCTGCTTGGCGGGCCTTGTTGTAAGAGAGCTTCAGCTCCTTCAACATGCTGTCGGCGTTGTCCGTGGCCTTGTGCATCGCCGTCATGCGCGCACCGTGTTCGGCCGCGTTGCTATCGAGCAACGCTTTGTAGAGCTGGATCTTCAAGCTCTTCGGTATGATCTCCAGCACGATCGTAGCGCGATCGGGTTCCATGATGTGGTCGGCCTTCGCGGCCTTCACATCACTGGTCATCGGAAGCACCGGCAAGTACTGCTCTTCCGCAAGTACCTGTACAGCAGCGTTCTTGAACTTGTTGTACACCAGCGTCACTTGGTCGTACGTGCCATTGGCGAACAACTGCATGATCAGCTCGGCCTTGGGCGCCACCTTGTCGAAGCTGAGGCCGTCATACAAGCTCGCTCCATCCGTGGGCAATGCCTCGCTGAAGTACTTCGTGCGACGGTAGTTGTCCATCGCCTTCTTGCCCAATGGAAGGATGTGGACCGTGCGGCCACTGGCCTCATGCTCGGCCACCAAACGGCGGATGCTGCGGAACACCTGCGAGTTGAAGGCACCAGCCAAGCCGCGGTTGCTGACGATCGCCACGATCAACACGTTCTTCACTTCGCGTTGCGCGCTGTACTGTCCTTCGTTGCCATCGAGGCTCGCGCTCACATTGCTCAGGATCTGCTGCAACTTCTCGGCGTACGGGCGCATGCGCACAATGGCGTCCTGCGCACGGCGCAACTTCGCAGCGCTCACCATTTTCATGGCAGCGGTGATCTGCTTGGTGCTATTGACCGAGACGATCCTGTTGCGGACTTCCTTGAGGTTGGCCATTGGTGCTTCTTCGCTCTTCACTCCCCTCTCCTTGGGAGAGGGGGCGGGGGTGAGGTCAGTTATCCAAGCTCTTCACCAGGTCCAGTGCCACTTTCTCAAGCGTGCCAGTGATCTGGTCATTGTAGTCGCCTTTCTTCAGTGCGGCCAACACATCGCTGTGCTTGTTGCGCAGCATGGTGAGGAACTCGGCCTCGAACTGCTTCACGTTCTTGGCAGGGATCTTCGTCAGCAGGCCCTTGGTACCGCAGTAGATGATGGCGATCTGCTCCTCCACACGCATCGGACTGTTCTGTCCTTGCTTCAGGATCTCCACGTTGCGCGCGCCCTTGTCGAGCACCGCTTTCGTCGTCGCATCCAGGTCGCTACCGAACTTGCTGAAGGCTTCCAGTTCGCGGTACTGTGCTTGGTCAAGCTTCAGCGTACCTGCGACCTTCTTCATGCTCTTGATCTGCGCATTACCGCCTACGCGGCTCACGCTGATACCCACGTTGATCGCAGGGCGCACACCGCTGAGGAAGAGGTTGCTCTCCAAGAAGATCTGCCCGTCGGTGATCGAGATCACGTTCGTAGGGATGTAAGCCGATACGTCACCGGCCTGCGTCTCGATGATCGGCAATGCCGTGAGACTTCCACCGCCCTTCACCTTGCCTTTCAGCGAGGCAGGCAAGTCGTTCATCTGGCTGGCGATGGTGTTGTCCTCGGTCACCTTGGCCGCACGCTCCAACAAACGGCTGTGCAGATAGAACACGTCACCCGGGTATGCTTCACGTCCCGGTGGACGACGCAACAACAGCGACACTTCACGGTAAGCAACGGCCTGTTTGCTGAGGTCATCATACACGATCAATGCTGGACGGCCGGTATCGCGGAAGAACTCACCGATGGCGGCACCGGTGAAGGGTGCGTAGAACTGCATCGGAGCGGGATCGCTCGCGGTGCTGGCCACCACCACGGTATAGGCCATGGCGCCGTTCTCTTCCAATGTCTTTACGGTACCCGCTACCGTGCTGCCCTTCTGGCCAATGGCCACGTAGATGCAGAACACCGGCACACCGGCCTCATAGAATTCCTTCTGGTTGATGATCGTGTCGATCGCCACCGTGCTCTTTCCGGTCTGGCGGTCACCGATGATCAATTCGCGCTGGCCACGGCCGATGGGGATCATGGCGTCGATGGCCTTGATACCCGTTTGCAACGGCTCCTTCACCGGCTGACGGAAGATCACACCGGGTGCTTTGCGCTCCAACGGCATCTCGAACGTCTCGCCCGTGATCGGGCCTTTGCCATCGATCGGTTCGCCGAGCGTGTTCACCACGCGGCCCACCATGCCCTCGCCCACATTGATGCTGGCGATGCGCTTGGTGCGCTTCACGGTATCGCCTTCCTTGATGCCGACGCTGGGGCCGAGCAATACCGCTCCCACGTTGTCTTCCTCAAGGTTCAACACGATAGCGCGCAGGCCGCTGGTGAACTCAACGAGCTCACCGCTCTGCACGCCTTTCAATCCGTAGATACGTGCGATACCATCACCTACTTGCAGGACGGTACCAACCTCTTCCAGCTCGGCCTCCGTGCGGAAACCAGCGAGTTCTTGTTTCAGGATCGCCGATACTTCGGCGGGTTTCACTTCTGCCATGGCAATGTTCCGTTGGACGTCAGGGTCGATAGGGGTTCTCGGCGAATTTCCGGCGCAGGTCCGTCAACCGGCGGCTCACGCTGCCGTCGAACTGCTCGTCGCCGATGCGCACGATCACGCCGCCGATCAAGGCAGGGTCCACCTTCTCCGATAGGACGATGGATTTGCCGGGATGTTTTTGTTGTGCTTGTTCGGTCACTTGCGCGCGAACTGCGTCGGTGAGCGGCACTGCGCTCGACACCTCGGCCGTAACGATGTTCTGCTGCTCGCGGTACAATTCAACGAACGCCTGCGCCACCTGTGGCAACATGGCCTCGCGGCCCTTGCGCACCATGATGCCCATGAACCGGTGCGTGATCTCGCCGATGTTGCCGGCAAAGACCTTGGCCAACACGTTCGTCTTCTTGTCCGCCTTCACCACCGGGCTCTTCAGCAGCAGCACCAGGTCAGGGCTGTTCACGCACGTTTCGGCCACTAACCGCATGTCCTGCTCAGCCACGGCCAGCTGCCCTTGGTCTTGGGACAGCTCCATCAGCGAGCGTGCGTAGCGGTAGGCGACCGGCGTAACGTTCATGACTTCCGCAGGTCGCGTTCGTTCATCACTTTCTCCACCAGTGCTTTCTGTGCGGCGCTATCACCCAGCTTGTCGCGCAGGATGCGCTCGGCGATGCGGATGCTCAGTTCACCAACCTCGTTCTTCAGGTCGGTGGCAGCGGCGCTCTTCTCGTTGCGGATATCCTCGCGGGCACGGGCCAGCAGGGCATCGCCCTCGGCCTTGGCCTTGCCTTTGGCCGCAGCGATCTCGCGATCGCGGATGTCGCGGGCTTCCTTCAGCAACAGCTCGCGGTCTTCGCGGGCCTGGCGCATCAAGGCTTCGTTGCCTGCGGTCATGGTGGCCATTTCGGCCCGCATCTTCTTCGCTTCGTTCAGCGCGTCGGCTATGCTCTGTTCGCGCGTCTTCACAGCGCCGAGAATAGGCTTCCAAGCGAACTTGCCGAGCAAGAACACGACGATGCCGAAGGATATGCACATCCAGAAGAGGAGGCCGGGATCGGGTTTGAGCATGGTGATGCCTGAGCTTTAAATCGACTGTGAAGAACGCTGGTGCTTACAGACCAGCAACGAAACCGAGGATGATCGCCACGATCGCGGCACCTTCAACGAGGGCTGCCGTCAGGATCATGTTGCTGACGATATCCCCCTTTGCTTCAGGCTGGCGCGCAATGCTTTCGAGCGCACTACCGCCGATGCGGCCGATACCGATACCGGCACCAATAGCGGCAAGACCGCCGCCGATCGCGCCTCCCGCTTTTGCTACTGCCAATGGATCCATTTCGAGGAGGATGTTCAAGAGTGTCATCGAGGTGAAGGTTGAGTGTTCGTGTTGTTGTGTGCAGGTGGTCCGGAGCGGGCTCCGTAACGCCCATTTGTCAATGGTGGTCGTGATGTGGTTCAGCAACGGCCGAACCGATGTAGATGCTGGTAAGCAAGGTGAAAACGTAGGCCTGAAGGACGCCGACAAGGATCTCGAGGCAGTTCACGAAGGTGCCGAACAGAACAGAAGGGATACTTGCCCCGATGCCCCCAGCAGTGCTGTTGCTGCCAAAAATGAAGATCAGGCAGATGAAGACCAGAACAACGATGTGACCCGCCATGATGTTGGCGAAGAGTCGCGCTGTTAGGACCAACGGCCGAAGGAAGTGCCCCATGATCTCGATCGGGGTGAGGATGAACAACACGCCCAATGGAACCCCGGGCATGGCGAAGATGTGGCGCCAGTAATGTCTGTTCGCCAGAACGGTCACCAAGATCAACGTAACCGACGCGAGGACGAGCGGTATGGCGATATTGCCAGTGACGTTCGCGCCAAATGGGAAGAATGGGATCAGGCCAATGATGTTCAGGAACCAGATGAAGAAGAAGAGTGTGAGCAAGTATGGCGTGAAGCGCTGATAATGCTTCTCACCAATGTTGGCCTTGGACACATCATCGCGGATGAACAGGATGATCGGCTCCATGAACAAAGCGACGCCCTTGGGAGCGCTGGTCCCGCGTTTGGCATATCCACGGGCCATGCCGATGAAGAGCAGGCACATGAGGGTCACGCAGAACAAGAGGGTCACAGCGTTTTTAGTGAGACTCAGGTCCCACATCGCGGCAGTAGCAGCCTCGTCGATCTGGCCGATGCTGTCGAGCGCCACGACACGCTTCCCTTCCAACGCATAGGTCCCGAATTTCCCTGCGTAAGGGGTCGGGTGGTGGTGGTCTCCGCTGAAGCGCGCGCTGCTGAAGATCTCCAAGCCGCTCGGAGTTTTCAGGATTACAGGCAATGGCACGTGCAGGTGGCCGACGATATGCCAATCATGGCTGTCGCCGATGTGGTCCATAATGAACGAACCCACCTCAAATTTCTCCGGGCCCTCATCGGAACCTTCCTTTGCAGCAGCTCCTTCCGACCCTGGATCATTTGCCCAGAGGCCGACTGAAAGAACAAGCGCGAATAGCAGGAAAGCCGCGCGCACCAAGGATTTGTGAAGAAAAGCGGCGATAGTATCCCCCTTCATTGCGGCCGCGAAAGTAGATACTACGACAATACGTCCAAGCCTGTGGAAAAGAATCACTTTATCCGCCCTTCTTAACGGAGCGGTAGACTGACCAGATCACACCAACAAGGCCAGCGAGTAGGAATAGGATGGTGAAGGCGGGGAACCTCCAACCCAGTAGGCCGTCGAGCCATTGTCCGCCCCAGACGGCGAGGGCGATCACGGCGGCCATTTGGAAGGCGAGGGACCCGTAACGCGCGTAGCTTTTCGCAGGCCCGGTCACTTCCTCCAGTTCATCCTTGTCGATACCGTCGTCGATTTTCATGGTTCACGCTGCGGTGCCCGAATGATCCGCATCAGCCGGGCCACACTGAAACTCATGAATGCCACGTAGAAGCAGACGAAAATGATGATCAATGGCAAGGTCATTTCCGCAGGAGATGCCTTCATGAGGATGACCATAAGAACGACGGAGCCCATGAGCTTAATGGTCATACCCGCCATGAAGCGCCTTACGAAGATGTTGGTCCGGTCCGCAGCGCTTTCTTGCCAGCGCAGGAGGAAAAAGGAGACGATGATGAAGTACGCTAGCAGGAGCATATACCTCCAGTCGAACGGATTGCCCGTGAGATGGAGCCCACCTATCATACCCGCAGCACACACCGCGCCGATGAGCATCAACGGACCGAGAGCGGAACCGTGCACGTTCGCTCAGCGAGTGGCTTGTGCCGGTGCCGCCGGTGCCGCTTCCGTGCGCAACCGCATCGGGTCCATTTCCTTCACCACACCGCCGCTCATGGCACAGTTACCGGTGAAGACCGCCCCCGGCTCAATGGCCAGCTTCTTCGTATTGATGTCGCCTTGCAACTTGGCGGTGGCCTTCAGGCTCAGCAGGTCTTGGCAATTGATCTTGCCGATCACCGTGCCTTCAATATCGCTGCTCTGGCATATGATCTCGCCTTCGATCGTTCCCGTCTGACCCACGATCACACGACCGCGCGCGTTCACCGTGCCTTTAACACGCCCATCCACGCGGATGTTGCTGTCGCTACGGATCTCCCCTTCAATGGAGGTACCCTCCATGATGCTGTTGATCTTACCGGCGTTCACCGGTTCTGTCGCCTTGTTCATGGGCTCGCTGGGTTTTGACTGTCCGAACATGTTGCGGCGAATATACCTCCGGCCCGCGCAGGGGCGAACGATCGTTCGCCCGCTGTTCGGGGGTCATTCCAAGTAATTGCTGGCGAAAAACGCCGAATACGCCCCTACGTCCTTGCTCTTGTAGAGCTCGGCGTAGTTATCCGGGCTTATGGCGAATGCCGGGTACTGCTTGTCGTTGATGCCGGCCAGCACCTGCTTGTCGCTCAGGTACAGGTCGTAGAAGTTCATCGCGTCTTCCTTGCTGTCGAACAAGGTCAACTGCACCACTTGGTGGTCGGCATCGAGGAAGCTGGCTTGCACCTGCACAGTGGTGCCGGGGAAATACTGCGCGTTGAAGTCCGTGAGCTTGGCCTTCACAGTGTTCACATCCACCACGCCGTTGGGCACCACCATGGCGAAGTAATGCTTGCCATCCTCGAAGTGGTAGGCCGCTCCTGCGGGTACCGGTTCTTCACCCACCGGCGGGGCCTGCTGCTGTTGCAGATTGGTAAGGATCTGCTCCGCGCCCTTGGCTTCGTCGGTACCGGGATATTGGGTCTTCACTTCCGTAAGGGCGGCAATGAAGGCATCGCGCATGCGCAGGTTGCCGATGCACATGGCCTTCAGCAAGTGGTGCTTTGCGCGCAGGTGGTTCTGTGGCTCGTTGGCCAGCACGCTGTCGCAACCGGCCATCACGGGCAGGTAGTTGCCGCGTTTGAACTGGCTGTACATCGCACTGTATTGCTCCGTTTCCAAGAGCTTGCGCTCTTCGTCGCTGGCCAGCACGTTCGGGTCGCGCACCAAGCGAGCGAACTCGCTGCTGGGCCACCGTTCCAATATGATGTCCGCATAGTGCTTCGAGCTGGCCCGCTCGTCCATGGCGAAGTAGTTGCCGCTCTGCTCCTTCTCTAGGTAGATGCGGTACAACTGGTAGTGGCTCTCGGGGGTGTATCGGCAGTTGTCGAAGCGTGAGTTGAGGATCTCGAAGCTCTCGATCCCGTTCTCGTCATCGTCCAGCTTCTCCTTGTAGATCATGCCGCACTTGTACAGCGCTTCGCAGATCCGCTCGTTGCTGATGCCGATGTCGGCACTGTCTTTCGGGATGTCCTTCAGGTAGGTCTCTTCCTTCTTCCATTCGGGTTCGCCCTTCTCCCCTTCTTCTTCCTTGCCGCCTTCTTCTTCTTCTTCGGCGACATCCTGATTGGCGCTGCCGGCTTTGTCCTTGCGCCGCCAATCGTCTTCGTTGGGACGTGTGCCCCATTTCTTTTTGAACTCCGCCATGCCGCGGCTCAGGCTCTGCGGATTGTAGAAGTACCAACCACCACCGGCTGCTGCTCCCGGTTGCACGGGCTTGCCGGGCACCACACCGCTGTTGGCCACTTCGCGCGCGCGCTCCTCTTCTTCCTTGCGTTCTTCCTCCAGCCGCTCGCGTTCGCGGATCTTTTCCTTGATCAGTTTGCTGCGGTCTTCGTCGCTCATGGCGAACAGGCCCTGCAGGCTGTCCTCGCGGTTTATAATGTCCAGTTGCTCCACCAATTCGGTGAGCACTTCGGCTTTGTTCACCACTTCCTCATAGCGCTTGTGGTCTTCGGCCAGCACCATGCGCGTGCTGTCGTAATACTGCTGCGCGCTCACATAAACGCGGTCTTCAAAGTACACGTCAGCCAGCTTCATGAAGGTCTTGGCCTTCTGCTTCACGTCGGTGGTGTTTACCTGCGCGCTGGTTTTGAGGTGCGCAATGGCGCTGCTGTCGTTGCCTTCCTTGATATCGAGATCGGCCAGCGCGTAGTGGATCATGTCGAAGTGATCCTTGTGCTTCTCGTCGCGCAACATGCGGGTAAGCGTTTTGCGCAGGCCTTTGCTGTTGCCCGCATCGAAGGCCAACGCTTGGTAGATGCGCGCCTGGAAGTCCATTTCGTAGGGTGGGTTCATGCGCGTTACACGCCTGAACTGCGCCACGGCTTCGCTGCCACGCCCTTTATGATCGTACAGTTGCGCGAGGATGAAGGCCCACCGCACGCGATCGTTCTTCTTCTCGGCCAACTCAACGGCGCGCTGCAGACCGGTGATGGCATCCTCCACCTTGCCGCGCTTGAGATCCAGATCGGCCTGCACGGCGGCGAGGTGATCGAGCGGGTAGCGCTTGGGCAGCTTGGGCGCTTGCTTTATTTCATCGAGCAGGCTTTGGGCCTTGGCGTACTGCTCCATCTGTATGGCGCAGCGCGCGCCCCAGAGCTTGGCTTCGTAGAACAGTTCGTGGCCCTTGAATTTGCGGCCCATGAAGCTGAAGCGGCGCTCGGCTTCGGCATAGGCCTGCTTGGTGTAGTGGCTTTTGCCGATGACGAAGTAGGCATCGGCGATCCACTTGTTGCGCTGCTTGCCTTCGAACTCCATGGAGTGGCGCTTGATCACCGTGTTGCACTTGGTGATGCATTTCTCCACTTCGGGTATGGCGGCTTTGGCTTGCTCGGGGGTGCCGTGCACGAACACCGGCAGCACGTTATCGAAGTCGTAGACGTACGCTTTCTCGATCTCCGCGTTGATCTCGTTCAGCTTCAGGTTGGCGTTGAACCACGCATTGTCGCGCGCCAGCAGGCGGTGCCACGCGCGGCTCATGCCCGTGTTCTTGCGCACACTGCACGCGGCCAGCACCACCAGCGCACAGAGCGATAGCAGCAGGCCTTTGCGGTATTGGGTGGGTGAGTTCACGCGCGTGCTTAGAACTGAAGGGGGCCGAAGATATTGCTGGGGGGGAGGTGGGAGTCGTGAGTAGTGAGTGGGGAGTTTCGAGGGGTAACGGGCAAGGGGTAAGGGGTAAGGGAATGCGGGGAGCGGGGTGTATGGGGTGGACTGAATGGACGTGATGGACGGGATGGGCTTTGTAGCGGCTTTGGCAGTTGGGCTTGGGGTATTTGGCTTTGGGTATGGTGGTGGTGCGGGCTATGTGCTGCGCG
>CADECG010000149.1:0-8070 GCA_902825795.1 uncultured Bacteroidota bacterium
TACGGACCCCTCGGTGCGGATGTCTACCAGCGCGTGCGTCCTGGAGCGTGATGGCGAAATCGTGGGTATGGATGGCCAAGGACCGATCGCGTTCAACGATGCGCACCAAGTGCCGGTGTTCGTGGCCATCCGCCATCGCAACCACCTGGGGGTGATGACGGCTGCATCGCTGCTCACCATCAACGGTCAACGGAATGGTAACGTACCCAGCATCGACTTGCGGTTACCCGCAACGGCCACCTATGGGGTGGAAGCGCAGAAGAACGTGCTGGGCACAACCGTGCTGTGGATGGGCGACGCGGTTGCGAACGACGAACTCAAATACACCGGTGTGGCCAACGACCGCGACCCCATTCTTACCCGCATCGGTGGCACGGTACCCACGGCAACGGTTGTGGGGTATTACACCGAGGATGTGAACCTTGATGGCACCGTGAAATACACCGGAGGCAACAACGACCGCGATCCCATACTGATCAACATCGGAGGTACGGTGCCTACGCTGGTGCGCAGCGGGGGGCTGCCGTAGGGGGTTGATAGGGAACACTGGACCGGAGGGCGGACCAAAAGGCCCTGGACCCAATGCTACTCGCCGAAGCCAAGCGGTGGCTTTCGCCGTGGAGCACAAGGTGGTGGAGCGCCGAGGCTATACCATATTATGTATGGGCACACTTCTGCTAAGGGGCACCGTGACACTGTCGAGTGACGCCGTGACTCCATGGAGTGACGCGGTGACCACACGATGGTCACGCCGTGACCCTGTAGAGTGACGGCATGACACCATGGAGTGATGACGTGACCACACTGTGGTGACGCCGTGACCCTGTAGAGTGACGGCGTGACACCATGGAGTGACGGCGTGACCACACGGTGGTGTTGTCTTGACTCTGTCGGGTCATGTCAGTGTAAGACCTTGCGAAACGAACACGTGGCAGTGCACTGCCCATAATAGGCAGCCAAACACTGAAGCCCCTGATGGACAAGGAACTCAGCGGCCTTTATCCCGGTAAGTAAGCGGCCATTGCGAATGGTGCATACCAAGCACTGATGCCAAAGTGGTTCCTCTTTCCCTCACTTCATCTTCTCCACCGGCACCTTGTCCGGCGGCGGCTCCTTCTCTTTCAGCTCGGCAATAAGGATGGCCACCAATACAATGACGAGGATGGCGATGAAGGCCTTGGGGTCTTTGTACAACGGCCGCTTGTACAGCGGTTTGGTCATGCGCTCGTAGTTGTACACCAGCTTGCCGAAATCGCGGTAACGGGCGATCTCGGCATCGGTTGGTGCCGCCACATGATCCACTATGCGGTAGTGTTTGCTCATTCGGTGCCCATGGGTTTCCGCGGCTCCCTGCTGGTTGGGGCAAGGTATTCCCGCAATGCGGCCAGTACACGATGGGTGCGCATCTTGGCCGCGGCCTCCGCAATGCCCAGCACCTGGCCCACCTCCAGGAAGCTGAGGCCATCGAAGAACCGGAGTTCGATCAACATGGTTTGGGCCGGCAGCAACTTGCCCAACGCCTTGGCCAATCGTTCCATCAGGTCCTTGTCCGTTGACCGGTCGTCGTCCTCATCGCGCTCGGCAGCGTAGGTGATCAAGGCAGCGGCCTGCGGTTCGGCCACATCCATGTACTGCTTGCCTTTATTGCGTCTGAAGTGCATGAGCACTTCGTTGAGGGCAATGCGGTAGAGCCATGCTTTGAAGGGCAATCCCCTACCCTGGTACTTGGGCAACGCGGCCATCGATTTCAGGAAGACCTGTGCCGTGAGGTCGCCGCACAATTCCCGATCGTGCACCCGCTTCAGTATGAACAGGAAGATGGGCTTGTGGTAACGATCATAGAGCGGCCCGAACGCCTGCGGATCGGTGCGCGCAGCGGCGATCCAAGCCTGTTCTATTTCGATGTCGGGTGGTTGCAACAGTTCCAGAATGCCGGGGCGCGTTCGAAGTAACGGGCAGTTCACCACCGGTGGTATCGCTGCGGCGGGAACCCCAGATGCCCACCCTGCGTTCAAAGCGCGGCTGAAATGGGGCGAACACCCCCATGAGCGATGGAAAACAACCGACGAATGCTCACCACTCAACGGCAATTCCTTCCACGGAACAAGGGTCTTGTGCCGATGGTGCTGGCCTTGGCCATCGCCGGCATGGCCAATGCCCAGCCCACGAACTGGGACTGGTTGAGATCCCATGATCTGGGCAACGAGGAGTGGATCAGGGACATCGCATTCGACACGCTGAACAACGCGGTGTATGTGGTGGGCACCTACCAAACTCCTTTGTTCGCCGCGACCATGCCCTTCGGTTTGCCGGCCTCCAACAGCACCTCGAACGATGGTTTTATTGCCAAGCTCGATCCGACCACCGGCAATACCATCTGGTCAAAACGATTCGGCGGTGGTAACTCGGACGCCCTCTATGCTGTGGCCGTGGGTCCTACGGGACAAGTTTTCGTGACCGGCACAACAACCGGTGGTGTAACCATAACGATCCTCGGTATCCCACTGCTCACCGCCGGCCATGGAGGCCTGGACATTTTCACCGCCTGCCTGAACCCGTTGGACGGCAGTACTACTTGGGCGAAGATCATCGGCGACAACAACGACGATATCGGGTACAGCATCGCGGCCAATGCTACGGGCGTTTTCGTATACGGCACCTATCAGCAGCCGTTCTCGTTCGCGGGTAGCGGTTTGTCCAACGCCGGCAGCAGCACTGATGACAAGGTGCTACTGGTAAAATACTCCTTGGCCGGGGTGGAACAATGGGCGGTAAGCGGAACCGGAGATGATCCGGTCCTGGCCGAACGCATTGCGGCCGATGCCACGGGCGTGTACATCGTTGGCAATAGCACGGACGATGATGTGGAATGGACCGGACCGGGAGGCTGGTCCTTTGATCTCGACGGTGACTTCAACTACCCGATGTATGCTGGCGCGATCAGCAACACAGGCCAGTTGGTGTGGATGCAAGTACTGGATCACCCGGACGGGCCGATGGTGGCTTGCAATGCGATCGCTCTCAGTTGCGGATCGGTGATCATCGGCGGCAATGCACACAGCACCACTGACTTCCCCGGCTATGGCCAGCCCACTTGGACCGGGACCGCCCCACACGACATGCTTTTCGTGGCAGCGCTGAACAAACTCACCGGGCAGACCAAATGGGTGCGCTCAGCCACCAGCCCGGGTGTACCCGATCACGTGGCACAGGTGTATGATATTGCCGTGAACAGCAAAGGCCAGATCTATGCTTCCGGCGCCTTCCGCGATTCGTTGAATTTCGACGATGGTACCATCATCAACACCACCGGCACGGATGAGGACCTTTTCGTAGCGCGCCTCAACAGCGCGGGACAGTGGCAATGGGTGAAGACCGAAGTGAGCCCGAATGTGGAGGCGGCCACGGCCATTGCGGTGGACGGCGCAGGGCGCTTGTTCGTTGGCGGTGCGTATTTCGACAACATTACGTTGAGCAATCTGGCCGGTACCGGCGGCGCCACCAGCAACATTTATGTGGCCCGCATCAGCGATGCAACGTGGGCATTGTGGTCTGACGATCCATCGCGGTGGGCGGCACCACGCGTAATGTGCAATGCACTGGGGCCACAGGACCTGAACGATCTGTTGACCCCGTTCGGCAAGGGCTATGCGGTGGCCTACTCGCCGGCCAACCCGGCCGGCATTACCAACCCCGGCAATATTCTTGGCGCCCCTGACAATACGTATGCGCTGTTCGGCAGCGCCGGTGCCACCATGGTGGTGGACCTTGGTATCACGGTCGTGTCCGGTGACAACTACTCGGTACGGTGGCGCTTGAACGCTGCCGGAGCACCGGCGTATTTGCAGATCGAGGAGAGCAGCGATGGTAGCACGTGGACAGCTCAACCCAGCGTGATCTCCACATCGTCGGCCACCTACACGAGCACAACGGTGACCTCGGTGATCAACGCCCGCTACTTGCGGCTTACCATGCCTGTTGTGCCGGCGAGCGCGGCCTTCAGGCTCGCATCCATCACCTACTTCACCGGTACCGTGCTGAACGGAACATGGAGCGGACCCAACACAACGCCTGCAGGCATTTTCGATCCGGGCGGTTTGAGCGGTTGGCAGAACATCACGTATACCATTGTCGACGGTACATGCACGTGGAACACCACGCGCAGCATGTACATCACCTCACCGCCGGCGGGCTCCGTTGCGGGACCGGCTGAGGTGTGTCCCGGCACCAACTCCGGTATGCTCACGATCACGGGAACGGTACCCTTCACCTCCGTGGCCTATTGGGAGTCGAGCATTGACGGTGGCGGCAGCTGGCAGACGATCAACGTGGATAACGACTCGCTCACCTTCAGCAACCTCGCCTCCAACACGCTCTACCACGCGAAACTTTCCACACCGGGCTGCAATGCAACATACACCAACGACCACCTGGTGATGGTGCAGGACACGGTGCCACCGGTGCTGGTATTGCCTGCAAGCACTACGTTATACCCGACCGCCGGGTTGTGCGAAGTCGCCTTTACGTATACCGTAACAGCGAGTGACAATTGCGCGACATGTGTGATGCCAACTGCCCCGGCAGGCTCCATTTCACTGGGGATGCTCGGTACCAGCGCGTACTTTCTCTTCATGAATCCCGCGACGCGCGATGCGGCGCATGCCACTGCGCTGAGTGCAGGAGGGAACTTGGTCGGCCTCGGATCGGCAGCTGAAGCACAGCACGTTCATGACGGCGCACAGGCACAGGGTATCGACGACTACTGGATCGGGCTGAACGATGAGATCACTGAAGGCGTCTTCGTCTGGCCTTCGAACGAACCGCTCCTGTACACCAACTGGAACCCGGGCGAACCGAACGACCTCGCAGGTACGGAGGATGGCGTACACGTATTGAGCGGAGGGACTTGGAATGATGAAGACGTGGGTGAAGTCTTCCCGTTCATTGTGGAAGTGCCATGCGGTTCCATGGTACCGCAATGGGTGGCGGGTCCGATCAGCGGCGATATTCTTGGTGCTGGCCTCCACACATTCGTATGGAGGGCCAACGATGGCTTCAATACGGTGCAGGACACCTTTCACGTCAGCGTGCAGGACACTGTGCCGCCGGTTTTCCAGAATTGCCCGACCAACGATACCATTCAACTACCCGGCGACGATTGCACCGTCGAGTACATGTTCCCGACAGTTAACTCGGACGACGCCTGCGATGCGGATACCGAGAGCGGTTACCAGACTTTCCTGATGCGCCACGACAGCAGCACGGCTGAAACCGTGACCGGCTGGCCTTCGGCATTCCTGGGAACCGGCACGCATCGCATCTGGGAGATCCATACCGACGATGCCGGCAACGCCGCAACGTGCGTATGGGAGGTAACCGTGGAAGATCTATCGGCGCCGTATGTGGATTGCCCGCTCACTGACTCATTGCCGCTATCGCTGGGCCCGAACTGTGAGCTACTGTTCCCCGACCTGCGCGACTCCGTTACCGTGAGCGATTGCAACGGATGGACGAACCTGATGACACCCGCACCCGGAACGCTGTTCACTTCCGACACGCTCGTATACATGACGATGTACATCGAGGACAGCTTGGGCAACGGCCGCTGGAACAATCATACTATTTGGATCCACGACAATAATGATCCGTCCATTGCGTGCCCGGGCAATATCGCTGTGAATACCACCGTGGGCATGTGCGGTGCGGTAGTGAACTATATCGCGCCGATCGGCACAGACAATTGCTCCGGCTCCACCACGTCGCTGATCGCCGGCTTCTCCAGTGGCTCGACTTTCCCCGTTGGAACCACCACTGTTACATACCGCGTTACCGCTGGGAATGGCGCCTCCACGGACTGTTCGTTCACTGTGACAGTAACGGACAACATAGCGCCATCGATCACGTGCCCCGCGAACATCTCGGCAACGGCCCCTCCCGGTGAATGTGGTGCGATCGTGACGTACCCCGCACCCGCAGGTGCCGACAATTGCACAGGGTCGACCACTGCCTTGATAGCGGGCTTGGCCAGCGGTTCCAATTTCCCGATCGGGGCAACCACGGTCACCTACCGCGTTACCGCCGCGAACAGCGTTCAGGTGGACTGCTCGTTCACGGTGAACGTGAGCGCGAGCGTGGTCGATCTGGCGTATGGATTGACGTCAATCTGCACCGACGCGGCAGCGATCCTACCAACGATCGCTACTCCGCCCGGGGGCGTGTTCAGCGATGCTAACCAGCCCGGCACCATCGATCCCGTTACCGGAGCGTTCGATCCATCCATCGCCACACCTGGCTTGCATACCCTGGGTTACGTCTTTGCTGGTGGATGCACCAGTCACGATTGGTTCACGGTGAACGTCGTTGCCGCACCCGTTGCCAGTATCAGTTACGTCGGTTCACCATACTGCAGCAGCGAAGGCATTGCATCCGTTCTGGTCACTGGGTCACTTGGAGGTACCTTCTCCTGTGCATCGGTCGGGCTTTCGCTGAATACCGCAACGGGGTCCGTTGATCCGGGGAGCAGCATACCGGGGACGTATGTGGTTACGTACGCCATTCCCGCTGCAAATGGTTGCGCGGCCTTCAGTACGTCCACATCGGTCACCATTGCGGCCCAACCAACAGCGACCTTCAGCTATGCCGGTAGTCCGTATTGCACGAACGAAGGGGTACAGAGTCCCGCCTTCGCCGGTACAACCGGTGGGGTGTTCGCTTCCGCACCGGCCGGACTTGCACTGGACGGATCAACAGGAGTGGTGGATCCGGGTTCAACTGCCGCACTGAGCACCGGTACCACATACACGGTCACCTACACGATCAACGCGACCGCTGCATGTCCACAACTCGTTGCATCAACCAACGTCACGGTCACTTCCGCACCATGGTCCGGTACCGGTGGAAGTCTCACCATTTGCAGTAATGCCGCACCCGCGCAATTGGTGGTGAACGGCACTCCGGCATCGGGCGGTACTTGGACGGACCCGTCGAACGTCCTTCACGGAAATACCTATGATCCAACAATCGACGCATCGGGCAACTATACCTACACAGTGGCCGGTGGTCCTGGTTGCAGCGATCACTCGTCGGTGGTCTCTGTCACGGAAACACCTATGCCGAATGCGAGCATTTCGTATGCTGGTTCACCGTATTGCGACCTCGGCACCGCCACAGTGACCATGACTGGAACGAGCGGCGGTTCCTTCCCTCCGATCGCCGGGCTCGCCCTGAATACTTCCACCGGTGTGATCAACTTGAACACCAGCTCGCCCGGCACATACTCTGTAGTGTACTCGATACCAGCGACGAACACTTGCCCGGCATTCACGGCTTCGGCACCGATCACGATCCATGCCCACGCGAACGCCGGAGCCGATTCCACGTTGTCGATCTGCAAGAGCCTCACATCGTTCGATCTGGCTACGCTATTGCGCGGTGCGCAGACCGGCGGTGTTTGGAAGAAAGGCACCAACATCGTGCTGGCGAGCAGCGTGGTGAACCCCAGCACGTACCCCGTTGGGACCACCACATATCGTTATGTGGTGAATGGCCAGGCGCCCTGTTTGCCTGATAGTGCCTTCTTCTATGTGACTTATGTAAGCCCCCCGACCACCGGCACACCACAGCCACAAACCATTTGCAGCGGAACAAGTGTGGTGCTGACCGACCTGTTGAGCGGTGAAACGGCCGGTGGTACGTGGACCAACAGCGCGAACCAAGTTGTGAGCGGAAGCGTGTCGCCGGCCTCCACCGAGACTTACACATACGTCGTTGATGGCACGGCGCCGTGTGCTGATGCCACTGCGAATGTGACGGTGACCGTAACCCCGAGCAACACCATTACCGATACCGAGAGCGCTTGCGACAGCTACTTGTGGCCTGTCAACGGCACGACTTACACCACCAGCGGCACCTACACCGAGGTGATCGGTTGCACCACCCATGAGTTGGTGCTGACGATCAACACCAGTGGCACCATCACTGACACCGAGAGTGCCTGCGATACCTACACCTGGACCGTCAACGGCACGACTTACACCACCAGCGGCACCTACACCGAGGTGATCGGTTGCA
>CADECG010000149.1:8170-9081 GCA_902825795.1 uncultured Bacteroidota bacterium
CACCTGGACCGTCAACGGCACGACTTACACCACCAGCGGCACCTACACCGAGGTGGTCGGTTGCACCACCCACGAGTTGGTTTTGACGATATCGTTGTTGAACGATGGCGACGCTTGTACTTCGGACACTTGCGTCAATGGTGTTTCTCTCCACACGTTCGTCGATGCCGACAACGATGGTGTTTGCGATGCAAACGACACCTGCCCGGGCTTCGATGACAACTTGGACACCGACACCGACGGCACTGTCGATTGCAATGACCTCTGCCCAAACGACCCGACCAAAGTCGCTCCGGGTCTTTGCGGCTGCGGTGTCCCTGAAGGATCCTGTGATGATTGCTTGGGTGTATCCATGGGCACGGCGATCATTGGCTCTGGTTGCAACGACAACGACCCTTGCACCTTCAACGATGTCTATCAGGCCAACTGCGCTTGTGTTGGTCAGTTCATCGACACCGATGGCGACGCCACTGCCGACATCTGTGACGCATGCCCTAATGACCCGGACAAGATCGCGCCAGGCAACTGTGGTTGCGGTGTTGCCGAAGGATCATGTGAAGACTGCTTGGGCGTGCCGTTCGGTACAGCCACTATCGGTTCCTCTTGCAACGACAACAACCCACTCACCGGTAACGACACGTGGGACGCGAACTGCACCTGTGTCGGTCTGCTCATCGATTGCAACAACGTAGCCGGTGGTAGCGCTCTGCCGGGAACAGCGTGCGACGACAACGACCCGCTCACCGGCAACGATACGTGGGACGCGAACTGCACCTGCGTCGGTCTATTGATCGATTGCAACAACGTGGCCGGTGGTAGCGCTCTGCCGGGAACAGCGTGCGACGACAACAACCCGCTCACCGGTAACGACACGTGGGACGCGAACTGCACCTGTGTCGGTCTGCTCATCG
>CADECG010000150.1 GCA_902825795.1 uncultured Bacteroidota bacterium
GCCGGTACCCGCGGGCGCAAACCTTCCAGCTTCCAGCCCATCGAGGTTGCCAGCGATCCCGCTTGCCGGAACGTTGTTGGCGACGAAGATGAACTTGAGTCTGTCGGGCCCCGGATCCCACAAGTCGTTGTCGCTCCATGCCACCACCGTGTGGTTGCGCGCTAACAGTTCATCCTTCAGCCCAAAGTATGCTTGGTCGCTTTGACGCGTAATGAGGGTTCCTGCACGCATCCATGGTCGGTAACCGCTGTCTTGAAAGCCGCCATCGTCGATATGGAAGAAGGCGAACGGCTGCGGAACAAGTGGCGCAGTAAAGTTTCCCAACCCGAGAAAGCCGCTGAGATTCAATAATGGATAGGTGTTGATGTTCCCAACGAAGTTGTCGCCCATCAAACGCATGCGCCACACGTTGTTGGTGCGCCATTCGTGGTCGAAGTTGACCAACGTGCTGAAGCGCAGTGGTTGGATGCTCAGTGCATCGCAGCCAACGTACTGCGCACCCAAAACGTTGTTGCCAAGCGCGGTGACCTGAGCCGTGCTATGCAGGGCGCAGAATACCAGAGTCGCGCATACGATCCCCTTGAGATCTGATCGATATTTCATTGTTGTACATTTTACTGACAACCGAAACACGATACCTACTCCACCAATACGAGTTTGAACGAACGACGAACTCCTCCTTCGAGGATCAAAATATATCCCCCCCTGACCCAGTCAGAGACATCCAACGTTGCTCCTTGCAAGCCAACCACTTTTTCCTGCCAGATCAACCTGCCCATAAGGTCAACCACGCGAAGATGTTCCACCCTCGAGCCCTTCCAATCGATACGCACGGAGTTGCGGGCTGGATTAGGAAAAACCACCACCTGCCCTACGTACTCCTCATCAATTCCGTTGACCAAAGGGCAGCCAAGTGGGTCGAGCGACACGCAGAACTGATCGACGAACTGATAGGCCCATGGGTAACCCGGTCCCAAACTGTCCACGGTGGTGTTAGCATCATTGAAGTGATTACCGACCACCATGAACAGGTACGCTGAGTCAGCAACGAACGAACCGCTGACCAAGACCCAGTTGGCTGTGTCAGTGATGACGCTTGTTGACAGTACATGCGCATAGTTCCGTAAACCGAATTCAGGTCCTTGTAACCCAATATCCCAGTAGTTCGCCGTCATGCAAAAAAGTAGTCCTAAATTGTTGCACGCTCTGGCCGTTTGCTGAAGACCTCCATAAGCCGCATTCGCGTAAAAGCTCGCATAGTAGGTCTGCCCAACCAAAAGAGGGGTCATGAGCTCAACACCGATCATCTCTCTATACCCACCGGGCCAAAATGAGAACATCCCTGAATAGGCATCGCCATCGAAGGCGAACTGATGACCAAAGAAATTGTCGGGCACGCCTGTAGCCGTGTCAATGCATGCATTGAAGTACTCCGGCGTATTGCTTGTGCTATACCAATTCTCTGGGATCGCTCCCGGCTGGTAGCCCGTGAGTGCGGGATACTGCGGGCAAGAATCGATCAACTCAAAGCTGGGGTTGGGTACGAGGTTCTGGCACAGAAGAGCAGTCGTTTGAGCAAAAAACAGCGAGCAGCACAGGACAAGCTTTGCGGCCATCCTGCGCTGTTCGCCGTTTCTGTTCAGGAGAGTCATTGTTCGTCGTTCAACCGCTACTTTGCAGCGCGGTGGTGTTCGTTCGGTGGTGCTTCAGGCCCGCCTGTTCGGCGGGTTCCCCGGTGCATCGGTTCCGGTCCTATTCTCCGCTTCATTCAATGCCTTGTTCGGGCGCGGCTCCGCTGGGCATCCCGAAGGTAGACCGATCGGGGGCGGTGGGCGCTGCCTACTGTACTTCGGCAGCGGCCCGGTTTGCTCGGGATACGGTGCGCATGGATCTCGGAGGTTGCTCGAAGTCATTGCCAATGTAGATCACCCTGGAGGGTCGATGCTGGAAATAGTTGCACACATTGAGGTAGAATGAAATGATGGTTGATCGAGCAAGGGATCGCTATGCCAAAAACATGAAAGGCCCCTTTCGGAGCCTTTCGATCAGTTCAGTTGTACGGTCACTTCCCCATCACCTTCACCAACTCCATTTCGAAGATCACCGTGCTGTAGGCCGGGATCTTGGGGTCGGGGCTTTGCGCGCCCCAAGCGAGGTTGCTGGGGATGTACACTTTGTAGCGCGAGCCAACAGGCATCAGTTGCAGCACTTCGGTCCAACCGGCAATAACACCGTTCACGCCGCTCACGGCGAAACCAACCGGCTGGCCGTAATCATAACTGCTTTGGAATTCCGTACCGTCGATCAACGTGCCCTTGTAATGCACGCTCACTGAATCCGTCAACGTTGGCTTGGGTCCCGTGCCTTGTTGCAGCACTTCGTATTGCAGGCCCGTTTGGGTGGTGATCACACCGGGTTTCTTGCCATTCTCGCTCAAGAATGCTTCGCCTGCGCGGATGTTCGCTTCGCCCTTGGCCTGTTCCATGGCCATCACCTTTTGCTGCATAGCGATCATATAGGCCTGCACCAGCGTGTTCACTTTTTCGGAGTTGAAACGCATGGTGCTATCCAATGCATCACGCAGGCCAGCGGCCAACGCAGCGTTGTTCAGGGAATCCATGCCGCTTTGGCGGAAGTTGCCCTTCAGATTCTCCCCCACCTGTGTGCCAATGCCGTAGCTCACGGAATCGAGGTTCGTTTTCAGGTCCATCTTGCCGCCCTTCTGGCCGGTAACGTCGTTGGAACACGCGCTAAGAATGGTGAGCGCCACAGTGGCGATGATGATGCGGAAAGTCATGCGTTCTGTTTTGGGACGGCGAATGTAGGCTTGCACCGGTACGCTGGATGTGTTCACATGCTTTGGGAACGGTTCGGGCAACCCCAGGAAAGCGAGCTGCTTACTGCCCGTCGAACAGTTCCTTCAACTTCCGGTGGTACAGGTCAAAGCGGGGCAGGTCGTTGTGGTGGCCGTGGGGGAATGACACCATTTCGCGCTGAACGGTAGGCGGCACCAACGCATACAGGCGAAGTGCGCTGGCGTACGGCACCGTTTGATCACGCTGGCCGTGGAAGATCAGCACGGGACAGGTCACACGCTTGATCGCCCGGTCGTTCCGGAACGGATACCGCAGGAGCAGTCGGTAAGGCAGCAGTACGCTGTAGCTGCGCGCCACTTCGATCAAATTCGCAAAGGGCGATTCCAGCACCAGTGCGCGCGGGGCATGCTTCGCCGCAAGCGGAGTCGCCAAACCACTGCCCAACGAGCGCCCGAACAGCACGATGCGATCGCGGGGCCATTGTTTCAACGCCTGTTCGAACCATGCTTCGGCGTCGGCATGCAGGGCGGCTTCGCTCAAGCGGCCCCGGCTTTTGCCGTAACCTCGCGGATCGGGCATAAGCACATTCCAACCGAGCTTGGTGAAGCGCGGCGCGCGTTTGCCCCAGCGACGCAAGCTCCCGGTGTTACCGTGGAAGTAGAGCACAACGCCCTTTGGTTCGGGTGTAGTGAACAGGAGCGCGTGCAGCTTGGCACCATCGGGCTGCTCAACGAACCACTCCTCGTGCGGCGGATGCCCGGCTTTGAACCGGAACCGGTAGTGCGGCGGGAGACGGAAGCGGATGAAGATCATGCGCTCCTGCACCAGCCAGTAGAACAAGCAGACCAGCGCGTACAGCACCGCCAACGTACTGAGGGTGTTGAGGATGATGTTCATTCAGCCGAAGTGCTGCTAGCCGACCGGGAGGCTGCACAAAGGTGGTCGCATACCGGCGAAGCCTCAATAGCTGTGCGATCAACACTTTTTCACGGGCGCTTGCCGTCGCTGGCGGCAACCCTCCGGATACATTCGCCGTCCGTCGTTCGCAGCTTGGTAACGGCTGCAACACGAGAACGCTGAATGGATATCCGTATCTCGAACATCAGCCGGAGCTACGGCCCGCAGAAAGCGGTGGACGATATCAGCTTCACGGTGCGCACCGGCGAGGTGCTCGGTTTTCTCGGCCCCAACGGCGCCGGCAAGACGACCACGATGAAGATGGTTTGCGGGCTGGTTGCGGCCGACAGCGGAACCATTGAAGTGGGTGGGCGCGATGTGGTGAAGGATGCGGAGGAAGTAAGGCGCAACATCGGCTATCTGCCCGAGAACAATCCGCTCTACTTGGAGATGGCGGTGATCGACCTGCTGCGCTTCAACGCGAAAGTGCAGGGCGTGCCCAAGGCCAACATCAGCACCCGGGTCGGGCAAATGATCGAGGCGTGCGGCCTCGGTCCTGAGAAACACAAGCGTATTGAGGAGTTGAGCAAGGGTTACCGTCAGCGCGTGGGGCTTGCGCAAGCCATGGTGCACGATCCGTCGGTCCTCATCCTCGATGAGCCCACCACAGGCCTGGACCCGAACCAGATCGTGGAGATCAGGGAATTGATCAAACACGTGGGCCGCGCGAAGACCGTCATCTTCAGCACGCACATCCTGCCGGAAGTCGAGGCCACCTGCGATCGCATCCTCATCATCAACAAGGGCCGCATCGTTGCTGACGGCGACCCGCGCTCCTTGCGGCAGAGTGCGCAAGGCAAAGCCGTGCTGCGCGTGCGCATTCCCATGGCCGAACCCGAATTCATGAGCACCGCTTTGCGGGGCCTTCCGCTGGTGGAAAGCGTGGAAGCATTGGGTGAAGGTGTCTTCACCGTGCAATCCTCCAGCACGAACACGGCGGCCGATGTGTTCCAGATGTGCGCACACCACGGATGGACGCTGACCGAACTAAGCCCCTTGGAAGCACGCCTGGAGGAAGTGTTCCGTGATCTCACGCTCAATTGATGTGGAAATGAGGGGATGTGGAAATATGGCTTACGGATCCGAACACATGAGCAGCCAGCGGCCCATGGCCAATAGCCAATAGCACCAGCAATGCGCAAGACCTGGACGATCGCACGCAAGGAATTGGCGGGCTTTTTCGATTCGCTGATCGCGTATGTGCTGCTCGCGCTTTTCCTTGGCTTCTGCGGGTTCCTCACATGGATGTGGCCGAGCGGCAACGTCTTCGTTTCGGGCACGGCCAGCTTGGGTGCTTTCTGGGCAGCGGCCTATTGGGCCTTGTTCATTTTCGTTCCGCTGCTCACCATGCGCGCACTGGCCGAAGAGCGTCGCAGCGGCACCCTCGACCTGTTGCTGACGAAAGCCGTCACCGATTGGCAGATCGTCTTCGGCAAGTTCCTCGCAGCTGTGGTGTTGATCACGATCGCACTCATTTGCACCCTGCCTTACTGGGCATCCATCGCGTACCTCGGCCCGGCTGATCACGGTGCCATCTCCTGCGGCTACCTCGCGCTGTTATTGATGAGCGCGGCGTACATCGCTATCGGCATCTGGGCCAGCAGCCTCACGAACAACCAGGTGGTGTCGGCTTTGATCGCGCTGGTGGTCATCTTCTTCTTCCACTTCCTGTTCGGTTTCGTGGTGGACGGCGAGAGCGGGATGCTGGCGCTGGTGCTGCAACGCCTCAGCACCGATGCCCACTTCGCGAGCATGAGCCGTGGCGTCATCGACAGCCGTGATCTCCTGTACTTCATCAGCATAATCCTTGTGGCGCTAGCACTGGCGGAAGCCAATCTGGCCAAGCGAAGTGCCGCGCGCAACCGGGGTCGGGTGCTGCGCTTCACACTGGCGATCTGCCTCACCGTGGTGATGGTGAACGTGCTGGGGGATCGGTTCAAGTTCCGTGTGGATCTCACCGACGATGGAAGGTACACCCTGAGCCCGGCCACACGCAAGATGCTGAAAGCGTTGCCTGAGCCGGTGACCGTTACGGCCTATTACAGCGAAGAATTACCGGCACAATACGCAGCGGTGCGCGAGGAATTCCGCGACTTGTTGGCTGAATTCCATGATGCCGCCGATGGGAACCTGGTATATGAATTCGTTGACCCCGGCACTGACGAAACGCGACTGGAAGAAGCCAAAAACGCGGGTGTGCGCGCGGTGCAGGTGAACATTCCACAGAAGGACAAGTTCGAGCAGATGATCGCCTACATGAGCGCCAGCGTGAAAATGGGCGAGCGCAGCGACCTCTTGGAAGTAGTGCAGGGCGGTAGTATGGAGCACACCCTTGGCATGAGCGTCAAGAAAGTAAGCATCGACAAGAAGCCCACGATCGGTTTCGTCCAAGGCCACGGCGAGCCGAGCATCGGCGAGATGGGCGAAGTGTACCAAAGCCTTGATGTGCTCTACGAGATCGCCACCATTCCCCTGCCCGATTCGCTTTCGTTGCCCGACCGGTTCGCGGCACTGCTGATCGTGGATCCGGTGGACAGTTTCCCGGAACATCACTTGCGCGTATTGGACGAAATGCTCGCGCGTGGCCGCCCGATACTCATTGCATACAGTGGGCTCATCAACGATCTGGGCTCAACGCCGCTTGTGGGTGCCCGCCAGAGCAACCTCTCCGCATGGCTCGCATCGAAAGGAGTGGATGTGCAACCCACGATCCTCATCGATCAACTGTGTGGGCAGGTGCAGATCAGGCAGCAACGCGGTGATATTCCCTTCTTGGTTTCCATTCCCTTCCCGTACTTCCCCATGTCGCGGAGCTTTGCTGATCATGCGATCACCAAGGGCTTGGAATCGGTACTGATGCAGTTCTGCAGTCCGTTGGCGAAGAGCCCGCGGAGCGATGTAACATTCACACCCTTGGTGCTGTCCAGCGAGCATAGCGCTGCCTTGCAACCGCCGCACGTCATCGACCCGCAGCGCCAATGGGGACCGGCGGATTTCCCGCTTGCCGGTCAAGCGATGGCAGCGGCTGTGGAAGGTCCGTTGGCGGGCAGCGCCAACGCACGCATGGTGGTCTTCGGCAACGGCCGATTCGCGGTGAACGGAGCGCAGGGCCAACAGCAGCAGCTCAACCCCGACAACGTGAACGTGTTCGTGAACGCTGTGGACTGGCTGGTGGACGACACAGGGTTGATCGAGCTACGCACCAAGCAGGTGAACTTCCGACCGCTGAATGCGGTGAGCGACGCCGTGCGCAACACATTGAAATGGGCGAATCTGGTGCTGCCCATCCTCGCCGCATTCCTATACGGTATGTTACGCGCCGCATGGCGTCGGCGCCAGCGCAGCAGGCGTATGCAACCCGGCCATGTTCAGTAAGATCGGTAACCGCACCCTCCTGTTGTTCGGTCTGGCGTTGGCGCTGGTATGGGCAGCGCTGAAATGGAGCGATCGAAAGACCGGTGGCGATACCGTGCGCGGCATGGTGATGGATCTCGATACGGCAGCACTGCGGTCATTCATCATCAAGCCCAAAAGCTTGAAGCACGCCGAGCTGCGCTTCGACCGGGTTCCAGCAGGTTGGACGGTGACAGATAGCAATGGAGTGCATCCAGCCGACGACCGCGCAGTGCGCATGGTACTTGCGAAATTCATGAACATGCGCACCTTGCGCTTGGCGGGAAGCATGGAAAAGGACGCCGCCAAATACCAATTGAGCGACACGGCCTGCACGCCCATCACTTTTTTCATAGGTGACGAACCGGTTACCCTGCACACCGGTTTGGTGAACACGGAATACAGCCAAGAAGGTGTTACGTACGTGCGTTTGAATGATGCACCCGAGATACATGCCATTGCCGGCATGGTTACACGGCATATTGACGTGCCCATGAGCAACTGGCGTGATCACGTGCTCATAGGTGGCGACCCCACGACTTGGAAGCGTGTGAGCGTTGAAGTTGGGCGTGTTACTAGCTACACATTGGTGCGCGACACTGTTCAAATGGACACTGTGGCGGAGCAAGCGCCTGTATGGCTGTTGAACGGTGAAAGAACGGACCCGCAGCGCGTGCAACAGTTCTTGGAGTCCTTAAGCAAGGGCAACAGTAGCCGTTACGCAGATAGTGCGCGGCTCGATGGCCTTGTGCCATTCTACCGACTGACCATCACCGACAGTGAAGCAGAGCCAATGATCGTGGAAGTCTATGAAGTTGGCACCAGCTTGGTATTGCGCAACAACCGCCGACCGGGCAACAAATTCCATTTGGACAGTGAGCGCGATATGCAGCGCTTGATGCGTCCGATCAACTTCCTGCTTGGGGCTCCGGCGCAGCCAGCACATTAGTGGAAACAAGAAGCGCGGCCCATGGACCGCGCTTCAAGAGCAATTCCAGGAATGATCAGTGGATCACTTCGATCTGCTTGGTCTTGTTCCAGCGGTCGGTGGTGAGTTGCACGGCATAGCGGCCGTTGCTCAATCCAGTGAGGTCGATGGAGTTCGCAGCGCCGCCGGTAACGTTCATCCGATCCATAAGCACCACACGCCCGGCGAGGTCCACAACGTTCAAGAATACTTCGCCTGTCCAGTGGTGGTTGAGGCCGATGTTCAGGGTTCCGTTCGTGGGGTTCGGATAGAGCAGAAAGTCGTCGGCGGTCGGCTCTTCATCCACGTTCACAGCGCCGCAGCTGACGAACCAGATCAGGTCATCGGGTGCTTGGCCTCCAACGCAGCTACCTGCGGCATCGCCAAGTATGCGCACGGCCAGGGCATTGTCCGGATTGTTGGAGTTCACCGTCAACCCGGTCATATCACCACCGTTGTTGCCATTGAACAGCAGCGCGCTCAAGTCATCGTAACCATTGTACACCACCACGTTATCGCCGTTGAGCATGTCGCCCTGCAGGAATTCGATGGTGATGGGTCCCGGTACCGCAGCGTCGAACACGAACCATGCTTCATCGTTGTTCGAGTAGCAATAGGTGGTGTTCAATCCGCAGGTGTTGTACACGCATGCTGAATCGGTCTGCACCAGATCGGGGCTAGTTGTACGGCAGAGGTTATTGAGGCCGTTCTGTACTTGGATCTGCACGATGGTATCGTTGCCGAAGGGCCCGATCGTGTATGTCCCCACGCCGGTATTCTGGATCGTATCGGTGTTGAGGCTGTTGATGATGTCCGCATCCGTTGCATTACCGGTGCCAGTGAGGT
>CADECG010000151.1 GCA_902825795.1 uncultured Bacteroidota bacterium
CTTAGAACACCGGCACCTGCGTGCGCGTGGCCGTGGGCACGCTTCCGCCTATGGATTGCAGGATGAAGTCGCGATCGTTGTTGGCGCCCGTGTACTTCACCTGCCCGTCCAAGTTCACATCCTCGCGGCGGTACTGGCCCGTGAGCACGGCCGTGGGTATGGCGCCCCCAATGGCAGTGAGGATCGGATCGCGGTCGTTGGTTACGCCCGTGTATTTCACGGTCTTATCGTCGGTCACATCGCCCATGGGCAGCAGGCGCTTGCCGCTCGGGGTCACCGCCACTGCGAGCATGTTCAATTGCGTGGTGCCGGGGGATAGGATATCGATGGTGGTGGGCCCGTTCTGGAACTGCTGCGATACGAAGTTGATGACCGCAAGGTGGTTGCGATGGCGCGCTGCCACCTTGTATGACCCGCGGGCCACGCCCAGCGTCAGTAGCGAATCACCCGTGGTGCTGATCACGCGGCCATCGCGGCGCAGCAGGGCGGGCATACTTTGCACCAAGGTGCCCGGCATACCGCCTTGCCGCACTTCCACCGCCACCCAATCCACTATGGCCGTGGGACCGGTAGAGGTGAAGAATGCGGCCGGAACGGTGAGCGGTGTGCTGTTGAACATATAGCTGTAGCCCAGTGCGGAATACGGTTCGGTGAACGGCAACAGCCCTTGGGCGCGCAGGTCGTCGCGCATGAGGCCGGCGGTTTCATCCCATGCACCCTGCAATCCTGCGAACAGGCGAATGCTTGGTGGGGGTATGAAGCACGTGTTGTTCGTGGGGCACAGCGCGGGAGGGAAACCAAAGTTGCCCGGCGAGAGGTTCAGCCCTGGCGGCATGTTGGGCAGGCAGTTGAAGCTGTTAGCGGTGCACGTTAGGGTTTGGAGGGTTTGCGGCAGCCACGGCAGGCAGGGCAGCTGGGTGTTGGCGATGGAGAGGGTGAGCAACGCCGAAGGCAGCTCGTCGATGCCGCCGGCGAGCGGATTGTTGCGAAGGGTCAGATCCAAAAGCGCATTCATACCGTTCAGGTCGCCGACGGAGGTGATCTGGTTGTAGCCCAGGTCCACTGTGGTAACGGTGTTCGGCAGATCGCCTGGCATCAGTGCGGTGATCAGATTGTGGTGGGCCACCAACTGGGCTCCGGGCAGGTAGTTGATGATCGGCAGTGCCTGGAGCTGGTTGTAGGAGATGTCGAGGTATTGCGCCTGTAGTCCCGTCAACCCGCTGGTGATCTGGTTCTGGCCCAGCGACACATAGGTGAGCATGATGGGCGGCGTGCCGCTGAGCGATTGGATCGCGTTGTTCGTGGCGTTGAAGCTGATCAGCTGGCAGAAGCTGCACCACTCCACCGACGTGATCAGGTTGCCCGACACGTGGAGGCTTTGCAGCGTGGGTGGCACAATAGCGTCCATGATGAGGTTGCCGGACAATTGGCAATCCACCAGCGACAACCCCAGCAGGTTGGGCGGGGTGAACACACCGGCCATGGTGATCAGGTTGCCATCAGCGATCAGCATTTGCGCGTTCGCGAAAGCCTGCACGCCTTGCAGGCTGGCAATGCCGTTGTTGGACATGTCCAACCATGTGGCGGCCTGCACATCGGGGTGGTTCTCATCCACGGAATTCCCCACCATGGCACCGGGATAATTCGCGGTGATCCACACACGCAGGTTCGCATCGGGCACCGGTATGAGCGCACGCGCCGCTTGGGCGCACAGCAGTGAACAGAGCAACAGGTATCGCATCGCGGATCAAAGTAGGGATCTCTGGCAAGACGGGCCACCCCCGTTGGGGATGCCGCAGGCTGCGCGTTGCCGCCACTCACTCACGGTCCTGACCATTCCTTCGAACAGGGCCGAGCGAATGGACGACAGGAATAGCTTTGATGTACACATCCATCGTGTCCCATGAAACACTTGCTTTCTTCCCTCGCGGTCGCTTGTGTCGCGCACAACGCCTACGGGCAGTTACCGGAAACCTGCATGCTGATGCACGCTGGATTCTACCTCGAGAGCGAGGGGGGCGCGGTGGAGACGCCCGATGGCGGGGTGGCCATTGCCGGTGCCCACGACCTTACCAACTCAGGCAGTGGCATGATCGCGGTGACCAAATTGGACGCCAGCGGTGCGTTGTCGTGGGTGAAGACCTACAGCACCGGACCCAATTTCGCCGACTGGGCCATGGCCATCGTCAACACCTTGGATGGTGGGCTGGCCGTGTCGGGCACACTGGCATTGGGGCAGGTGTTCCTGATGAAGCTCGATGCTGTTGGCACGCCGCAATGGACGAAGACCTACGACGCCCCCGGTCCGTGGGGTGTGAAGCAATACCACAATGGCCTGGTGCAACTGGCCGACGGCGGTTTTGCCCTGCAACTCGCGACCAGTGAGGATAACGACTGGCTCATGCTGCGCACCGATGCGGATGGTGAGGCGCTCTGGAGCGACCGGCTCGAATTCGCCGGCGGTCTGCCCATGGACGTGGCCGCGCTGCCCAATGGCGACCTGGTCTTCACCGGTACCGATACCGCGCTGGACAGCCCTAAGCTGGTGGTGCGCAAGGATGGGTTGACCGGTGCAACGGAATGGATGCACTGGTACACCAATGGGCCCGGCCACATCATGTCGGCCCACGGTCTGGTGACTGCGCCCGACAGCACCATTGTGCTAGCGGGGTACATACTGGACGACAACTTCTATGATGCCTTTGCCTTGGCCCTTTCCCCCGACGGTATTCCGCTGTGGTCCACCCGCATCGGCGGGAACCAGTGGGATCTGGGGGAGGATATCGCCCGGGCACCCAACGGCGACTATCTAGTTACGGGAAGAATGATGCAGGACACCGTAGGGGGCACGCCGATCGGTGGTTTAGTGGCACGCTTGGATGCCAACGGGCAACTGATTTGGAGCAAGCATGTGGACCATCCGGATGCGGTTCTCTTCCGGCCCGTGCGGTGTAGCGCGGCCTCAGATGGGGGCGTGTTGTTGGGCGGTTACAGCGGCACCAGCGTCAATTATCCATTGGGCTTCATGAAGCTCGATGCCAACGGGAATTCCTGTCCCCACTGCCCCAGCACGGACGAGGGCATACAGGCCAGCTTGGCCATCACCATGGCTCCCGACCAGGGCTTCGCTTTTACGGGTCCTTGGGTCACGGTCGGCGACGTCACCTTCACCTTCACCATAGCGGATATCACCGCGATCGTGTCGGTCTACGCCTGCGGCACCATCGGGGTGGATGAGTACATCGCCGTGCAGGAACCGACCATTGCCCCGAACCCCTTTAGCGATCACACGGTGATCAGCCTCGACCCCGCAGTGCTCCACGGTACGGCATGGATCCACCTGCGCGATGTACTGGGGCGGTTGGTGCATTCGCAACGTGTGGAGGGAAGCAGCACCATGATCCAACGCGGTGCCCTCGCGCCGGGCCGTTACGCGTTCAGCATTCAGGACAAGACCGGTAGTGTTGCGAACGGGATCTTGCACGTAGCGGATCGCTAGACCGATCGACCTGAGGTCGTTCGTTAGCGGCAAGGATGAATTGACATGTCGTTGTAATTCAAGCGGTATGAGTACTTGGCTTTTCCTAACGCCAGACAAGCGAAAAGCCGATTCCTTACCAGGACTTGTTTTGAGTACCGGCAGTTCCGCTCGACTTATCAAGGAACACACGCGATAGGGTGCCGACGATCGGCTCAACCCGCCTTCTTCGGCAAGCGCGTCCAAAAGAGGATGGAGAACGCAAGGCCCGCGAAAAAGGTGGATGCCGCACGGGCCGGGTGCCCCGCGCGCAAACCGAAAATCGCCGATGCCGTGCAGCACGACATGATCGCCACGATCACTGCGATGATCAGCAAGCGCCGACGGTGCGGAGTGAGCATGGTGTGAAGGTATGCGGCGACAACCCTGCTAATTGGAAAGGGACCGGTTCGATCGGTGACCACGTCGAATACCCCCATGTTCAACTCCCGGGTTGCCGGTGCCCCTGCGAATATCGAGCACCCAACACCGACGGATGCATAGCAGAGCGGATGCGGGCGTAACCCGTTCCGATGTTCGGTACTCCTGTGATCACATCCGGTTTGCTCCTCAAAGCCATGGCTCTATCCGCTCGTACCTCTACAACCACTTCCTGAACCGTTCCGCCGGCGTTCCGGTTCCGGATGGTCCGCGCGTTGCAAGAGCGTTCGTTCTCTACCCTGCTCAGGGTAGAAAAGCCCGGTGTAAGGCCCGAACGGCCCTAAAAATACCCTTAGGACGGTATTGTACGCTGCTGCGCGCTGCCTTGTCTTCGCACCGATCATTCCGGCCAACACGTGCGGCGCCAGCATACCGGTGCGCAACGGCAGCGGCGGACGGTAACGGGGCCGGGATGACATGGAATAAAACCACTGGAACATGGCATTGACCGACCATTCAGACCTGTTCGTGAGCGTGCACGAGGATGGCATGAACGCCCTCGTCAAGCACATCATGCAGCAGCGGCCCCCGTTGTTCAATTACGGAACGGCCCTTTTCGAGCAGCTGGCGAAGAAGAAACGCGAGCTCTGCTCGCCGATCGATACAGCCAAGAACTACAATGGACCACTGATCACCGTGGAGGATCCGCTGCCCATCTTGGGCAGTCCACTCCCCATCGGCATGGATTGGTGCTTCCAGCTGAGCAAGCTGGCGATCGACTTCCACAAGGGCAACGCCATTGCACTGCCCGCTGAGCTCGATCCCTTGCAACCCCAGCACTTCGCTTTGCAGGCCAAGGCCTGCTTCGGCCTCATGTGCCCGGACGACAAGAAGGCCGAGGACATCCTGGAGGAGATCGAAGGGGCCGTGGTAACGGTGTACGAGGAGAACGTAGGACTGAGCGACAAGGAGCGCATACACCGAGAGCGCGAACAGAAGGACCGCCGACCCAAGGACGAAAAGGTGAGGCCCCTGCCACCCGGCAAGCTGCACTGCTTCTGCATGTCCCTATACCTCACCGGTCACTTCGAGTGGGGCGACGTGCCGGGCAGCGACCAGCCTTGGTTGAAGGTGCGTTTGGACGGCCTGGAGATCGTGGACATCGGTCCGGATCCGCTGGAGAGCATGATCGAGTGCTACCTGCGCAACATCCTGCGCTATGGCATCCTGCCGCGCATCATGCTGCCCATGGAGGCACTGGTGCTGGACCTCACAGGCATGAGCGAGGACCTGGCCGGCTACTTGGGCAAACAACTGCTGTTGCAGCCCACACCCATTGGCGCCGGCGTGCCCTTCAATCCGGCCGTGGAGGACGACCAACTCAAACTCTTCATCCAACTCAACATCGTTTGACCCATGGCACACATGAACGTCGCCGTTTCGGAAGACACCTTCCGTCGGCTATTCGAATTGTTCCGCGACAGCTTCAAGCTGGAGGCAGCGGACACCGCCAGCCTCGGCCCCATACGCCTGGGCTATGATGTGAAGGCACACCTGGAGAACGGCACCGTGGAACTCAACGCCGCGGGCGAAGTGCAGGTGAAGGAACTGGACCTGCAATGGGACCGCCTCAAAGTGATGCTCGGCCTGGACATACCGGAGATCTGCGTGGGCGGCTGGTGCGTGAACATGCCCTGGCCCATTCCTGACTTCTGCCTGCCACGCTGGTGCGTGTTCAGTGGTGATCCGGACATCTCCATCGCACCCGACCTCGCGGCCTTCGTGCGGCAGGAGATCAGCTTCACTGGCATCCTGCAGGTGGAGAAGAAGGACGCCACGCACCCGGTGCCTGTGCCTCCCTTCCCTTGGCTGCGGCAAGTGACGATACCTGCGGGCGATGCATGGCTGCTGTACTTGAAACCCGGCCCTATCGACCTGGACCTGTTCGACTTCGCCGATGCGGTGGGTGATCTGTTGGAGGAGCTTCTGGTGGACGCCGTTACCGCCATCATTCCCGGTGGTTGGGTGCGCGATCTGATCCTCGCCATCATCGGTGGCATCATCGACCTGATCCGCGCCGTGCTCGATCTGCCGGACGACATCGAGGAATGGCTGAGCGATCAGCTGAACGTGAGCTTCGGGCTGCTTGACATGATCATGCAGTTCGTGGGCGACTTCTTCGCGCGCTACAATCCGCTGTACGCGGTGGAGACGCCGCTGGAGATCATGGCCGGCGAGGGCGCACTGCCCGCCGTGAAGATCCCCATCGCCGCGTTGGGCGTTGCCGTGAACGATGATGAAATGACCGTAACCGCTGATATCGGATAACCATGGAAAACAAACTCATCCAACTCAACCGCGCCTTGTTCACCACGAAGGCGTTCGACAGCCGTTCGCTGGGCGTGCTCGCATCGCTGGTGCATCCTTGCACCGAAGCCGGTGACCTCAATGTGGAGATCGCCCGCGGTGGTCGTGTGCAGGACCGCTTCACCGTGCAAGTGGTGAAGGAGGGAGGTGCCCCGCAGATCAGCATCGACATGGCCGCCAGCCACAAGGGCGTGGCCGCCGACTGCGATTGCCACAAACTGGGTGCGGACGATCGTCTGCTTCTGGTGAACGGCGCCCTTTGCTTCTTTGCGTCCACCGGCGTGGGTGGCTACTCCGTGCGTATTACCAAGCGCGATGAGAAGCGTACCCTGGTGCTGGACAGCGCGAAGGAGACCCCCGCTGGAGACCTGTACACCGTTACCCTTGTGCGGCCCGGTGCCTACAGCGTGAAGGTGGGTGAGGGCAAGGCGATGGAGGTGAAGGTTCGCTCACCCAAGGGAGCCAAGAACTACGATCCCCGGCAAGGGACGCTGGTGGCCGTGGATCCCGGCAAGGGCTTCGATCCGAAGTCGGTGGAACAACTGAGCGGGGCCACGCTGGCCTTCCAGTTCAAGTCCGCCGGTAGCCTGGTGGCCACATTGGAGAAGGCCGATGACTCCGCCGGCGATGCGATCATCCGCACACCGAAGAAGCCGAAAGGGAAATAGCCTCCCACATGAACGAATGCAAGGCCGGAGCGATCCGGCCTTGCGTTTTCATGAACGCTTGGCGTATCGGTTCCGCCTGCCATTCATGTTGATCACGCGCATTGATCGTGGGGTCCTTTCTGGTTCCCTTTTCAGACAAGAAAATAGGGACAAGAAGAGCGGAACACTTTTCTTCATCCACCTTTTGCTTCGCCAAAAGGTGGAGCCCAAAGGCGACCACGATCAAAGTCCGGGTGGTCAGCTACCGCGCAAGCAACGCACGGGCACGCTGACCAGCCGGCCCGCGCTGATCGTGGAGAGTCCCCGCTACGGATGGCGCTCGCTTCGCTCGTAAGAGGTGCCCGCGATCGATCGCGTCCTGTGCACGCATCTTTGACAACGACCCCGATCACATGCCTCCCGTCGTTCCCGATCCCAAAGCGATCCGCGCGTTCCGAACGCAGAAGCAATTCGAGCAATGGCTCGAGAAAAATCACAGCACCGCCACCGAGGTCTGGATCAAGATGCACAAGAAAGGAACGGGTCTCGCCAGCATCAACTGGACCGAGGCGGTGGAGGCCGCACTCTGCTGGGGATGGATCGATGGCATCCGCAAGAGCTTCGACGACACGTCCTTCCTGCAGCGTCTCACCCCGCGCAGGGCAAAGAGCATCTGGTCGCACATCAATACGCGACATGTCGAGCGCCTCACGGCCGAAGGGCGCATGCAACCCCACGGTCAGGTTCACGTGGATGCGGCGAAGGCGGACGGACGATGGGACCGTGCATACGCGCCGCAACGCAGTATTGAAGTACCGCCCGACCTGGAGGCTGCGATCAGGAAGAACAAGAAAGCACTGGCCACCTTCGGCACGCTGAACAGGAGCAACATCTTCGCACTGGCGTTCCGCGTGGGCAATGCGAAGCGGCCGGAAACGCGCCAACGACGCATTCGCGAATTCGTGGCGATGCTTGCTCGTGGCGAGACGCTACTTCCCAACGGCCGACCGAAGAAGGCCTGAACGGGCGATCGCTTGCCGGATGTCGGAGCGATGGACGCGAAAAGTCACCCTTCGACGTGAAGCGCATGGTTATGGGCGGCTTCAAGTTGCTGGTGGAAGGGTGAACCGATCGTGATCGGCCCCAAGGCGAGCCGGGGTTCAATCGGTGATGCCCATATTCGTTCATGCCCCGCGAATTGCCGCAACGCGCCACCATCCGATGGCAGGGATACGATTACGCCAACGTTGGCGCGTATTACCTGACCATTTGCACGCAGCACCGGTTGCATCTGTTCGGACGGATCGCGGATGGTGTGATGCATCCATCGCCTATTGGTGAATGGGCGCAACGGTGTTGGGATGCGATACCGGAACACATGCCCCATGTAGATGTCGGGGAATTCGTTGTGATGCCGAACCATGTGCATGGGATCGTCATCATCCGACAACCGTTGGTGGTTCCCGTAGGGGCCGATCATGATCGGCCCGACACCATGCCACGGTCCGACACCATGCCACGGTCCGACACAATGCAACGGCCCGATACAATGCCGGACCACGACAACACGGAACAACCGATGGGAATGGTTGGCGAACCGAACGACCACACGGCCAACGCGCCCGCCGCACAAATGCGGGCCGATCATGATCGGCCACTACGCCAACCCGCGCCGCCCGCGAATACCACCGGACGCACCATGCCCATCGTTCCCGTGGG
>CADECG010000152.1 GCA_902825795.1 uncultured Bacteroidota bacterium
AGTTCAATGATGCGCTCCACGCCTTTGCGACCGAGTACCACAGGGGCGCCCATGTAGATATCCTTCAGCCCGTATTCTCCTTGCAGCCAAACGCAGCAAGGGAACACGCGCTTCTGGTCACGCACGATGGCTTCCACCATTTGCGCCGCAGCGGTGCCCGGTGCGTACCATGCTGAAGTACCGAGCAGATTCACGATCTCGCCCCCACCCTTCTTGGTGCGGTCAACGATCGCATCCAGCCGCTCCTTCGAAATGAGTTCGGTGACGGGGATCCCTCCAACGGTGGTATAGCGCGGCAGCGGCACCATGGTGTCGCCGTGGCCACCCATTAGCACCGCCTGAATGTCCTTGGGGCTCACGTTCAATTCGGTGGCCAGAAAGGCGCGGTAGCGGGCGGTATCGAGGATACCCGCCATCCCGAACACGCGGTTCGCGGGGAACTTGCTATTGATGAACGCGCAATAAGTCATCACGTCCAGCGGATTGCTAACGACGATGATGATCGCGTTCGGGCTATGCTTCACCACGTTCTCAGTAACGCTCTTCACGATCGCGGCATTCGTAGCGATCAGGTCATCACGGCTCATGCCCGGCTTGCGGGGCAAACCGCTGGTGATCACCACCACATCGCTGTTGGCGGTCTTGGCGTAGTCGTTCGTGCTACCAACTAGGCGGCTATCGAACAGGTGCAGCGGGGCTGTCTGCCAAATGTCCAGCGCCTTGCCTTCGGCGAAGTTCTCCTTGATGTCCAGAACCACCACTTCATTGGCCAGTTCCCACCGGGCCACCACCTCGGCACATGTTGCGCCCACGTTACCGGCACCTACCACAGTTACTTTCATCTGTTCACTTGTTGATCCGTTGACGACCGTTTTGTTGTATTCCCCCGGTCCGGCAGCCCGCCTATTCAGCACCAGCGCGCCCCGTGGCGCCGTGACTTCCGTCCTTCGGGCGGCAAACTTATCAACCGGCCGCAACGAACACATGGCTGTCAGGCATCCATTTTCAACAGGCTGCGTCTTGGTGGTTGAATGGCTACTTTCACCGCATTCCGTAGCGGACCCATGGAAGCTGTAACGGCAACCGAACCCCTGATCGCCCGTCTCCGCCCTGTGTGGACAGGGACGGAGACGCTCGAACCAGCCTACGTGGCCTTGGTTGATGGGTGCATTGCTCAGGAAAGACGGAGCCAACAAAAGGTGTACGAGCTGTTCTACGGCAAGATGATGGCCGTTTGCCTGCGCTACACGAAGAATACTGATCAGGCCAAGGACATCCTTCAGGAAGCCTTCATCAAAGTATTCCGTAGCGTGGACAAGTTCAACCGGGCTGGCAGCTTCGAAGGGTGGATCCGCCGGATCATGGTGAACACCGCCATCGACCATTTCCGCCGTACGAAAAATGCGTACCTGCTGTTGGGCGAGGAGCGCAGCATCGAGGACTTCAGCGATATTGACGAGCAGGACAACATTGCCGATGAGGGACCGGACGAGGAAATGGAAGTGAAGCCGGCCGATGTGATCAATGCCATGCAGAAGTTGACACCTGCCTACCGCACGGTATTCAACTTGTACGTCTTTGAGGAAATGACCCACAAGGAGATCGCCGATGCGCTCGGGATCAATGTGGGTACCTCAAAGAGCAATCTCGCGAAGGCGAAGAACAACTTGAAGAAGATCCTTAAAAAGGAGCACAAGCTCCCGTAATTATGAAGCAGATGGACGGATTCGAACGCTCTGTTAAGGACTCCTTGGACAATTTCGAGGTGCCTTACAACTCCGCCGACTGGAGCCGCCTGGAAGCGGCTTTGGACGGAAAGGAGCGCGCGGGCTGGCTGAAAGGTGGCGGGTTCTACGCAGCCTTGGTCGCAGCCGGTGTTACGGTGGCTGGTGGAGTCTACCTGCTCAGCACAAGGAGCGCCGATGGCGATCTCCAGGTCGCCAACGCAGAGCCCATTGAGCTGGTGGCGAGCAATAACGCCCCCAACACGGATGAGGTTATCGTTCCTACGCCGACGCAGGAAAATACCCGGGCAGAAGAAGTTGTTCCAGCAACTGTGCAGAAGAACAGAACCGCCGAGGCCAACTCGGAGCCGATCGTTGAAGAACCAAAGCAGCAACGGGTCATCCATAAGAAGGCTGATGACCCCATGTGGGCGCAGTTGGAGGCCCGGGAGAAGACCAGAAGCACCGAGAGTTCATCCCTGACCATCAACCCGAGCTCGAACGAAGGCTGCCCCGGTACAACGGTCGAATTCGCAGCCGGCGCCGCCCCTGAAGGCGGCATCTTCCTTTGGAATTTCGGCGACGGTAGCTTCAGCAACAAGAACACACCGGAGCATACCTACACCAAGAGCGGAGTATACAAGGTCATCCTGTCGTTGAGCAACACCAGCGGTGGCGCCATCAATAACAAAGATGCCAGTGACAAGATCGTGATCTATGAGTCACCCGATGCGTCGTTCACTCCGATGAAGCGCACCGGCACGGACAACTTGCCGACCATGCATTTCGAGAACAAGAGCCACAGCGGTGCCACCTACCACTGGGATTTTGGCGATGGCAGCACAAGCAACGCAGCCCACCCTGATCACCTTTTCAAAAAGCGGGGCACATATCCGGTGGAGTTGACCGTGACCAATGAAAAGGGCTGCGTCGATCGCTCCAAGAAGGATATCATCATCACCGAGGATTATAACCTGATGGCGCCACCGAGCTTCAGCCCGAATGGCGACGGCACGCTCGACCGCTTCATTCCTGAAGCATTGCGCACGATGCAACAGAAGTTCACCTTCTTGGTGTACGATGCCAAAGGCGGGTTGCTGTACCGCACGACCGATGCAACCATGCCATGGGATGGCAGCGTGAACAACCTCGGAACGGAGCTTCTCCCTACCGGGCAATACCTGTGGGTGGTTGACTTGGGCAACGAGACCTACAACGGCCACGTGGTGCTGGTGCGCTGAGTGGACGAGACCCTGTTGGAACGCCCCCCGGCAATGCCGGGGGGCGTTCACTTTTTAACGGCCAGGTTCATCAACAGCAAAAACATGAACAACCAAGCGCCGAACACCCCACCATCTCCGTCGATCGGCTGAACTTCGCCGCTCCACCGGATCCTCTCCCCTGTCCCAACATGAAGAGAAGCCTTACGCTCTTTCTGCCGTTGATCCTTGCCGCCGGTACGTTCGGCCAAGGCGGTCCCGATTGCGCCTCCGCACTATTAGCTCCGCTCACGCTCCCGTTCAACGGCGTTGGGCTTACGAATTGTGGAAGTGGGGATGATTACGATAGCGGCAATGCCACCATATGCGGATCTGCGTTGTACATGGGCGGTGAGGACCAACTGTATGCATTCACCCCTGCCACATCGGGCTTGGTCACCATCGACCTGACAAGTACATCTTCCTTCGTTGGGCTATTCCTGTATGATGGCTGTCCCGGGACCGGAGGCAATTGCGCCGGCCAAGCGTTCAGCGCCGGGGCCAACCAAACCGTGCAAGCGTCCGTTACTGCCGGTACCACGTACTACCTGATGGTGGACAGTTGGCCTGCACCCGCCTGTCACCCGAATTATGATCTAAGCATCAGCTTGCCTGGTGCATTTCCGCCACCAACCACGCAAGATTGTTTCGGGTCAATACCAGTTTGCCAAGACGTTTACACAGAGCTTAACAGCCCTGTGGGGGAAGGCAATTACCCGAATGAGATCAACGATGCCTCGTCATGCCTAGGCGGTGGAGAGGTAGATGGCCAGTGGTACACCTTCACGGTACAAACACCCGGCAGCGTGTGCTTCTCGATCACACCGAACGACCTGACGGACGATTACGACTGGGCCGTGTACGACCTCACCAACAACAGCTGCGCTGACATTTTCAGCACGCCTGGCATGGAGATCAGCTGCAACTTCAGCGGATTGTCGGGAGTTACCGGTGCGAATGGTTTGGCTGGCGGACAGAACGAACCCTGCATTCCCGTCGTTGCGGGCCAAACATTGACGCTGTACATCAGCAACTGGAGCCAAAGCACGAACGGCTACACCGTGGATTTCGGCATTGGTGGCTCCACGGCCAGCATTTTCGACGTGAGCCCACCGAGCATTGACACTGTCACTGCCGTGAGTTGTGATCACACAACGCTCGATCTGCTGTTCACTGAATTCGTGCTATGCAGCAGCGTGCAACCTACCGACCTAACGATCACCGGCCCCGGTGGTCCTTATACGATCACGGCAGCCAACAGCACGAATTGCAACAACGGTGGCAACCAGGACAATTTCTTCATCCTGGATGTGAACCCGCCGCTAGGAGCAGGCACCTACACCCTTGAACTGGTCGACGATGTTGAAGATCTGTGCGGCAACATCGGCAACACCGGCACTATCACGTTCACGTTGGACAGCGTGCTGGATGTCACTGTGCAGATCGTTGCAGCAGGCTGCGGCGGCGCCGATGGGCAGGTTTTGGCGGATGCGATCGGCGGCGTGCCCCCGATCGTTTACAACCTCAGCGGTACCCAACAATTGAACAACGGCACCTTCCTCAACATCCCGGCCGGCAACTACTCCCTGACGCTCACCGATGCCAGCGGCTGCACCATCACCGAACCCGTGACCGTTGGACAAGCCCTGACAAGTCTGGACAACGACAGCTTGGTGATCGACGTAAGCTGCTACGGTCTTGCCGATGGAAGTATTGAAGCGATCACCACGGGGAACGGAGGCCCTTGGGATTACGAATGGACCGACGGGAGTGGAACAAGCGTGCAAACCACGCTCGCCAGCAATGGCGACACATTCATCGGCGCGGCGGGAACCTATACCGTGATCATCTATGAGGGCATCAACGGCAGTGGTTGCAGCGACACGCTGATCGCCACGATCAACGAGCCCTTGCCAGTGAACATAGCAGTGAGCAACGACACGCTGATCTGCTTGGATGGCTCCGCACTGCTCAGCGCCCAAGCCAGCGGTGGCGCTGGTGCGTTCAACTACGACTGGGACCAAGGACTGATCGGCAATGGTCCACACAGCGTGGATCCACCCGTGCAAACGGACTACAACGTCTTCGCCATTGATGCCAACGGCTGCCACAGTGATACGTTGCTGATCGCGGTAGATGTGCGCGATTCGTTGTCGTTCGATCTAGTGGATACAGTGTACAGTTGCGCTGGCGTTCCGATCGGTTTGAACGCGCTGAATGCAGCCGGCGGCAACGGCCAATACAGCTACCTGTGGACACAAGGCCAACAGTTCGGCGACAGTGCGAACGTGACCCTTAACAGTACGGGGACCATCTGTGTAACACTGACCGATGCCTGCGAAACACCGGCGATCGTGGAATGTGTGTTGGCCATCATCACTCCTGTTCCCGCGTTGATCATTGGTGCCGACACGTTGCTGGGTTGCGAACCCTTCGCAGTGAGCTTCGGGATCCAGGACACGACCGGACAAGCATCGGTGACGTGGACGTACGGCGACGGCTCGTTCACCATTGAGGACGACAGTGCTTCCCATACCTATGGTGCGGACGGGATCTACGATGTGATGGTGGAAGTACAATGGCCCAATGGCTGCGAAAGCGATTCGTTGCTTTCGAACTTCATACAAGTATTGCCACAGCCTGAAGCCGGATTCCTCTGGGCCCCGCAGCCGACAACGGTGAACGACCCTATCGTGCTGTTCAACAACCAATCGCTCTACTACGATTCAGTGCTGTGGGATTTCGGTGGCCTCGGTGTGAGCACCGATGTGGATCCAGCGTTCGAATTCCCGAATGACGAGGGCGATATCTACGAAGTGGAACTGATCGTTACGAACGTGCTGGGCTGTGCTGACACGTTGATCCAAGAGGTGACGATCAACGACGATTTCGCAATCTGGGTCCCCAATACGTTCACACCCGATGGTGATGGGACCAATGATCAGTTCTTCGTAGGCGGCACGGATATCGATACCGAGGATTTTGAATTGCTCGTATTCGATCGCTGGGGCGAAGTGATCTTCAAAACCACCAGCCCGAGCGAAAGCTGGAACGGCGGCTACCTGAACGCAGGAGGCTTCATGGTGCAGGACGGCGTCTATCCGTGGAAGCTTCACGCGCGAAGCGCAACGCTGAAGACCAGGCGCGAACTCACGGGCCACGTCAGCGTGTTGAAGTAGCTCTTCGGAAGGCGATCTTCCTACGGCCTCAGTGTGTCTTCGTCGACGCTCGGACCATGCTTGTCCAATAGTCGGCGGTCGGGGGATCAACTGATGATCCGGCGGGTAGATTTCGACTGTTCCACTACAGTCCCCCCTGCCATTGATCGGAACACTACGCGTAGTACTTCTTGCTCTGGTTCTTGCGCTCGGTCCAACAGCTGGCGCGCAGCCGTTCCCCATTTTCAACGGGGCGGTGAACACCTGCGTGGGGGCATTTTTGGATAGCGGCGGACAAGGCGGCACGGGATACGGCAACAACGAGGATTTCACCTACACGATCTGCCCGGACAATCCCGGCGATGCGATCTCGGTGGATTTCATCACGGCCAACTTTGCCGCTGGAGGTGCGGCGCCGGTGGACAATATGACGATCTACGATGGCGACAACACCTCGTCGCCCGTCATCGGTAACTGGACCGGCACTGCCCTGCAAGGGCAGGTGATCAGTGCCAGCATCGGTAACATCACTGGCTGTCTCACTTTCGTTTGGCACAGCAACAATACAGGGCTGGGGATCTTCGCAGGCAGCATCACCTGCACCACGCCATGCGCGCGACCAACGGCCGTTGCGAACATCATTGGCGGTGCGCCGGCAATGGTGTGCCCCGGGGAAGTCGTGAATTTCAATGGCGCTGCTTCCTACGCCGCACCGGGGTTCAGTCTGGCACAGTGGCTCTGGGATTTCGATGATGGCACCACGAGCACCGCCTCACCCGGGGTTGGGCACGCCTTCGCCGATCCCGGTGAGTACATCGTGCAACTGTACTTGGAAGACAACAACGGATGCGCCAGCACCAATCGGGTGGATCTTCAAGTGTTGGTCGGCACCGAACCCACGTTCACCGGGACCGGTGGCGACCAGAGCGGCTGCCTTGGTGAGACCCTTTGCCTCGATGGCATGGTGAACCCTGTTACGTGGAGCGCATTACCGGATGCCAACTACGGCACCGGCATTCTCCTACCCGACGACGTGGGTTCATGTTTCGCGAGCGAGTTGCTCTTCACACAGTTCCCGCCGGGTGCCACACTGAACAACCTCGCCGACCTGAACACGATCTGCTTCGACATTGAACATTCCTTCCTTGGTGATCTGGTGATCTCGATCATCAGCCCGACCGGCGAAACAGTGATCCTGCACCAACAAGGAGGTGGCGGGACTTACCTGGGCATACCGGATGACAATGACGAAGCGAACCCGAACCCGGGGACGTGCTGGACGTATTGCATCGACGCGAATGCCATCAACGGCACCATGGCGGCCAACGCCGGCACAACGCTTCCTGCGGGAACGTACGAAAGCGTGCAACCGCTGTCCGGCTTGCTCGGCAGTGCGCTCAACGGCACATGGACCTTGGAGATCTGCGACCTGTGGGGCTTGGACAACGGTTTCCTGTGCGGATTCACCGTGGATTTCGACCCTGCTCTGTACAACAGCCTGACCGTATTCACGCCCGTATATGGCAATGCTTGCGACAGCACATGGTGGACCGGTCCGAACATCACCAGCAGCAGCGCGGATTGCGATCAGATCTGCGTAACGCCACCAGGTGTGGGCACCTTCAACTACGTATACCATGCCGTGGACAATTTCGGCTGCACCTATGACACTACGATCGCGATCACGATCGTACCCGGACCACAGGTGGATGCGGGTGCCGACGTGGTGATCTGCACGGGAGGACCGGTGCAACTGAACGCTGTGGTGAGCGGCATCATTCCACCGCTGCCTTGTGTGTACACGCTCGACCTCTTCGACAGCTTCGGCGATGGATGGGATGGCGCCACGGTTACGGTCACGGTGAACGGGGTGTCCACGGTGTACGGCATGGCCAATGGCACCGACATCAGCTACAACATCCCCGTGGTGGATGGACAAACGATCCAGATAAGCTACCAGCCCAGCCTTCTGTTCAACAATGAGCACAGCTATGTGTTGAGCGATGCCAACGGAGTAGCGGTCTTCACCGACAACCCTCCCTTCCCGAACGGGGTGACCTTCAATGGCGTAGCGGACTGTTCTCCGGGAAGCAACGCGATCATTTACAGTTGGGCGCCTGCCGCTGGATTGAGCAACCCCAACATTGCGAACCCGGTAGCAACTGTGGGTAGCACAACGACCTACACGGTAACGATCTACCAAGACGGCTACCCCGGCTGCCCGAGCACCAGTGACATCACGATCACCGTCGGCGCTATCGTGGACGCCGGTACGCCCGGGTCGATAACACTCTGCTCAACAGATCCGGCAGTATCGTTGTTCGCACAACTCGGTGGAAGTCCCGATGCCGGTGGCACATGGAGCGGACCAAGCCCGGTGGGTGGTGGCATGTTCGATCCTTCGATCATGAGCGCGGGTGTCTATACCTACACCGTG
>CADECG010000153.1 GCA_902825795.1 uncultured Bacteroidota bacterium
CTATACCCCTCGGTGCGCGTCAGGAGGATTGGACAGGTACATCGCGAACAACCGGCTGTTCCTCACCACCGCATACGCAACATACATTCTCCATGTGGATACTGGAACACTTGAGGTCCTCAACCGCATACCCATAGACTATGTGAACGGCCCTGCCGGCATCATGCCGCCACCGCTGACAGTCGAAGACATGGGGCAAGACAGGATGAACGTGAGAAGCGCGACCAAGGCCAAGATCGTAGGGTTCGCCTACGATCAACCCAGCAACCACTACGTCGTCACCGTCATGCACGCAGTACCCGAGAAACTGCCCGAGGAAGAAACAGGCCGCAATCGGCCTTGGTCGCTGATCGTTCTAGACAGTGAGTTCAAGAAAGTGGCAGAGCATGTTGTTCCCGGAAAACTGTACATGCCTTACCATCTTATCAGCACTGAACATGGCACTTACGTTCGCAGGGCAAAGCCCGGTAGAGAGGACTTCACTGGGTACAAAGTCTTTTGCCGCCTAATGCTACTATGAGAAAGTTCTTGCTCCTTCTGGCATCAGTCATTCTCGGTTGCGGCAAGCCTACACAGGATGAGTTGCTCGCACGGTATTTGACCAACCATGCCGACATCAAAGCAGCCCATTATCCCAAGGCGGTGGTTGTTGTATCCGAGGACGGTTGTGGGCATTGCAACCGCGCCTTCGCCGACATGGTCCGTCCACGAACGTCGAATAGCAATTGCCTGTTCATCGTTCGGCTCGAAGGCGGCTCCTTAGACATGAACGGATTTATGGAAAAGGGGCCGAATCTCAGCTTCGACGACGACCGGGCCTTCAAGAAACTCGGCATCCTGCAGGGCAGTGGCCTGATCTTGCTTGACGGAGAAAATATCGACACGGTCATCCCGGTCCAACTCGACAATATCCAAGGACGCTTGGAGCGGATACGGTTCCTTATGGACTCCATACAGGGCTGACCCAGAACAGTGAACCGCGCTACTCACCGCGCCTGCGCCGCAGTATCCCAAAGCCCAGCCAAAGCACCGCTACAGCACCAACGCCGATCCAGAAGTTGCGGTGCAACAGGGTGCTTTTGATGTGGTACGGAAGCAGCTTCCATTCGAAGCCCTCGGGATTGGCCAAGTGCTCGCGCCACCATTCAGCGGTGTAGGTCCGCACCGGCTCGATGTGCTTGCCTGTTAAGCTGATCGCCTCCCAGCGCACGCTATCGGCCGAGACTTCCGCCAAGAGCACGGCGTCGCGCGTTTCATCGCGAATGGCGCTCATCACATAGTGCAGGTTCGGTTCGGGCGTTTCGAACAGGATGCTGGCGGGCGCGGTGCCGCCCATGCTGCCGGCCATCCAGAAGACTTCAGCATGCTTCACGATCCGGCGCAATAACGGGAGCACATCTGTCCCGTAATTGCAGCCGGCGATCGATTTCGTGTTGCCCGGAAAGAGGAAGGAATAGTGACCACCCTCGGCCCAGATCGGTCGGTGGCTCGTGATGAAAACATGCTTTAGTAGACCCGCCTCCGCGTCGGTAGCAGCCTGCTGGATCATGCGCAACTGTTCACCTTTGATACTGCTATCATCCTCTTCCGTATCCAGAACGATGAAGCGATCATCGCGCACGTCCCATTGCATCCACGTGCTACCGAAGAGGCCGCTGTAAAACCCGCCGTCCAGATCGTGATTGCCCACTGCATTGAAGAGCGGAACGTGCAAGCGGTCGTATAACGCAGGCTTGTAACGCGCTTGGTCGCTCTTGGTGTTCTGGAAGATGTCGCCAGTGAGCAGGAAGAACGAAGCGTCGGTGGCATTGAACTTCTCGATGTTCCCTTGAACAGTGCTGGCCGGGAATCCGCTGCGGCTGGTACCCGCGCCATACCAATGACCGCTGACCAAGAACTTGTAGGTGGGCAGGCTATCGGCCACTTGGACTGTGTCCCTCGTGATAGGGCTTACCACCGGTTGTGCGGTTGAAACGACCGCAGCAATACAGGCGGAGATGATCACAGCGCTCCTCATTCTTCCGTTTCTGCTTGGGCTTCCGCGCTCTTCGTTGCGCCCACCTCCTCACCGTCCACAACAATACTACTGCCCTCGCCACACACCGTGGGCGTCTCCTTAGCCGTGAGCTTCACGCCATGGAGCACGGCACGCGCAGCGCCGTCGCGCATGGTGGCTTTGTTGGCCACCACGGCCACGTGCACGGCATCAATGCTGCCGCCCTCCGCATTGGCCGTAGTGCCTGCGCGCACTTCAATGCCTTGGCCCACGTTGGTCATCCGCATACCGCTCATCTTCATAATCGCCATGGTGCTCGCCTTCGCTCCGATGCCCTTCGCACCCACCACCTCACAATCCTTTATGACCAGCACGCCGCCCTCGATGCTCAACGCATCATCCGCAGCATTGACGAACCGCGAGTCCCTGAGCTGTCCGCGCACATGATGCAACTCGAGTTGGTCGCTTCCACCGTTGAAAGTGCAGCCGGTGATAGTGGCGATGCCGGAAGAAATGTCGAGCAAGGTGTTCGCTGGGCCGCTGAACCGGCAATGTGTCACTTCCACGTTCGACTTGTGGAAAGACAGGTCGCCCCGAAGGCGCTGCTCCGTTTGGAACCGCGTCAAGTGAAGGAAGTCCACATACCGCAGAACGGAAACGTCCTTAGCCCCCACTACACGCATCCCATCGGAGGACGTGTCAGGGCTTGCGATAACAATAGGCGACTCTTCCGTGCCTGTCCAATGCATCGGCGAACGGCTCACGATGGTCGCACCACTGAACATGTCGATCCGAAGAGGAGCGGTGGCATGCACGGTGTACCCTTCCGGGATTACAAGGGTCTCTTGCGACATGCGCCAATGGCCGGTCTTTATATGCACCGTGCGGGCACTGTCATTGTAGACCAGGAACTCCGCACCGGCATCGCCTTGTCCGTGAAGCGGCATGTCATCGTTCATTGGTGCCCGAACAAGATGGGCAACCGGGAACACCTCCGTTACCATGGTCCTGCTCGACCCCAATACGCTGCAGACGAGTTTCATTGTGTGCATAGCACTATCCTGCTGTGTCCCGACCATGAACTCCGCGCTCTGACGAGAACCTAAGCCGCCCGCCCTCCTCGCGTTCACGAACACGGGCTCCACCGGTTTGTGCATTGTTCCATCGGGCATTCGCAATCCGACTACTTGTATCGGCAGGGAGTTTATCGCATCAAGGCCGATGACGACGCTACCATGACGCACATACTCCAAGTATGCGTGCACCGCTTTCGGCACGTTGAGCGAGCGACGGATGATGTCTTGGTTCTTGTAGTAGATGGATCTGTCCAGTTCCTTGTAGGGGAACTCGCCATAGAGCGTGGCGCTGGCGGTATCCAAGGCACCCGCTATCGCAGCGAAGGTGCTGTCGAGATACTCGGCTCGGCTCACGTGTTCCAGTTCATGAACGTAGGCAGCGAAGAAATCGGCGTCGTTGAAAAGCGCATCGTGCAGTTCCGCGCCTGCATTGCTCTTTCCTGTGAACTTCCCCGAGCCAGCAAGCTTCTTCGTAGGGAAGGCACTGAAGCTCTCGTAGCTCACCGGCTCAAGACGTTGAGCACCGGGATCGTAGTAGAACTTCACATCGCTCCAATCCATGCTGTGGTGGCCCCCGACCAGATCGATGATGGCGTGTCGCGCGGCCATCTTCTCAACGTCAAACACTTGGGAGGCTGTCAGTTCTCCACGACGGAAGCCATCGATGAGGAACATGGCCTGCTTGAAGTAGCGCAGCTGTTCCGGGTCATTCACCAAGTCCTCGCTATCGAATGCATCGAGCGCGGCGGCTTGGTATTCGGCATAGGCTTCTTCGAAGTCGCGGTCCTGCATCCCATTGAGGCGGTGCACCCAGTACAGTCCCGGGTCGAAACGCACCAGCGGACCCTTCAGCCTGCCATTGTTCTCCAGCAGTTCCGGACCGAAGTGCTCTTCATAGGCGTAAACCCCCAGGTTGTCCCCATTGAGTGACACTTTGCAGAAGCCGTAGCGTAGCGCCACAATGCCTTCGCCCTTGCTCAACTGGTGATAGAACCAGTCGCACAAATAGTTGCGCGTGCCGGGGTGCTGCAAGCTGAAGCGCTTCATGCCGAGGAAACCGCCATCGCCCTTTGCGATCACTCGGAAGCTCCACTTCTCATCCTTGACGTGATCGTTCAGCTTGCCCTTGATGCGCAGCTTGCACTTGGTCTCCTGGCCATCAACGGTGAACTTGCCCTTCACATAGTCGTTGCCCTCGGGCATGATCACGCCGCGATCCCGCGCGGAATCGACCACCGCTTCCAGTTGGGACATGCCCGCATCCTTCACTTCAAGAGCGATCATCGGCGGATCCATTGCGAAGCTCTTCGGCCAGTTGTTCCACCACTGGCTGAGGAATGTTCCCAGACCCGGATGACCAACGGCCTTCAGCTTCCGATCACCGTACCACGCGCCGATGCCGAACAACAGCACCAGTGCCAACAGGATCTTCCAACGCTTTTTCATTCGGCGCGGCGAAAGTATCCCTCAGATGGGCCAGCGGCTCTTCAGCGAACATGCTTCGGCTGGACACAACCTCGCTACTAGCTCCTCGATCGGGGTCTATCGCGCTGGCAGGATCAACACGGGACGCGTTTCAACCGCCTCGACCTCTTCGGCGGCAGGGTCTTCCTCAAAGTTGCGCCACTGGGCGATCTCCTCCTCGCTCATCATGGTCATGATGATCACCACCAGGATGGTGAACGGATTCAACGAGCCGTTCAACCAGCTTTCGTACAAAGCGCTGAACAGTACGGCGAACAGCACAGCGAACGCGATCGGGGTGAGTTTGCTCGCTTTCACGAAGGCAACGAACAAGCTGCGGAAATAGATACCCAGCCCGATGATGCCCACATTGAACCACATGGTGAGGTAGCTATTGTGCACACCCCCGTGGTGGCCCTGTGAACGCAGGTAGGCATAGTTCTGTCGCATCACATACTCGTCATTACCGAAACCGCCGCCTACAAGCAAATAGTCCTGGATCTTCTCCCAAGCGAACGCCCAAGCGAAATACCGCCCGCTACCATCCTCAAGCGTGTCCACTCGCATGAATTCCTGGACCCCCAGCGCCGTGACGATGGCCGACAGGTTTGTCGTGAGATAGTGCAAGCCAGCCACAAAGACCAGGAAGATGATGAACCCGATGAAGGGCGATACACTGAAGAACCGCGAGAAAAGGAGGAACAGCAAAGTGGCCGTAACACTCGTGCGCGATCCGCACCGGATCAAATTGAACAGTATGATGCCGTAAACCACATATCGCGTTACCCGGTTCGGGAATAGGTCCTTGTTCAAATGCTCCGCAACGGAAACCACTAAGAAGCTTAGGAAGCAGAAGATCCCCAAACCGTTCGGGTTTCCGAAGATCCCACGATAACGACCACCGATCACCGTGTACCAATGATTGATGTAGCCGATCAACGGGCTCACCAACAGGATCAAACACATGAAATAGATGAGGTTGCGGACGAAGTCCCACTTGTACAGCCTGAAGTTCATCAAGAACCAGTTCGGCACCAGCAGGAAGAGAAGCGCATAGCTGAGGGTCTTCTGCGAGGCAACCACCACGCGGCCACTGAAAATGAGCGGGAAAATGGAATAGACGAAGAACGGAAGGAAGATCGGGAAGACGCCGCTCAGCGGTTCGAATTTGGCGCGGTCCATCATGAACACGATCGCCAATGCTACCATAACGAAGTTCTTGGCCGTTTTGATCGGATCCATGGCTAGGATGTCGGGATCGATATCGGACATCACAAGCACGATGAGGAAGCCCAACAGGATCTCCTGGTCCATACCTCGCGCCCGCATAAGGAAGATGGAGCCGGGCAGAATGAGGTAGATCAACGGCCCGAGGTAGATGGTGGAAACCACCCACACGAGCACGATGATGAAGAACTGCAGATGTCCGCGGAGGAAGTCGATCATATGCGGTTCAGTGCTGCGTCCTTGCCTCCCATTGCTTCATGACCACACTGGGTCGGTCGCGCGCAAAGGTGACCATCGCCTGCACATGGCCTTGCCAAGTGGCATGATCGACCGGTCGGCGCCAGCGGAGAACATGCCTGTGCATCTCAAGGTCAATGTTATCGGCCATGTCCTTCACCATTTCAACCATGCGTGCCGACGACAGAGGACCCTTAAGCAGCTCACTCAGAATGTCACCGAAACGTCCGTCCAGTTCAGGCGACCGCAAGCAGCACTTGAAGAGCCTGGCCACCGGGCCTTGCTTCCGTTCAAGGTAGTCGAACATATCAGGGTATTCCATCGCGGGTAGTTCCGCATAACCGAAACCAAGGTCGCTGTCGCCCATGATGAACCGCCATCGACCATCGGTCTTGACATTCGTAGTGTCCCGGGCACCATTGAAGCGCCAGAATTTCACGTTCTGGTCCGGCCAATCGGAATTGCCGAAGATGATCTGGGCCGCCATGTAGCTCAGGAACCCATCCACATCCACCAATGCTTCCAAGCTGTCCACGAATGGCGGGGATGCGGCATCCATGCGCTCCATCCGTTTCAACCACACTTTGAAACGCTTTGCCTCAACACCATCATCGTCGTTCCGGTACGGCACCGCACGATCGGCGAGGATGACGATGTGCTTCTTGTTCAATCCATGGCGTATGGCAAGTTCGTCATCCTCCACACGCTCGCGGATATTGTGGATGCCCCAATACGTGCCATTGATGTACAGCACGCTCTGCACCGCGCGGCTAACCTCGAAGGGCATGCCTAAGCACAAACGGTGCTGCAAGGCATCGCGGAACATCGTGCGCTCCTGATCGTTGCCGCTTGCGCGAAGGACGATCTCGTCGTAGGCGCGCTCTTTCCCGCCGAAGAGACTGAGCGCCCCGTTCGACTTGAACGAAACCCGCAATGCCTTCTGCGGGAAGCCGCGCGTGGTGTTCCCGTTGATACGCAACCGGATCTGTTCATTGCAGAGCGGTGTTCCTGAACTGTCGAAGACCTCGATGTTGGCGTGTCTCTCCCACTCCTTGCCGCGGAACAGGTAGTTGCCTGGGTACTTCCACCAGCGTGGTTCGCGCAAGTACTTGAGCGATGCTTGGTCTTGATCATGGAGGAAGGCATTGCCGATGGTGTAGATGCCGTGGTCAGCACCGAAAAGGTCGTCCTCTTCCGCAATAACCGACACCACCGGCAATCCTGCGTGAATACCGCTTGGGGCTGTGCTTTGGATCTGATGTCCAGTCTCCTCCGAGGAAAACCGCAGCTCTGGAAATTGGCCCATGGGCCTTCGCCATTGGATAGCCGTTTCCTCCAAGAGGAGCTTTCCCGGAGAGCCATAGGAAGGACGTGGTCCGATGCAACCATGGTTCGGTTGCACGGAAACAGCCCACCAACCGCAACCCAATGCAGCAAGCGCCAACACCATAGGCCCCTGCCAGTTGCCCTTCATCCTGGGTTCAGTTACGCGCGTTCGCCCACCGCAGCAATAAGGCCAGCACCAATGCCGGTACAATGGTGATCACCGCGGCACTGGCCCCGCAGCCGATACCAATGGCCACCACCACCACGCGAATGGCCATTGCCTTCGCAGTGCTTTCCTTCTCGGGGAGCCGCACGAACAGCGCGACAGCCACAAGCGCCACCGACAAGGGCAGTGATGCCCGCACCATGGCCACCGATAAACTGATGGCACTCGCGATCAAGGCCATCTGCCTACGTTCCCCTTCGCTCGACTTTCCGATCAAGCCGGCCAACCACCCCAGCAACGCCGCCATGAACATGCCGAAGAGGATCACGGGAATGTCCGCGAGCGCAAAGTGGCCAAGTTGATCGTAGACAAGTGCCTTGAGATCCATGCGGAGTGGGTTACGAGTATCGGCCAAAAGTAGCTGGCGCAGCGTGGCACAGACGGTAACTGGCTGCTACATTCGGCGACCAATGCGCAGCCGTTCACTTTTTGGTTCAATGCTCATAACGGCTGCCACATCCGGGCAGATGGCTCTGGACAATGGCGCCTCGCTGACCGTAACCAACGGCACACGGTTGCGCATCGAAGCACCGATCACTTTCACGATCGCAACAGGCGCCGGATTGATCAACGATGGGCTGATCGTCTTCGGGCCACAGGCTGAATTGGATGAACAAGCAGGAGCGCCGATCACGGGCACGGGTAGCGAGATCACGTCCCGGTTGTATGCTTTACCAATGGCTTCCGTTGAGCCTGCCGGACTAGGATTCTCGTTCACCACAGCTGCGGCCCCCGATAGTTTCATTGTGGAGCGTGGCCATATGGCGCGTGAGAACAACCTGAACGCTGAGAGCATTCATCGTTGGTATCGTGTGCGTGCCGGTATTGCATCGGGACTCGGGGTCTCCGGAGTGCTAGCCTACGACCCGAGCGAACTGAACGGCATTCCAGAAGCGGCACTGCGCATGGCGCGCAATTCAGATGGAAGCACTTGGTGGCCTGAAATGCCGAGCACCATAGACCTCGGTGCGCACACCGCAGCTTCGATGTTGCCCGATAGCTTGGGCTGGTTC
>CADECG010000154.1 GCA_902825795.1 uncultured Bacteroidota bacterium
GCGCTTTTGCTCATGTCCTCGAACGTGCCATTGCCCTTATTCCTGTAGAGCATTGGCGTTTCGCAGGTGTTAGGCAAGCCCAAATAGTATGCTGCACTGTAGTACCCGAAGGGCTTCGTGTCCGCTTGGCGCGGGAATGCGCTGACGAAAAGGTCCAACCAGCCATCGTTGTCATAGTCCCACATCCAGCATGGAAAGCTGTTCTGGGGCTGAGTAACACCGGCTGCTTGTGCCGTGTCCTTGAACCGGCATACCCCATCAGGGCCTGGACCTTGGTTCATGAATAGGTAGTTATTGCCCAAAAGGTTGCTCAAGAACAGATCCGGGTAGCCATCGTTGTTCACGTCGCCGAAAGCACAGCCTTTGATGTAAGCCGCAACATCCACTCCGGCCTGCGCTGCCACTTCCGTGAAGGTGCCGTTGCCGTTGTTGTGGTACAACTCGCTCTTGTGCAGGTTGCCCTGATCAGACTCGTTACCGATGAACAGGTCCAAGTGCCCGTCGCGATCGTAGTCGCTCCAAGCGGCGTTCTGCGTGGGGTGGAAGGACAGCAGTCCAGCGGCCTTGGTCACATCCTCAAAAACGCCTTTGCCATTATTGCGCAGTAGGGAATTGGGCTGGTCGCCCGGTACGCGCCACGCGCCACGCAACATCAACACATCGGCATCGCCATCATTGTCGTAATCGGCGTGTATCATGTTCAATGCACCAGTAATGCCATTGATGCCAGCATCCAAGGTGTGCTCGGTGAACGTCCCATCCGCACCGCCGGAAAAGAATTTCAGTTGGGAATTCAACGCCCAAGAAGAGGCCAGGACGTCGATCATGCCATCACCGTTGAAGTCTTCCAAGCAAACACCTCCGCATACATCGTCGATATCCAGACCGACCGATCCGGCGATATCCGGGAACCGGGGGAAGCCCGTTGTGCTGCCCAATGCCTCCACCGGAATGAGCCACTTAGCGGGTACATGCGAAGGATGCTCTCCCAACGTCATGTAGGCGATATTGATCATCCAACGGGCGGTAAGGTCGTTGGGGTCTTCGGTAAGAATGCGGGTGTAGGCACCGATGGCCTTGCGCGAGCCTGTTGGGTCTGCATGCTGGGCCTTTTTCGTAAGCGGCATCAGGCACGATTCGTTGTTGTGGTTGTTGATGCAGTTGGTCTGTTCGCCGATCCGCATGTATCCCAGCGCCAGCATATGCAACAGGTCGCTACGCACCTGAGGAGGCATACTGAAGGCCCCTTGGTCCAATTGCGCTAAAAAGGCTTCCACAATGGGCAGGGCTTCCGTGGTGCGCCCGGCCCTGATCAACTCGGTACACTGCTCCAACTGCAGTTGCACCCGTTGCGCGCCATCGGTGGTCTTCACCGCAAGTTGGCCAAAACGGTCAGCACGTGCGCCGTTCTGGTAACTGTCCCGCATGGGATCGGAGAGGCGCGCACTGGCAGCGTCGAGCAACCTGACCATTTCGGTAGTACCTGCGGAAAGGTCCACCGGCGCAGGACATGGCTTGGACGTGCTATCAGCGGCCAATTGACGACTGCCGTCCTGGCCGCATCCGATGAGCACAATAGCGAAAAGGGCGAAAAGGATCGTTCTGCACATATCTCCCGCGAATTGGGCGGCGAAGAAACGCGAGTGGAGTGAACAACCATCACGATCATGCGGAGCTGTTCATTCAATCTTGCGATCCTACGTCGTTGATGTGCGGAACACACGGCCAAACCGATGGAGGGTAGGTAGCGGTTTGCTCATCGCCCCCTGTTGGATCTTGGGCGATCGGCACTGGAACCCGGGCATACGATCCCTCTATTTTGCGCCGCGCTTGAACCTTAAGAAGAACTTGATGAAGCTCCGTACGCTCGTTCTCAATGCCGTTATCGTGCTCGCATGCACGACCACGGCCCAGGACTATGTTGAACTGCACAATGCCGAAGTACTTCAATTGGAGTTCCTCGGGGTTACGCAGGCTTACAGGAACTGGGACCACACCGCCAAGTTCACCGATGAGCCTACGCGCGACGCGAACGGAATCATCATAAAGCAGGAAGCACGCGGTGTAAAGGAGGGCAGACTACACCAAGCTGTTAACCCTTTGGCCTTGCCGCAAGGTGCCGACCCGGTGTGGCAGGACCGCGATGGTGCGCGCCAACGCGGTCGAGCGCTCGACCTCAGCATCAACGGTATGGGCAACACAGGTGTTAGCCCAGGGGATCCTTGCTTAGAGGTGGGCCCGAACCACGTGATCCAGATGATCAATGGGGCCAGCGGAGCTTACTTCCAGATCTTCGATAAGACGGGCGCAGCGTTAGGGGCACAGACCTACCTCGACAATTTCATCAACGGGATCGGCGGCATCACCAGCTATTCCGGCTTAGGCGACCCGATCGTAGTGTACGACGCATTGGCCGATCGCTGGCTGATGAGCGAATTCTCCAGCAGCGGCAACCGCATGGTGATGTGCGTTTCCACGACGGCTGACCCGCTGGGAACTTGGTACACATACAGCTTCACCGCGCCTGCGTTCCCCGATTACCCCAAGTATGGTGTTTGGAATACGGCATACATCATCACCAGCAACGAAGGAACGGGATGCCCCATCTACGCGCTGGACCGCACGAAGATGCTCTCCGGACTTGCGGCTACTTCGCAACGCTTCACCACACCGGATTATCCTACGATCGGCTTCCAAGCCACTACGCCGATCACCTTCGAGGGTGGTACGCCACCACCAGCCGGGGCCCCCGCCATGGTGATGCGCATGGCTGACGACGGATGGAGCGGCACCATACCCAACGACCGTTTGGAATTGTGGACCTTGACGCTCGACTTCGTGACGCCCGCCAATTCGGTGCTTGCGGGGCCGAGCTACATGGCCACTTCGGCGTTCAGCACGGACCTCTGCGGCTACACATCGTTCTCGTGCATCGACCAGCCAGGTACCACCACGAACTTGGACCCGCTGCGCGAAGTGATCATGAACCGCGCAGCGTACCGCAACTTCGGCGGCCACGAATCCATTGTTTGCAACCACGTTACGGATGTTGATGGGGCCGATCGCGCCGGAGTGCGTTGGTATGAAGTGCGGCGCGTGGGCGGAATAGCGAACCCCTGGGGCATCTATCAGGAGGGTACTTATTCTCCTGATGCAACCCGGCGGTGGATGGGCATGATCTCGATCAACGCTTTGGGTGATATCGGTCTTGCGTACAACGTCAGCAGTAGTTCCGTGTACCCCGGTATCCGCTACACTGGACGTTATGCATCCGACCCGCTTGGGCAAATGACGTTCGCTGAAACCACTGTCGTTGCCGGGGTCACGTTCAACACCAGCAACCGCTACGGCGATTACAATTCGCTGGATGTGGACCCTTTAACGGGCAACTTCTGGGGAACGGCGCAACACAATCCGGCCAACGCGTGGAGCACGCGGATCTTCTCGTTCTCGTTCCCTGCGGTCGGTTGCACGGCGCCAACGGTATCGCAGAGCTTCGTTGACAATTGCGGCGCAGGCACCTTCACGTTGTCGGTTACGATCGGCGCCAACGGCGATGCGCCGAACTACGACGTGTACACCAGCGTGAACGGTGGAGCACAGGTCTTCAACAGCACGAGGACCCCGGGTACCTATGTGGTTGGTACCTATGCCTTTGGTACCAGTGTGGTTACGCAAGTGCGGCACAATGTGAACGCTGCCTGCAACCAAACGCTCGCGGCTGCGACTTCCACCGGCAACGGATGTTGTGCGGCACCAACTGCTGTCGTTTCGGGCGCATGCCTCGGCGCCACGAATTACAACGTCAGCGTGAACCTCACATCCATGGGCAGCGCAACGTCCATCGCGATCCAGATCGATGCCGATGCTGGTGGCCCCGGGCTTCCGGTAACCGTGCAGACCGTCACTGGAACAGGCAGCTATGGACCGTTCGGCAACTACGCCAGCGGTTCGCCGGTGAACGTCTTTCTAGTGCACAACCTCTTTGCGCAATGCAATTTGGCGGTGAACGGATTCGTGAAAAATTGCAACGTCCCTGGTGCGGGTTGCACTGTATACAGCAGTTCTGCGCCAACAACCATCGTTGACAACACAACGGTCACCAACAACATTGTGGTGCCGGCGTTGGGTGGCGCCACCATCACGGACCTGAACGTGTACGTGAACATCACGCATACCTGGGTGAGCGATGTGCGCATCACCCTTACAAGTCCGGCTGGTACGGCCATCGCGCTCATCAACTCCGGGCTGTGCACCAACCAAGACAACATCATTGTGGAGTTCGATCAGACCGGAGCGAACGGCAACGTTGGGGTCACGTGTCCAATGAACAACCTGTATGTGATACCGGCGGTATCGCTCGCAGGGCTTAATGGCCAGTTGTTCCAAGGCACGTGGACCCTGAGCGTGCAGGACGTTGCCACGCAGGACGCTGGCACATTAAACAGTTGGTGTTTGATCCCTACGCTGCTGAACCCGAACGTATCGCTTACACCCAAAGTGTTCTTGGAAGGACCATACAACAACCTAGCTGGTACGATGACCGACGCGCTGCGCACGTTGGCGACCTTCCCGCTCACTGAGCCGTACACGGCGATGGGCTTTGCCAACGCCGCAGATGGCGGTGCGGAAACCACCACGGCCGGTGTGCTGGCTACAACAGGCAACAATGCGATAGTCGATTGGGTGCGCATTGAACTACGCAACAGTGCGACACCTACTGTCCTGGTGGCATCGCGCCATGCATTGGTGCAGCGCGATGGTGATGTGGTGAGCGCGAGTGATGGCACGTCAGCCATTGCCATGGGTGTACCGGCGGGCAACTACTACGTGGTGGTGCGGCATCGCAACCACTTGGGATGTATGACGGCGAGCTCCATCGCTTTGTCCAGTGCGCCTGTACCGGTGAACTTCACCATTGCCGGAACGTTGACCTATGGCACAAATGCCCGCACCAGTAGCGGCGCGGTGCAATTGCTATGGAGCGGCAACAGCGTGCGCGATACGCCACCTCCGAGTTTGTTGAAGTACACAGGAACTACCAACGACCGTGATCCCATCCTTACCGCTATCGGCGGCACTGTTCCCACGTTGACGGTCAACGGATACTTCCTAACGGATGTGAATCTGGACGGAGTTGTGAAATACACCGGACCGTTGAACGACCGTGACCCGATCCTGGTGAACGTGGGGGGGACCATACCGACGGCTACGCGAGCGGAGCAAGTGCCATAGGGTAGGTCGGCCTTCCCACATCGTTGGTCGGATCGTTGGGGAAAGCGCACTACCTGTGCTTATCCTTGGCATCGAACCAACGGACCATGACCAGAACGTACGCCCTTCTGACTGCTGCATTGTTTTGTTCACCTCTTGCGCTGCGCGCCCAGTGCGGCGCTGGTGAGGTGGAGGTGACCATAGAAGTTACCACTGACGATTACGGTTACGAGACCTACTGGCAACTGGTACCCGGGGGTAGCCCTTGTGGAACGGGGACCATTTTCGCCGGTGGCAACCTCACTATGAGTTGCAGCGCTGGAGGATATCAGTTGCAGAACATGACCGGTTACGGCAACAACGCCACGATCGTTGAAGGACCGTGGTGCTTGAGCCTTGGAAGTACCTACGACATCTATAGCATTGATGATTGGGGCGATGGACAGGCAACGTTCGAAGTATTCGTGGATGGCTTGAGCGTTGCGACGTTCAATGCACCCGGCGCCACCAGCGTTTTCACGTTCGCGGCCCAACCGCCGCAATCACGTGACATGGGGGTGACTGACCTTACCACTGCGCTCTACGGAACGATCGGCGAACCCATCGCCATCCGCGGTACCATCACCAGTTTCGGTTCCGACCCGGTTTCGAGCTTCGATCTGAAGTACAGTATCGACGGAGGTGCTCCGGTTTCACAACAGATCACCGGCCTGAACATGGTGGCCAGCGACACGTACGACTTTGAGCACGGGACCACATGGACACCTGGCGCCACCGGACAATACACCTTGAGCGTTTGGGCTGACAACATCAATGGCGGTGCCGACATGAACACGGTGAACGATGCTGCGGGGTCGGATCATGTCATCAACTACGGGATCCCCAATATCATCGATGATATTCTGGCGCTGCCTGCGCCGGTGATCTTCAACGTTGCGAACAGTAATCAGGATCTGCTGGTCCCCCGTGATCTGGCGTTCCACCCCGATCTGTCGCGGAATGAGCTCTGGGTGCTGAACAAAGACACTGAAGCGAGCGGCAGTAGCACCGTGAAGTTCACGAACGTAGGGGAGGATGGCCAGACCTATCTGATGCAGGAAGACCCCAATAACTGGCACTTCATGAGCCTCTCCACGGGTATAGCCTTTTCTGACAACGGCAACTTCGCGACCAGTCCAGGCGTGTTCGATGCCAACCACAATGGCGGTCAGCCGTTCACCGGCATCAGTCTATGGAGCAGCGACCCGGCCATTTATGCTCAGAATTTGTTCGGCCCATTGGGCAGCCACCTGGACATGCTGCACGTTACACCGAACGCTCAGGGCATTGCGCACGAGTCATGGAACATCTTCTGGGCTGTGGATGGCTACAACCAGGACGTGGTAATGCACGATTTCAAGGGCGACCATGGCCCCGGAAACGATTACCACGGCAATGCAGTGATCCGTCGATACAGCAATGTGACCATCACCCGTGATCCGAACGACCATATCGTAAGCCACTGCGTGCTCGACAAGAACACCAACTGGTTGTATGTGGTGGACCACGGTGCGCAGCGGGTGCTTCGCTTGGACATTTCTACTGGAACAGCTGGTGGTGCGCCAGCGTTCGGACCGTTCGAGACCTATGTGGAGTACACGCAGATGACCGGTGAAACGTGGGATGAAGTGGCTACGACGGGGCTTGTTCAACCGGCGGGTATTGCCATTATCGGTAACCGGTTATTGGTGAGCGACCATAGCAATGGGGACATTGTGGTGTACGATATCGCAGATCCGAACACACCGGAGATCGGCCGCATCGTTACGAACAGCCCGGGGATCATGGGCATCGAGATCGGCCCCGATGGTGCCATTTGGGCAGTCAACGCCACTACCCATGAACTTTTGAAGATCGCACATACCGTTAGCATCGGGATAGTGGAGGCCGGACAAGCTTCGTTCGAGGCTTATCCAGTACCCGCGAATGAGGTTGTCCGATTCAAGGGACTTGTAGCCGGTCCTGCGGATAGGTTCATGGTGTACGATGCCGTTGGTCGGGTGGTGCTTGATCAGGACGTGAACGATGTGCTGCGCAACGGGTTGTTCGTATCGGGTCTTGCCGATGGTCATTACACAGCCCGGTCAATGCGTGATCCTAACCGTTCTGCACGCTTCACGGTCGCACGGTAAGAGCTTGGGATCCCATTAGTCCGGGACATGCCCCCTTTCCTTTCGGTCGTTGCTTCGATAGTTTGCGCCTTCATATTGCTCCAGAAATGACTTTACGGTACGTACTCCTGTGTGCTGTTGCACATACCTCCATTCTTGCCACATCGCAACTCCGCATACCCACCCCCACGGAAGCAGCCAAAGCGGCTTTTGAGCAACAAGGCATTCCATGGGCCACGGTAGGTGATCTGCGCATAGCGGATACCTACACGAGCAGGCACAACGGAGTTACTCACACGTGGTTCCGGCAACAGTTGCAGGGGGTCGATATCTGGAACAGTGAAGTGGTTGTGCACCAACGGGCTGATGGCTCGGTGTTGCGGGTAACGCACAATATTGTTCCGGTGCATGCGCACGGTCTGCGCAGTGTTTCACCGGGTCTCCAGGCAGGGGACGCGCTGACGATCGTGCTTCAGCGCGATGGTGTGAGAATGTCGATACCACGTCCATTGGCCGTTGATGATGCCAAGAAGACATGGACGTATGAAGGCGCTGACTTCAGCGGTGAATCGCCCTTCGTTCAACTGGCCCTTCTGCCCTGGAAGGATGGTTTGGTATTGGTGTGGAACGTGAATTACTACATGCCCGACGGTAGCCATTGGTGGAACATTCGGGTCGATGCAACAACCGGTGCGGAACTGGAACGCAACGATTGGGTGGCCCAATGCGCTTTCGACCATGACCATTCGACGGGTGCTTGTGTCCGCTCCGGACCTGGTTCAGGCGAGGAGGCTGCGCCAGCAGCCCCGAATGATTACAACGTCTATGGAAGCCCTGTGGAAAGCCCGAACTACGGAAGTCGCTCCTTGCGGAATGCCCCTTGGACGTTGGCCCCGAGCGCTTCACCTTTTGGTTGGCACGATACTGATGGGGCGGCAGGTGCGGAGCACACCATTACGCGGGGGAACAATGTGCTGGCGCAGGAGGATGCGAACGGCAACAACGGAACAGGCTACAGCCCTGATGGAGGCGCCGGGCTGGATTTCGACTTCCCCCTGAACTTGGCCACTGCCCCCAGTACTTACCAGGATGCTGCCATTACAAATCTTTTCTACTGGAATAACATCATCCACGACGTGTTTTACCAGTACGGCTTCGATGAGGTAGGTGGCA
>CADECG010000155.1:0-2560 GCA_902825795.1 uncultured Bacteroidota bacterium
AGCACCATCGGTACAGATCGAAAGAGGCCTGTTGCAGCACAGGGCACCACTTGGCCTGCCGCAACCTGCCGCCCTTGAAGTGCTGCTGAAACAGAGCTTGAAGGCCTTCGCGCAGGACGTGCTGCACAGCAAGTGGTACGGTAAGGAGCGCGAAGCGGTGAGCTACTACGCCTTCGGGCAACTCGTTCCCCTTTGCAAGGCCGGAAGTCCCTTGTACCACCCCGCCCAGATCGCTATTGAGGGCCGGCTGCCCGGCAGTGCGCTGAACACGAAGAAGGAAGTGTGCAAGGATCTGGTGATCTGGCCTACACCCGGCGGCAATTGTTGGGATGCGGAAAGGAAGTCGAAACACTTTCCATTGGCTGTTATGGAATGGAAGGCGTCCGGTGAGGAATACTCGGAATACGATATCAAACACCTGGTAGTGCTCACCACCGGTTGTCCCGGTATGCTGGGATTGATGGTCACCTTCAAAGTGTTGGAGAAGAACGTGTTCCGCGTGGCGCACATCCTCAACGGCGAGGTGCAGTACGACTGGCTGGTGGTGCGCTAAGCGGTGGACCATTCAACAACCAGAAAGTCCTCCACCGCGCACCCGCATCTCAGCGCGGCTTCCAACCACCGTACCTGCGTGCCGCGCATGCGGTCCTTCTTCTGCTTCTTGCTTTCGGCAAAGACAAGGTGGTCGTTCTTCCATGCCACCACATCCCAGCAGCCGCTGAAGGAATTGTTGTTCGCAGCGGCGATAGCGTTCAGCTTTTCGATCACCCACGTTTCGGCAATGGGCACATGCACTTGTGCGCGTGGCCCGTCGGGATGCCACGCTTTCCAGAGTCGTGGGTTCTTTCGATAGGGATAGGTCTCCAGCCAGCGGCCCTGCCAACCGGCCTCCTCGAACGCACGCAGGATCGCGACTTCCGCGAACTGTGGGCGGCTGTCAACTACAAGCAGGTCCTTGCCACCGAAGGTGTGCACGCCATCCGTCGCGCTCGCCTTGATGAAGAGCGGTCGGCAGAGCGGGATCTTCAACTCGCCCAGTGCCGATGGAACGACCAAGACATCGGTGGGTTGGAGGGCGGGTGGATGCATGGACGAAGATGGCCAAGCGCTTCTTCACCGGGGTGTGAGTGGTGCGCCGCAGTAGTCTTGCACCCCAACTCCCCACCTCATGTTCACCTTCCGTACCCTTTCGTTCGCGTGTGCGCTGCTCTCAGCGCCGCTACTCGTTGCCCAACAGGACAGTTGCAGCGCAACGCTGGCCACCGTGCAAGCGCACGTGGGCGAGATCATCACGTTCTGCGGCACACCCGCGCAGGTGAGCGCACCGCCGAACATCAAAGGCGAGCCGGTCTATCTGAACTTCGGTGGCACCTACCCGCACCACACCTTCACGGTGATCATTTGGGATGAGGTACACAAAGGCAAACGCGAGAAGCTGGTGAAGCGCTACACGGACAAGTCGCTGCGCATTAAGGGATGGGTGAAGACCCGCGATGGCAAGCCGCTGATCACGGTGAAGTCGTTGGAGGATATTGAAGTGGAGTAGGGCAGGCGATCAGAAGATCAGACAATTAGAAGATCAGAAGATCCGCAGAGGGCCTGCGCTACGGTGCGGCGGTGGCCGGTGCTGGCGCCGGAAGCACGGGTGCGTGGTCGAGTTCTTCCCAGGCATCCACCAGTCCCCACTTGAAGGCAAAGAGCACGAGGCCGGTCTTGCTTTTGATGTCGAACCGGTTGAAGAGCTCTTCGCGGTAGCCGTCCACGGTGCGGCGGCTCACGCCCATTTTCGTGGCGATCTGGTCGTAGGTGTATTCATCCTCGCGGCACACCAAGCGGATGAAGTCGACCTCGCGGCCGTTGAGCTGCTCCATCAACTTGGCGCGTTGCCGCTCCATGCGTGTGAGCAGTTCGCCGCTGGTGAGGGCGAGCTCCACCTCCTCCGAATGGAAATGGCCGATGGTGACCACCTGGTGCAGCGCCTGGCGGAAGACGTTGCTGTTGACATCCTTGAGCAGGAAGCCGCAGGCACCGGCGCGCAGGGCCTTGATCATGGCTTCCTCCGTTTTCTCGAAGGTGAGGGCCAGTGGTTTCACCTTGGGTGTGTTGGCGCGGATCCACGCGATGGTGGCGTAGCCGTCCATCACCGGCATGTGCAGATCAACGATGGCCACATCGATGCGCGGCGCATCCTTCAACGCGTCGATGTACTCCTCGCCGTTACCGGCCTGTAGCACCACTTGGTAGCCACCCAGCCGGTCGATGAAACCCGCCAACGCCGTGCGCATGATCTGGTGGTCGTCGATGAGTGCGATGCGGACGGGTGGGGGGGGCGGTGGTGCAATGGAGGACATCGGGTGGGGGTGGGTGTTCCAAGTATAGTCCTCTTTTCGTCCCAGCGTGCCGCATGTGGAAAAGCAGCGCGGGGACCGTGGAATGTCCACCGATCGTGGCAGCGTATCCACAACACTGTCCGCTCGTTTGCACAGTGCACGGGCGGTGCATCCGGACCCCGCATCGCGCGGAACCCAAGGTGGTAGCGGGGTTCCCGCCGGTCGGTACG
>CADECG010000155.1:2570-8534 GCA_902825795.1 uncultured Bacteroidota bacterium
CTTCGCCCTGTGGCCATCGACCACAACCAAAACCAACGGACCATGAGAACCATCATCGCCATCTGCGCGATCACCTTTTTCGGAAGTGTCATCATCCACGCCCAAGAAACCACACCCAGCGTGGTGGATAAAGCGTGGGTAACGCTGAACACCGCGCAACTGAATCTGCAGCTGGATCTGAGCGACGAGCATGAAATGAACGTGAAAGAGATCGACATGCGCTACATCAAGCGGCACCAAACCTTGGAGCAGAGCACTCCGAAATTGAGCGAGAAGGAAATGAGCGACAAGACGGCCGCCCTGATGACCGAGCGCGACCGCGACTTGCGTGCGGTGTTGAATCCCGAGCAGTACGCCAAGTGGGACGCCATGCGCCAGAAGGGCACCACCGATCTTACACCGGAGAAGAAGGAGAAGATGAAGTAAGGAGCGTTCCGCTTCCCCTTCGTCGAACGCCGAGGCTCCAGGAATGGGGCCTTGGCGCTTTTCATTGGATCCCCGTCCATGTGGTCGAACGTGTACTGAGGGTGCGCTACTTTAGCGCAAGCAACCTGAAGACCATGGCCGCTGACCTGCTTTCGCGCATTACCACCGACCCGAACATCTGCCATGGTAAAGCCGTGGTGCGTGGCATGCGTTGGCCCGTGCAGAACGTGTTGGAGCTGATGGCTTCGGGCATGAGCGTGGAAGCGATCATGGAGGATCATCCTGAACTGGAGGCCGATGATTTTCTGGCTTGCCTGTCATACGCCGCTCGCGTAACCGAGGTGAAATCGATCCACCGCCTCGCTCCGTGAACTGGCTGGTCGATACACAACTACCGTATCAATTGGCCACCGCGCTCAAGCAACGGGGCCACACCGCTGTGCATGCTTCTGAATTGCCTGCTGGTCATTTCACCAGTGACGATGCGATCATCGCTTACGCTGAGCGCACCGCGTCCATCGTGGTCACCAAGGATGCCGACTTTTTGGCCGCCTATGAGTTGAAGGGTAGCCCGAAGCGCTTGGTGTATGTGAGCACGGGCAACATACGGAACGCTGACTTGATCTTCGTGTTCATGCGTTACTTGGACCTGATGTGCGATGAATTGAAGGCAGGTGGCCTTTTGGAACTGGAGCGCGATGCGCTGATCGTCCGCTGACTTTCACCGACCGGGGAACCCGGTGTATGACCCATGCCCACCGTCTACACCGTTTACGTCATTGAGCTGTCGCGGAAAGTCTTCACCGAGGACCGGAAATTCCGCGAAGCGAACCCGCAGTTCAACGGTGTGCTCGAGTGCCTGTACGTGGGCATGACGAGCAAGACACCACAGGAGCGCTTGCAACAACACAAGACCGGTTACCGCAACGCGAAAGGGCGGAAGCTGAGCAGCAACATCGTGCAGAAGTACGGTCGCTACCTGCGCCCCAGTTTGTACCAGCACATCGGCCCGTTGAGCCGCGCGGAAGCTTTGGACGTGGAGAAGGGACTTGCGCTGGAGTTGCGCCGCAAAGGCTATGCGGTGTGGACGAATTGAGGGAGCAGACTATCAGACGATCAGACAGTTAGAAGATCAGAAGATCGAACACCGCAGCCGGTCGCGTCCTCGCGAGTGGATCCACGGATCGGTTAGATCGGGTCGCGCAGCAGTGGATCCCACCATGGCGCCCATGTGATCGTGGACATCGCACACCTGCGTCCGGATACGTTTGATCGGGTTCCAATAACGCCCAACATCATGAAGAAGATCAGAACATCTACTCTGTTGGCCCTCGCTTTCCCTGCAGTGCTCTGCGGACAAGTCTCGAATGGTGGCTTCGAAGAGACCGATGATGGGTACATCAGCACCATGGGGTTCAGCGTCGCCTCTTCACCGAGCCTTTACGCATGGTGTAATTCCCTCAATGGAACCGCGCTCACCACAGAACTCGGTGGGTGGGTTCCCTTCGGTATGCAGCCGTTCATCATCAACTCGAACGGAACTTCGAACACGAACACCACTCCGTACATGAGGGTGATCACTCGTTGCACGTATGATATTTCTTGCGCCGATGGTGGTTGTACCGGGTCGACCTTCTTCCCGAGCACCATCCACCCGAATACTTGGGACATCGATCCCGGAGCCGGTTGCCTAGTTGATACATCGAATAACCGTATGCTGGAAATGCAGTTCAGGAACGCATACGCCAACTGCAACACGGCTGTAATGGGCATGTATCAATCATGGCCGACGGGACTTGTGCCGGGCAACACGTACACGGTGTCGTTATGGACCACCAATTACAGGTTCAGCGTGAACTTCCCGGCGGTCAGCGGTTCGATCAATGTATGGTTGGATGATGACATGTGTTGTTACCCGACGCTGGCCGATGCGCAACATCTCATTTCTGTACCCTTCACCATCTCAGGTACCAAATCGCAGGCACAGGAGAATTGGGTCCAATTGACCTCCGCTCCGTTCACCGTTCCAACAGGCGACTTCAAACACATTGCGTTCTCGGTGGAATTGGACCTGCTGGGCGGGAACAACACCCAATACAAGGTTTATGTGGATGATATCACCATTTCCGCGTTGACCGAAGAACCCTCTGGCTGTAACGAGACGTGCCCATGGGATCTCAATAACGATGGCATCTTCGACCAGGACGATACGGATATCTTCTACAGCGAATGCGGGGGCAATGCGAACCAGAGCTCGAACCAATGCTGTGTTGCCGTGGACTTCAATGGCGATGGCACCGTAAACCAGTACGATGCCCAGATCTTCAACCAAGGGCCTCCCGGTGGTGATTGCTCGTCGGGTATGATCCAGTTCGGCGCCGGTGGTGAGAGCGAGGCATCGTCGGTCCGCACCAACGACGTCAAGTTGGAGCCGAACCCATCGCCGGGGCTTTTCAGGGTAGTGGCCGTCAACAGCACTGATGCATTGTCCGAGCTGACGGTACGCGACCTGAGAGGGCAGCTCGTGCATGCTCAACAAGGCAGCATCGCACCGGGCACGGTCGTCGATCTATCAGCGCAGCCGGTGGGCGCCTACTTCGTCAGTGTGCTGGTCAACGGAAAGACTCAGACGTTGGCGATCATGAAGGAGTGACCTGACGGGTCACACGTTGTCGAATGCACGGGCCGGTGCCGCGTAGTGGTTCTACTGCGTGGCACCGGCTTCGTTCTTCCGGCTATTTCCAGGGTGCACGGGATCGTCAGCGGATCAGATCACGATCGATCCATTCAGCATGCGCAGCAGTTCGGTCTGTTTGCGTGAGGCCACCGGCACACGCGCACCGTTGACGAGTTCAGCCAGGCCACCGTCCGCCGTGAGGAGCGCCTTCACGTGGCGCAAGTTGAGCAGATGACTGTGATGGCAGCGGAAGAAGGGCGGTGCGGGAAGATCGGTCTCCACCTTGCCGATGGGCTGGCTCATGGTGTGCCGCTCGCCGCTCAGCAGATGAACATGGCTGTAGCTGCCGTCGGCGTCCACGTGCGTAATGTCGGCGTGCGGTAGGAAGAAGTGGCCCTGTGTGGTGTGCAACTGCAGGATGCCGTTGCGTGGTGCAGCGGCCAGCTTCGCGTGCAGCGCGAGCAGGGCGGGCACGAAGTGTTCCGGGTCCAGGGGCTTCAACAGATAATCGGCAGGGTGGGTCTTGATGGCCTGCACGGCATAGTGCTCGTGGGCCGTGGTGAAGATGACCTCGAAATCGCGCTGCGGGAACGCGGCCAGCAGGTCGAAGGCATTGCCGTTGGGCATCTCGATGTCGAGCAGTACCAGATCGGGCCGCAGCTCATTGATGCAGCGGATGCCTTCGAGCGCGGTGGCCGCACTGCCCACCAGTGCAGCGAACGGCGTGTACCGATCGATCAAACTGGCGATCAGTTCGCGCGAGCGCAGTTCATCATCCACCACCACGGTGCGAAGCGTTGTTGTTGACTTGTCCGTCGTTGCTTTCTCCATTTCAAGTAACACTATTGTCCGGTGCGTCCGTCCGTTCGTGCCGGGGGATGATGATGCGCACGGTTGTCCCCGTTGCGTTGCCGAGGTCATCGTGTCCGTCGATGATCTCCACCCGGATGCCGCCCCGGCGCGAGAGGCTGTTGAGCGCGATGATGCGTTCCTGTTGGATGCGCATGCCCTCCGAACGGTTGCCGTGCGGAGCATGTTGTGCATGCGCCGCTGCACGTCCGATCCCATTGTCGGCAACGGTGCACAGCACACTGTCCGCGGTCCCCTCGAAGCGGATGTTCAGTTCGCCTTGTCGCTCGCGCAGGGGCCAAAGGCCATGGCGGATGGCGTTCTCCACATGCGGTTGGATCAGGTAGGCCGGTACCATCAGCCGGTCCAGCGGCAGATCGTCGGCCTCGATCGTGTAGTGGAACGGCGGATCGAACCGCAATGCTTCCAGCGAACAGTATTGCTCCAAGAGGTCCACTTCCTGTCGCAGGCTGATCTCCTGTTCACGTCCGGCGTTGAGCAGCCCGCGCATGAGCCGGGAGAAACGGCCCATGTACCGGAGCGATCGATCGGTGTCGTTGCGCGCGATGAACGACTGCACGGAGTTGAGCGAGTTGAAGATGAAGTGCGGGTCCATGAGCGCGAGCAGCGCGGCTTGATGATGTGTGAGGACGCGTTCCTCCAATTCGGTGCGCCGCGCACGTTGGCGCATCAACCAAAGCACCACGAGCACGATGACCGCGATGGCCAGTGCAGTGCATAGGCCGCGGAACCACCATGTTTGCCAGAAGGCCGGTGCGATCGTCCACTGGAATGCCAGCGGCCGTGTCCACGTGCCCTCGGGGTTGCGGCCGCTCACTTCGAAGGTGTAGTCGCCCGGTGCCAGTGCCAGCAGCCGAACGTCCGGTACGTTCGTTTGCGTCCAGTCTTCGCTCAGTCCCAACACCCGGTAGCGGAATAGCTGGTGCCCATGGTCGCGGAAGTTGAGGTGGCAGAACCGGATGTGGAGTTGGTCGTCGGTGTGCTCCAGTCGATCGCCGTTCTGCACTGGGCTGCCGGAACGAAGCGTGGTGGAAAGGAGGAGAAGCGGTTGTGTCGGCGGCACGAGTTCGAACGCCCGTGGGTCGATCGTGATCAGCCCTTGTTCCGTGAGCACGCGCAATTGCCGTCCGTCGAAGCCGATGTCGCGGATCACTTCGCTGGGCAATCCCCAGTTGCGATCGATCCTGGCCGGCATGCGTTCAGGGTCTCGCAGGTCCACGCGAAAGAGCCCTTGAACGCTGCCCACGATCAGCAAACTATCGCCCAGCGGTTGAAGGCAGGTGGCGCGCACCATTCCCGGACCGGCCATCAGTGGGATGTATTCGGCGGGTCCGTTGCCTTGGATCCGTAGCGCTCCGGAACGCGCGGTGGCCAACCACACCGCACCCGCGAATTCAACACGATCATGCACAGGGGTATCGAGTAGCGTATCACCCGCATGGAAGTCATACACACTGTCGCTCGTGTGGTAGCGCAACCCCTCCACGGACCATAGCCAAGTTGTATCACCCGCACCGGACATGGCGCCGTGGAAGCGTTCCCCGGGGCGCATCCAACGACATGATCCACCGTTGCGCATTTCAATATCGGCTACGCCACGCGAAGACATCACCAGCGCGTGGCCCGAGCGGTGGCGCACTAGCCCATGGCCGTACCAACTGTTGGCGTCCGAAGGGCGGATGAGTTCGATCGACTGTTCCGCAAAGCGCGCTATGCCGATCCCTGTGGTGGCCAGGATGGAGCCGTCCTCAGGGTCTACGCAGAACGCGCGGATCTCACGGGTGATGTTGCTCGGTGGGAGCCGCCAACGCCCGAGGACATTGTCCGCAGTATCCAGAGCGATGCATTCGCCGTGGTGCGTACCAAGCCAAGTGATCCGTGAAGGATCGATCGATAAAGCCGTAATGTCTTCCGTGTTGAAGTCTTCCGGCAATCCGGGTTTGGTACAATCGGAACTGGTGGCATAGTACGATCCATTCCCGAGCGTACTG
>CADECG010000156.1 GCA_902825795.1 uncultured Bacteroidota bacterium
TGGATAGGCGGGTGGGAGACGGAAGTCCGTTGTCCACCCGCCTTCTCAATCATCGTCATCATCGCCAGCGGGTAATTGCTCCTGACGCGTGTTGGTGGGCAGCACACCACCCACGTTCACAAGGATCGGGTCGCGGTCGTTCTTGGTACCGATGTACTTCACCGTACCATCCAGGTTGGTGTCCTCGGGCAGGTAGCCACTAACAGCATTCGTTGGCAGTACTCCGCCTACGGCGATAAGGACCGGGTCGCGATCGTTCGCGGTGCCGACGTACATCAGGTGGTTGTCGGCAACGGAGTTTCCCATCCACAGCGCCATACCACTGGCTGTGAGTCTGCGCGCCTCGGTGCCATAGGTATTGAGCAAAGGCGAACGGAAGTCGAGCGTGGTCAATGCGCGTTTCAAATGCACCGGCGCTGCCGTCATGCAACCGAGATGGTTCCGGTGCCGAACGGCAATATGATAGAAGCCCATGGGCATGTGGACAAGGACCGGTGAAGTGCCATCCAGGTCCACCACGTCACCATCACGCTGCAGGAGGGCTGCACGTGTGTTCAAGACCTGTCCCGGCGTTTCGGCATTCCGCACTTCCACCAGCACCCAATCAACGATGGCATCAGGTCCAGTGAGACTGAACACCGCAGGAGATACCGATTCGGAACCTCCTTCACCTACCAAGGGGAAAGTGCCGGTGAATGGTTGTTGCAGCGGCACAAAGCCACGCACGCGCAGGCTGTCGTGCATTAGGCCGCTGATGGTGTCGAGCGGGCCTTCCAAAGCGACCTTCAGCCCTAACGGCAATGTGCTTTGTGGTTTCACGATGTCATAGTGATCGACCACCATCCCCACGTCGTTGAGGAAACGCGCATGCAGTGCTGTGCCATCCACATCGATCACCAAGCTGCCCCATTGCGAGCAGGTGCTCATGTACATAGCGGGGTGGTTCAAACTACCGACCGCGTCCTTTTTGCCGCTAACGCCACATACCGTGTAAACGGCTCCATCGTGCGCGGCCAGATCCCCATCTTTCTGATAGGCGCCGAGTTCGCTGATGCGACCTGCGGTTCCATCCAACCGCATGGTACCGGTGTTGAAGGTGGTACTGACTCCATAGTGGCTGTCGATCAAGAATGAGCGTTCGTAGCTGTGGCTATGTCCTGCCAAAACAAGGTCTACGCCATGGGCTTCGAGGATCGGCAGGATGTTCTGGCGCATGTCGCGCATCACGCCGTCGCTATCGGCCACATCATCGCTGTTGTGGCTGCCTTTGGTGTAGGGTGGGTGGTGCCAATAGGCAATGATCCAATCGCTGTTCAACTCCGCATAGACTAGGTCTTGCAACAACCATGTGGCCATCGCGCCGGTCGGCGCACGTGGGCTGTCGTAGCTGTCGAGCGAGATGAAGTGAACATTGCCGCGATCGAAGGAATAGTAGGCCTCGGTATTACTGGCCACACCACCACATTGGCCAAGTTTCGGCGGTGAGAAGAGGTTGAAGTACGTGCCGGTCTGGGTGGTTGCATCCGCACTGCTGTAGTAGTCGTGATTGCCGGGTGTGGGCCACAAGCAGGTGTTGCGCAGGATGCTCTGGTACCCTTCCTTGAACACGCTCACTTGGAACTCGGCTTCCCGCCCTTGGAAGTAGGCATTGTCGCCGAGCATGAGCCATACATCGGCTGTGTTGGCCCCAGCGTAATTCAAGTAGCTGTCCCGCACCCTGTACTGATCGGCAGTCGCGGTGCCCGCATCGCCGATCGCCCAGATGCGCAAAGGCTGCGAGGTGCCAACGACGGGATGCGTGCGGAAGAAATAGGAGGCATCGCTCACGCCGGCGAGGTCGGCAGTAGTGGTGCCGATGCTGTAGTAGTAGGTCGTGTTGGGTAGCAGCCCGGTGATCACCACATCGTGGTCTTGTGAAATGCTCGCATCATCCACCACGAAGGGTGTGTTGCCCGGGGCCGGGCCATAGCGTACGCGGGCGTCGGTCGGTACATCGGTTTTCCACTTGATCGTTATGCCTTGTTCATGCGCGGCCTGCAGATATGGAACACGGAACACCGCTGGTATGTTGTCAAGACCGGTCAACCGCAGGTCGAAGCTGATATCACTGCTCTGCCCATTGTCCTGGTGCATCTCCACGGCAATGGTGTTGTTGCCGTTCACGAAGAGGGAAGCGGGGAGGAGTTGCTCGTAGCGCCGCACCTCGTCAATTCCACCGATGCTCTTGTATGCGATCGTGTTGTACGCGACCGTGCCTTCATTCAGGTTGTTGCGGAATGCCTCCACGCCGTTCACCCAAACGATCACACCGTCATCGCGGAGCAGTTCCAGCAGAAAGGCCGGATAAACGCTCACATTGGGTATGCTGAACGTGCGACGGAAATATGTGGTGATGTACTTGTTGCTCGAACTCGGACCGTAGCTCACCACCGTTGCTTCATCGCCTTCGCCGTAGCCGAGTTCCGCTGGTCCGCTTGCCCATGGAGCATCGTTGAACGCCGGCGCCCGCCAAGCCGAGCCTTGATTGCTGCCGTTGTCGAGGTATTTCCAAGTGGCACCCAAAGGCACGAGCACCACATCCGCAGCAACTGCGAACGTTGTGATCAGCAACACGAGTACCGACCAATAGAACCGTTGACTTGCCATGGCCCGAAACTACCGGGTCGAAGAGCAATAGGCAACCGGCAACGCCGAACTCACGGGGCGCCGATCTTCCTGCGGTTCCTTCTACGCCTTGCCGCCAGTGCAATGATCAGCACCGTGACAGCACCGCCACCGATAGACCAACCCCGAATGCGCTGTTTGCGTGCTTGTTGGACTTCCTGCGTCGCACAATCCCAAGGGAGCATCATGGCCTCCCAGGCTTTCAGGTACTTCGGCCGTTGGTCCTGCTTGAGCCTGGGCCATTGCCTCACCACACGCTCCTTGATCAGCGCGCTGATGTGTTCCATCTCGGCGCGACCGGTCGGGTCGTCGTTCGTGTAGCCGATCTCGTTCAGCTCCAGTTCCAACTCATGGCTGTAGTGCTGCTTGTCGCCGAAACGTGCGGTGATCTCATCCAAGCTCAGCGTGGCGAAGGCGATCGTATCACGATACAAGTAGATGCGTCGGCGCATCTGGTCCAGCAGCAGCGTGGGATGCAGGCTATCGCCATCTACACCGTAGAGACGCAGCACACGAAGGATGCTATCCCGATGGAACGGTGCAACAAGACCAAGGAAAGGGTGGCGCTCGCGTGGATCGATCGAAGCGCTATCCGAGATCAGTGTATCCGTCTTGAACTTGTACTCGCCCCGGTTCAACGCGTTGTCATCAACGCGGTTGATCTTTATCTGCATCAGCCTACGGCCATGCTTGCGGTCGGTTGTGTCGCTGAGCACTTGCCGTGAGCGAAGGCGCACACCGTTGCCGCTGTGCAGCAGTTGCCAGCGGTCGTTGTCGAAGTACTGGTCCACCATACGGTCAGTGGCCACCTTGCTGGCGAAGCCGCTATCGATGGAACGCATGGCCGACCCTTGCGGCCCGAACTCGCTCACCAACCATTCCCATACAGCATCGGCCAGCGTATCGGGCACGTACAGCTTGTACTCATTCTCCACGCGCATGAGGCCGGCCGGTTTGGCCGTCGCCGTTTGGGCATGAATTCGAGACACGGTCAGTAATACCGCAATACCGACGACCCACTTCCGCATACCGCAATGTTAGTCGATGCCTTGGGCACCGAACTTCGCGCCCCCAACACGCGCTCATCCATATGGTCTGGTTCATCGTTCTCTCCTGTGTTGCTCTGCTTGTTGCGTTGTTCATCGGCTACTTCTCATTTGCGCCGCGTATTGGATCCAACTCGTCCGGCGAGCGGCTCGCGCGCATCAAAGCCTTGCCGAACCACCGTGGGGGGAAGCTCCACAACGCAGTGGAGACCAACATGGACATGCCATTGGGCACCATGCTTGGTGTGATGTGGGAGTTCATCAAAGGCGCACCCGGCCGCGAGCCGGAGGGTGCCATCCCGAACGTGCCCTTCGACCGAAAGGCATGGGATGCGTTGCCCGATACCGGTTTCGCCTTCGTTTGGTTCGGACACTCTTCGCTGCTACTGAAAGTTGACAGCGTGACTTTCCTCATCGACCCAGTCTTCGGCGAGCGTGCTTCCACCTTCTCCTTTGCCGGGCCGAAGCGGTTCGATTACACAGAGCACATGCGCGTTGATCTGTTGCCGAAGGTGGATATGGTGTTGCTGTCACACGATCACTACGACCACTTATGCCATGAGACCATGGTCCAACTCCGGGACAAGAAGTTCATCACTGCCCTTGGTGTTGGCGCCCATTTGGAACACTGGGGTATTCCGGCAGCATCCATCACAGAGAAGGCCTGGTGGGAAAGTGGTGAGGTCGGTCTGGTGAAGCTCACGCTGGCACCGGCGCGTCACTTCAGCGGGCGTGGGCTCACTAATCGATTCAGCACGTTGTGGGGCTCATGGGCCTTCGAGTGCAAAGGCCAGCGCATCTACTTCGGTGCGGACAGCGGTTACTCGCCCACATTCAAGGAAGTGGGCGAACGTCTTGGCCCTTTCGATCTCGCCTTCCTGGAATGCGGCGCCTACAACGAGCGTTGGGCGGATATCCACATGATGCCCGAGGAGACGGCGCAGGCGTCGGTGGATGTCAAGGCCAAGGTGTTGATGCCGATCCATTGGGCCAAGTACAGCTTGGGCATGCACACGTGGAAAGAGCCGATCACACGATTGTCGAAGAAGGCTGCGGAGTTGAACGTGGAACTCTTCACGCCGAGACCGGGCCGCATTGTGCGTTGGCCGGATGCTGCTGCTAGCGAGCGGTGGTGGGAGGGGGTGGAGTGATCAATCCAGTTCAAAACGCACGGCTTGGGTCATCTCAACCCGCACGGGCATGCCGTTACACCGTCCCGGCTTCCACGGGGGCATCTTCTTCACCGCTTGAAGTGCTGCGTCGTCGTGGCCTTTGCATACACTGCGCTTGATACTTGGCTCCGACACTTCACCTGTGCGCTCAATGATGAAGGCCACGTATACTGTACCAGTGCAGTCCCAATGGGCCGGATACTCTAATAGTGGTGGACAAGCATGTGTCAACGCGTCTTTCGCTGGAATGCGTTCTGGCGGCTCATCAACCTGCCATGACATGAAGACGTGGCTGCTATCGGTCACTGTTGAGCAGTCCACCGGAACAACCTGATCAGGGTTTGGGTTATGAGTGCCCTTTTCTCCAACCGTTATGCCCAACTGGTATTTGACTGGCACACGACGGCCGAGAATGCTCCCGGGTTCCCATTGGGGCATTTTCCGAACCAGTCGAATAGCCTCATCATTCGCGGATAAGCACAAGCCCTTGGCAATTCTCGGGTCCACTGCATATCCGTTGCTATCGACGGTGAATTCGACCCACAATTTCCCTATACAGGTTGTATCGGCGGATTGAATGGGATTTTGCTCTAGGTACAACCTGAGGGCAAGATCCCCACCTGGGAATTGAGGGTCCTCGTTCGGTCTTGTCCTGAACACAACCACACTGTCTACTTGAGCGTTCAACTGCAATACCACGAAGGCAGTTAGGATGAAGGTGAAGTTCCGCGCAAGCATGGCCTCACGAATGTAGACGACACGCAAGGCGCTGCTCCCTTGGTTGATGGAACGGCGGCATCTACAAAGGCATCGGTGAACAGCTTTTAACATTCCCTAACACCGACCGGTTCCCGCACATTCTACGTTCGTTGGCAGCAACACCAAACACCACCGTCATGCGCAACCTCATCCTCCTCCCAGCGATCTTCATTGGAACGTTCAGCTTCGCCTCGGCTTGTGATCATGTGAAAGGCACCGGGGAGGTGGTGAAGAAGGTGGTGAGCGTGGAGAACTTCCACGGCATCACGGTGGAAGGCGCTATCGATGTGGTGCTCACACAGTCATCAACGCGTTCGGTGGAAGTCGAGGCACAGGCGAACATCGGTGAGTTGCTTACCACCGAAGTGAGGAACGGGGTGTGGGTCATCGGCACCGGCGACAAGAACTATAGCACGGACAAAACATTCACCGTACACATCAGCGTGCCGACCATCGACATGGTGAGCATTGAAGGATCGGGCGACGTGAAGGGGAACGGGACTTTCGCTGCGGACAACGTGGATCTCGATATCCAAGGCAGCGGCAACATCACCCTTGCGTTCACCGCGAAGAACATCAAGGCAGACATTGAAGGGAGCGGCGACATGAAGTTGAGCGGCACCTGCGCAACGTTCAAGGCAGACGTGGAAGGCAGTGGCGATATCAGCGCGAACGGCCTGGTCAGCGCCAACGTGAACGTATCCGTTGAAGGCAGCGGCGATGTGGCCGTGGTGGCGAACGAAAGCCTCGAAGCCTCGGTTGCCGGCAGTGGCGATGTGACCTACAAGGGCCATCCCAGCAGCATCAGCCGTGATGTGTCCGGGTCGGGCGAGATCCGCTCGATCGAGACGCTCGCACGCTAGAAGAAAAAGTTCTTCCGGAGTCTATCTTATTGGCGAGCCGATCGACACATTCCCCGTCGATCGGCTTGACCGATGTACCTCAACGCGCACAGCTGGTTCAGTTTCAAGTACGGCGTGATGAAGCCCGACGCGCACGCTCGCGCTCACCGACATCCACTGCACGGCAGGTATTCCCGATTTCGTTCGTGATGCATCGCGCTACGGCGTGCGGCCTGTGGCAGGCATCGAGTTCCGGCAGGGACCGCGCTTGCTGTACATAGGAATCGCGAAGAACAATGATGGATTCCAGCAATTGAACGAACTGCTTAGCCCGCATCTGCTGGATGGCGAAGCGATCCCGGAACGCGCCCCGGAACTCTCCGGTGCCTTCTTCATCTATCCATTCAGCGCAGCACCTCAACAACTTCGACCGAACGAACGCGTCGGCATCAAGCCCTCCGACCTCACGCGTCTGCCGTTCAGCCCGTGGGCGCGCAGGCCGAACGATCTAGTGGCCTTGCTGCCGGTGACTTTCCGTGGCAAGCCGGACTTCAACACGCACCGTCTGCTGCGTACCGTGGCGAAGAACACCGTGGTGAGCCTGCTGCCGATGGAAGAACTCGCGCAAGCCGATGAAGTCTTCCGCAACGAAGAAGAGGTGCGACATGTCTATCGCGACTTCCCCGGGCTGGTGGACAATGCCGCTCGTCTGTTGGATCAATGCAGCATAGCGTTCGACAAGAGCGACAAGACACGTAAGGCATTCAGTGCGAATGAGGCAGAGGACCGTGAGAAGCTCCATGCCGATACGCTGGAAGGATTGCGCTATCGCTATCCGGATGCGAAGCCGGAGGTGGTCAAGCGCATGCACTATGAGTTGAAGGTGATCGAGGAGATGGGTTTCATCAGCTACTTCCGGATCAACCAGGACATTGTCAACTACGCGCGCAGAAGGGGCTTCTTCCATGTAGGCCGTGGCAGCGGTGCGAACAGCTTGGTCGCCTATTGCCTGCGCATCACCGACGTGGACCCGATGGAACTCGATCTCTACTTCGAGCGATTCATCAATCCCGCGCGCAAGAAGCCGCCTGACTTCGACATCGACTTCAGTTGGAAGGACCGCGATGAGATCTTCAAGTATGTCTTCGGCAAGTACAATGGGGAGGGCGTTGGAACTATCCATGCGGCTCAGATCGCCACCTATGCCACTTTCCAATGGCGCGGCGCCATACGCGAATTGGGCAAGGCGATGGGGCTGCCTCCGGGCGAGATCGACGCGCTGAGCGAAGGCGACAGCAGTTACTACCGCGACCAACGCCGCGTGCCCGATGGCGCGAAGGGTGAACTGGACAAAGTGGCGCAAGCCGTCGTGAGGTATGGACACCGGTTGATCGGCATGCCGCATCACTTGGGCATCCACGCGGGCGGCATCGTGATCACGGAAAAGCCAGTGACGCACTTCACCGCTCTGCACCGCCCACCGAAGGGATTTCCTGTAACCCAGTTCAGCATGCTGGAAGCCGAGGACATGGGCCTGCACAAGTTCGACCTACTGAGCCAGCGTGGGCTGGGGCATATCCGTGAGGCGGTGGAGATCCTTGAGAGCAAGGGTGAGCACATCGATATCCACGACATCAAGAGCTTCAAGCGGGATCCGGCGATCAAGGAACTGATCAAGGTCGGCAACACCATCGGCTGCTTCTATGTGGAAAGTCCGGCCATGCGCATGCTCCTGAAGAAGCTCGCGGTGGAAGATTATCTCGGACTGGTCGCGGCGAGCAGCATCATACGACCGGGCGTCGCCGAGAGCGGCATGATGCGCGAGTACCTGTTGCGACACCGCGATCCTGAACGTGCGAGGAGAGAGGCGCCACCGAAGCTGCTCAAGAGCATGCCGGAGACCTACGGCGTTATGGTGTACCAGGAGGATGTGATCAAAGTGGGGAGT
>CADECG010000157.1 GCA_902825795.1 uncultured Bacteroidota bacterium
AACAGATCGCTCTGGTAGTGGTTCGCACACACCAGTCGATCGCCTTGGGTGCGCGTAACGTCCATACCATCAGGCGCTTTTTCAATGATCACCGCACGGCCATCGCGTGCACTGCCCACCAGTATCGATTCGCTCACGAAGACCTCTCGCCTGCTGGCAATGGCAATGGCGCTGTCGATCGTTGCCGCATGCTCCAGGATCTCACGCGCCAACAGGCTGATGGGCGTCTTCGCACCGAACGGGGTCGAACTCTTCGCGGCGTTGATCGTCACGGTCAGCCCTTCAGTGTTCATGCCACTGGCCGCGCCCATGAAGCCGCCCCAACTCACCGTCATGAAGGGTATGCCACCGGTAGGGTTCACGAACGTGATGAGTTTGTCCTTGGCGAATTCCTCGCCCAGATAGAAATCGAAGTTGCGCGCGATCAACAGGCCGCCATCGGCGGTGGCGCTGTCCCATGCCGCGAAACTGGTGCAACCTACCAGCGCCAGGTCCTGCAGCGCGTGACCGATATCATGCGCCGCATGGTAGTTGAGTGCGCGGTGGTACTTCGGCCCGATGAAGTCGTAGTCATCGGAGAACGACCGGCTCACGCCGAAGATCTCGCGTTCGAATTCCAATGGCACATGTTCCGGCAGGTCGCGATTGAACCAGGCCGTGAAGTACTTCAGCGTGTGCAACCAACTTTCGTTGGGCACCAGTTTCCGCAGGCGGTCCACGAAGATCTCTTCCTGCTTCACGATGAGTTCCTGCGCGAGCACGCCGTACGTCATGCCGCGTTGCAGATCATCGCCTTCTATGTACACTTCATACAAGCTGTGGTTGTTCTTCCCCAGCCAGTTGTTGCCGATGCGCCATCGACCGGTAGCATCGAGCGAGCGGGTGGGTCTTGTCAGATCATCGGTGGAAGTCACTGGCTCGGGCACACGCACAACCAACCAGAACCAGAACAAGCAAACCGCGATGACCACCACCACCCCGATGGCGATGCGACCCAGTCGTCGCAACCAACGATGGGGTCGCTTGGTGGCGGATGCTGCGGTGGTCGCGGACATGTATAACCTGCGCGTCAGAAACCAACGGCGAAGCCGCCGGTAATGAACGGCGTGCCAGCGCGGTAGGGGCTGTTGGGGTCCTGGATCACATCCCACAACGCTTGGAAGGTGAGATAGGTCCTTCCGCCAATGTTGGCTGCATAACCTCCGCCAACAAGTAGGTAGGGTATCCACAGGCGATCACGCGGACCGGCGCCGCCGTTGTACAGCTGGTAGCTGAGCTGGTTGAATTCGCTGTGCACGAAGAACTGCGGTAGGATCTTGTAGCGCGTGAAGGCTTTGTAGCCGTAGATGCTGGTTTCGTAGTTGTAGGCCGCGGTATTCTGTCGGAAGTAGTTGTACGTGCCACCTACACCCACGCTCCATCGGTTGGCGCGGTCCACTTTGTAACCAACGATCGGTTCCACACCGATGTTGGTTACCGTGCCGAAGCCGATGTTGATGCCACCGCCCCAGAACAGTCGTTCCTTCAGCGTCCGGGTGTCTTTTTCCTTCGGCTCTTCGGTCTCTTCTTCACCAGCGTAGTCCTGGGCATGAGCTGTAGCACAGGTCAGTGACAGTAACACCAACAGCCCATGGCGCAGTGCGCGTTCAAAGTGTGTTTTCATCCGTACGGCCCGAAGGTAGCGGGAGCCTATGAACCCTCACTTCGGCGGTGGTCGACGCAACACCGACCGTGGCCCGAATTCCTTCTCGAACGCCAGCGAGAGCATGAAGCCGCGCGTGAACATCCACAACAGGAAGGCCGTCCACACCGCGTGCAGCTCCCAGCCGAAGGCGTCAAGTGCCCATGCCACGGGCAGGAACACCCCGAATGTGGCGATGATGAGCACGTTGCGTAGGCTCTTGCCATCGCCCACACCTTTGTAAATGCCGTCGAAGGCGAACGCCACCGCGTTGATCGGTTGCGTGATGATGACCAACCAGAACACGGCGTTGAACAGCACCAACGTTTCGGGGGCTTTGGTGAAGAGGCTGCCGATCCCTAGGTACCCGATGCCGTAAAGCGCCGCCAGGATCGCGCCGATCAATACGCTGCGCCGTACCACTTGCCAGCTCACGCGGTACAGCGCAGCCCAGTTCCGCTCCCCGTTGAAGCGACCCACGAGCACACTGCCCGCAGCCGCGTAACCATCGATGAAGAATGCGCTGAAGAGCCAGATGTTCATGGCAATGCTGTGTGCCGCGCTTTGGAGAAGGCCATAGCCTGCTGCGTAGCGTGCGCCCAAGTAGTAGCAGGCGTTCAGCGCAATGGTGCGTGCGAACAGATTGCCGCTAAGCAGCCAGAGCGACTTCAGTTCCGGGTGGCGCCAAGTTGTGGGGAACAGCGGGAAGGGTGTGCGCGTCTTCAGCACCACGATGGCGAAGGCGAACATGCTCAGTTGCGCCACCAGACTGGCCCACGACGATCCTTCAATGCCCAGTTGCGGAAAGCCGCCGTAGCCGAAGATCAACAGCGGGTTCAGCACGAGGTTGACGACCGCCCCGAAGACGCTGATCCACATGCTCCACTTCAGGTTCTGCATGCCACGGAACGCACCGGTGAGCGCGAACGTGGCCAGCACGAACGGGAAACCGAAACTGCGGATGTGGTAGTACGCCACACACTTTTCGAGTACTTCACCTTCCGCATTGTACAGCTGGAAGATCTGCGTCGAGAAGGCGTTCGTGATGCCGAAGAACAGCAGGCCCAAGCCGAAGTTCATCCAAACTGCGAGCGGCACCAGCGTGTGGACTTCACTCAAACGCTGCTCGCCATAGTAACGTGCAACCACTGCCAGCACCGCGCTGCGTGTTTGGGCCAGCACCCACACCACCAGCAGGAAGAAGCTGCTGCCGATGCCTACGGCGGCCAGGTCGGCGGTGCCGAGCCTTCCCACATACGCCATGTCCACCAGCGCGATCAGTGGCTCGGCAATGCCGCTGATGATCGCCGGGATCGCAAGGCGGTCCAGATCACGGCGGGTGATGGGGTGGGGGGACTGGCGCAATGCTTGGATCAGAAAATCAGAGGATCAGACAATGAAGGTCTGACGCGGCGGCAAAGATGAAACGCGTGGCAAAGCGATCCTATTTTCGGCTCAGCATGTCTTCCGGCCCACCTGTCGATCCTGAGGTTTTCGCGGACGCGCAAGAACTGCGGCGCTGGTTGCAGCGCAACCACGGAACGGCTAAGGAACTTTGGGCCGAACTGGTGAAACAGGCAGCCAAGGACGAAGGCATCACGTACCCGGAAGCCGCCGACCTGATGCTCTGCTACGGTTGGACGGAAGCCGTGCGCTATGGCAGCAAGACCGATCGTTTCGCCATGCGCTTTGTGCCAAGGCGCAACAAGAGCATCTGGAGTTCGCGTAACATCAAGCGAGCGAAGGAACTGATCGCGGCCGGCGAAATGACCCCAGCCGGCATTGCGGCTTTCGAAGCACGCGATGTCGTGCGCAGCGAACAGTACAGCTACGAACGCAACGCCGTGGGACTTTCACCGGCCTATGAGAAGCGGATGAAAGCGGATAAGCCTGCGTGGGCCTTCTGGAAAGCCGTGCAGCCCAGCTACAGCAAAGCCGCAACGTGGTGGGTGATGAGCGCCAAGCAGGAGGCCACGCGTGAAAAACGATTGGCAAATCTCATCGAGCATTGCAGCAGCGGGAAGAAGTTGCGGCAGTTCGTTAGGCCCAGGGAGCGAACGACCTAGGCCATCCTCCTCTCCAACCCCTCCTGCAACGCCGCCATGAACTTGTCCGTAGCGAGGTAGTGTTCGGACGAGACTTTCTCGCCGTGGATGCATACGGCGAGGTCCTTGGTCATCTTGCCTTCTTCAACCGTTTCGATGCACGTACGCTCGAGCGTCTTTGAGAAGTTGATGAGCGCTTCGTTGCCATCGAGCTTGCCACGGAAGGCGAGCCCTTGGGTCCACGCAAAAATGCTGGCGATGGGATTGGTGCTGGTGGGCTTACCCTCTTGGTGCATACGGTAGTGGCGCGTCACCGTGCCGTGCGCGGCTTCCGCTTCGATGGTCTTGCCGTCGGGTGTGGTCAATACGCTGGTCATCAAGCCGAGGGAACCGAAGCCCTGCGCCACGATATCGCTCTGCACATCGCCGTCGTAGTTCTTGCAGGCCCAGATGAAACCGCCGCTCCACTTCAACGCGCTGGCCACCATGTCGTCGATGAGGCGATGCTCGTAAGTGATCTTGGCGTCCTTGAACGCGGCTGCGTAGTCCTTCTCGTAGATCTCCTGGAAGATGTCCTTGAAGCGACCATCGTACTTCTTCAGGATGGTGTTCTTGCTGCTGAAGTAGAGCGGCCACTTCTTCTGCAGCGCCAAGTTGAAGCAGCTGCGCGCGAAGCCTTCGATGCTCTCGTCGGTATTGTACATCGCGAGTGCTACGCCGTTGCCATCGTACTGGTAGATCTCCCAGTTCTGCGGCGCGCTGCCGTCCTCCGGCGTGAAGGTCATGGTGAGCTTGCCCTTGCCCTTGATCACCGCGTCCGTTGCGCGGTACTGATCGCCGAACGCATGACGACCGATAACGATCGGTTGCGTCCAACCCGGCACCAGTCGCGGGATGTTCTTGATCACGATCGGCTCACGGAACACGGTGCCGTTGAGGATGTTGCGGATGGTGCCGTTGGGGCTCTTCCACATCTGCTTCAACCCGAATTCTTTCACGCGCGCTTCATCCGGTGTGATCGTCGCGCACTTGATACCGACGTTGTGTTTCTGGATCGCCTTGGCGCTCTCCACGGTCACCTTGTCGTCGGTCTTGTCACGGTATTCGATGCCGAGATCATAGTACTCGATGGGCACATCCACATAGGGCAGGATCAGTTGGTCCTTGATCCACTTCCAGATGATGCGGGTCATCTCATCACCATCCAGTTCCACTACGGGCTTGGCCACCTTGATCTTCGACATGTTGCTTCCAGAGATTTAGTGGCCGCGAAAGTAGCCGCGCGCGGAAACACCGGATGACAACGGATCAACTGGCAAGACTTGCGCTCAGCGCACCAAGGTCACGTGACCGTAGTACTGCTTGTCGAGATTGCGGTAGCGGTCCACCAGGTCCAAGCGCCAGGCGTAGACGCCTTGCACGGCCTGAGCGCCCGTTACGGTGCCATCCCACCAGTCGTTGGGAGCACTGGTCTTGTAGATGGGCTGGCCCCAGCGATCGAACACGGTGAACTCGAAATCCTTGTCGGAGATGCCTTGTCCCAGCGGGCCGAATTCGTCGTTGATGCCATCGCCATCAGGGGTGAAGGCGTTCGGGACGTACACCGAGAATACGCCCTCGATGAAGACCAGTTTCATGACACTGTCCGGGCAGCCGTATTGGTTGGTGACGTGCAACCAAACCGGGTAAGTGGCTTCGTCCGTTTCGGGGAACAACACGACCGGGTCGGGCACGAATGCGGAGTCCGGCACCGTGGTTTCGCCGAACGACCAAGCCCACGTCAGATCGAATTGCGATTGGTTGAAGAAGGCTACTTGCGGATCGAGGATGTTGGCGACTTCCGGCGACCAGCGGAAATCGGCGATGGGATAGGGGCGGGCACAGATGAACTGCGGGAAGGTGGTGTCGCCGACACAACCCTCGGGTGAATAAACAGTGAGCGATACATCGTAGCAGCCCACGTTGGCGTAGCTGTTGAACGCGCCGCCACATCCGATCGCGGTGTTGCCATCGCCGAAGTCCCAGATGCAATTGGTGCCCACGTCCGATGGGTCGGTGGTATTGGTGAACGTGATCTCGGCCGGGAAACAATCCTCACGCTTGTCGACAGTAAAATTGGGTTCAGGTGCGCGGTACCACTGTACGTGAACGGTGTCGCTCACTTGAGGCGAACCGCAATTGTCCGTGAGGGCAACAACGTAATCCGTACCGAAGACCGTTGGTGTTACTACGATCGTGTCGCGCGCACCGACCACGTTGGCACCGAGCTCGGACCAGATGAGCGTGTAGGGTCCGCCATTTCCACCGCCGGGAGCAGCAGTGAGTTCGGCAACCGCACCTATACAAATGCTGTCAGGCGCAGTGGCCACCACCTGCAACGCTGGTAGTACGGAAATGGTCGCAACATCGGCTGGTGAAACACAGCCAAGCATATCGGTGGCAACGACTTGATAGGCTGTTGTTACCGGTGGCGCTACTGTGTGTGGTCCATCGCCCACCAAGCCTTGGTTCCAGCTGTAACTGTACCCGCCGTTGCCGCCTGATCCTGTTGCGCTGAGCACCGCCGAGGTGCTCAAGCAGATCGTGCTGTCGTTCACCAGCACCGCCATAGGGTCGGGCTGCGCGATGTAGAATGTCGTGTCGTGTGTGCAGCCGATCGGCTCGCCGAGGACAAGCGTGTAGGTCCCTTCTGACAGTCCCGTGATGGTTGTAGCGCCGTTCACCGTTTGTGAATTCACGAGCACTGCTCCATCCCACACCTCCCAGGTCCATGGCGGCCCTGCGGCGCCGAACGGCGCTACCTCCACCCATCCGTCGCTATCGCCGTTGCAGGTGGTCTGGTGCGGAACAACACTGTTGATCCCGAACGGCGGGATAACGAAGATGGTCACCGTGTCGCGGTTCACGCAGGTCGTCTGCAGGTCGCTCACCACTTCGTACGTGGTGGTGATCGCTGGCGTGGCAACGGGATCGCTGCACGGGTTGCAGGAGAAGTTGTTGCCGATCGATATCGGATCCCCACTGAGCACGCTCCACGTGAAGATCGTTCCGCCGGAACTGTACAACGTCACGGGAGCAGGCTCACAAAGCAAGCTGTCCGCGATCGTGGAAGTGCGCGGCAGGAAGAGCACGGTAATGGTCTGCTGGTTCAGGCCGGTCACTGGGCAGGCATCGTCTTCGGCAAAAACGGTGAACGTCGTTACCGGGCTGGTGCCAGCCACTGCCGTCCAGCATACACTGGCCGTAGCCGGATTGATGCCCGTTTGAACGAACGTCGCCCCGGGCAACGCGAGCGTGATGTTGGACGTGAGCGTAAGGCTATCACCAAGGTCGGCGTCGGTGAACAACAGGTCCATGCAGAACCAATCGCCCACACACATTTCCAAGCTGGTGGGGCCGGTGGAGAGTGCGGTGCCTGTGAAGTTGGTGTATGCAGCCGGGGCAGCGGGCACTTGGTTGGTGCACGCGATCACCGTGAATTGCATGTCGCGCATGACCGTCCCGACCAAGTTCCCGTTGGCGTCGTACTGAGCAACTTCCACCACAACGATATAGTTGCCCTGCACTGCAACGGTGAAGGTCACCTCGCCGGTGTTCGGGTCCAGCGTGATACCCGGGATAGGTTGTGTGGCCGTGAAACCTGCGCCATAGGTCAGGTTATTTCCAGCGAACAGTTGACCAGGTACGAATGAATACACAAGTGAATCACCATCGGGGTCGAACACGCCGTAGTTGTATGACACCGGAATACCAGCACAAACGAACGGAATGGGCTGTGCCGTGAAGATCGGTGAGTTGTTGCAGGGCGCGGTGGCCGTATTCAGTAACGCTTCCGCGTAGATGTCGTCCAAGTTGCTGCTGGGAACGTTCACACTTGGATTACGGCAGCAGGTACCCCAACTCACCGTCCAGCTATTGCAAGGCGGGTTCAGCGTTACGATCCCTTGGTAGGTGTAAGACTCCATACCGGGGTAACCACCGTTGTTGCAATCGCTCAACGGAAGTACCGAAGGACACAATTGGCTGATCTCATAACCCGTGCCGGGGGCCTGTGCGAGTGAAAGCGTAAGCGATTGGCCGCAGGAACTGACGATATCCACGGTCTCGGTGGTGCTCATCGGGATGCCGCTGCAATCCCTGAAAATGTTGAGCGTGATCTGGTATTGGTTGCCGCCCAAGCACTCGTAGCCGATATCGACCCCGCTGACATGCGAAGCCGTTGCTTGGATAGTGAGGAAGGAAAGTAGGGTGGATATCGTGCAGGCCCGGAGCAGTCGTTGCATCATAGGGTCTAGTGTTGCTGAAGCGGCGGTGAATGTAGCCTGAAGGTGGCCGACTGGCCAGAGACGCATGGCGCGCCAGCAAGTTGTCCGGACGGGGCCATATAGGCGAGAGAACCGTTCAGCCCACGTCCAGGTCGAGCGCCTCACGCAGGCCCAACAGGGCCGGGTTCTTCTCAGCCAGTATGGTGAAGCGGTCGCGCGGGGTGTAACGAGGTCTGATGTCGGCAACAGCCTCTTTCACGATCGAGAGTTCAAGCGCCGGGTCGTCAAGCTCGATCCGCAGGTGCTCAACCAAATAGGCCTTTTGCTCGCGCAGGTCTTTCTCCTGCACTTCATTGATGATCGCGAACTGCACGCTGTGCGGACCGGTCACCACGGGCTCCTTCCACATCAACGCTGCGTGGAAACTGCTCTTGCC
>CADECG010000158.1 GCA_902825795.1 uncultured Bacteroidota bacterium
GAGATCAAGAAGTTATCTGAGAGCACAGGAGCTCCTGTCATCGGTGCGGATGCGACCAACGATGAGGATCTGGAGAAGCTTTTCACTGAAAGCACCCAACTCCTGGGCGGAAAACTCGATTTCGTGCTGCATAGCATCGGCATGAGCCCGAACGTGCGCAAAGGCCGACATTACACCGATGTGAATTACGAGTGGTACAAGCAAACGCTGGACGTAAGCGCCATGAGCTTCCACCGTATGCTGCAAGCCGCACACAAGCTGGACTCGTTGGCCGAGAATGGTAGCGCGGTCGCACTGACCTATATCGCCGCTCAGCGTGTTTTCCCGGACTACGGTGACATGGCCGATGCAAAGAGCTTGTTGGAGAGCATTACACGTAGTTGGGGTTACCACTTGGGCCGGGCGAAGCGTGTGCGGGTGAACAGCATCAGTCAAAGCCCCACAATGACCACTGCTGGTCAAGGTGTGAAGGGATTCGACAGCTTCTTCGGGTTTGCACATGATATGAGCCCGTTAGGAAATGCACCGGCCGAAGACTGTGCCCGGTATTGCCTTGCCCTGTTCAGCGACTACACGCGGTATGTCACCATGCAGAACCTCTTCCACGACGGGGGCTTCAGCCATACCGGCATTACACCGGAGGTGGTGGCCAAGTACGCGAAATAGAATTCGTACTCCGCTGTTTGTCGCACTTGGCGGCATAACCCATGTGCTGCCAGGGCTTCTGTTCCTTCATTGAACAGCCGAATGCCTTTCCACCCTTAACGGCAATGGCCGTTTGGCCCATTCTCCGGAATAAATGAGTTGGTCGCTTGCTGGCGAAAGCAGCACGGCCTACTTTCGGTCTATCGCAAACGGTCCCTCACCCCCCCACAGACCATGAAACGTATTCTTCTTTGCTCAGCTCTGGCATTAGGCCTTTCCTCCTTGTATGCGCAGGAACCGGTAGCTGACCTCTTTAGTCCCCGCCGGATCATCAAAACAAACCTCGCTGGTTACGCCGGTCTTGCGGTGAACCTGAACTACGAGCAAAAGATCGGCGGCAAGACCTCATTGGGTCTATTGGGCGGTTACAAACTTCCCAGCACCATCAAGGTGAGCGCGCTTGGTGATCTTGATGGCGAGCGACAGACATACACCGGCGAGGTGGAGCCGAGCGGCCCATTCGTGAACCCTTATTTCCGCTTCTACCCGCGTGAGACCTTTCATGGCTTCTACCTTGAAGTCTTCATGCGCTGGTTCAGCTACGACTTCAAATTACCCTACGACTACGTGACCAATGATGGGCGTGTTATCCAAGGTGCGATGGACGGCAACGCCAGTGCGTTCGGTGGTGGCCTTGGCCTTGGTGTACAGTTTACGCTTGCCTCGCGCCTGTTCATGGACATCGGTCTCGGTGCAGGGCTGGCGAGCGGCAACGTACATCTTGAAACCAACGACCCTGACCTGACTTTGGCGGACTACATCACGATCAAAGAGAACATTGAGGGATACCAAGATGATGCTGATGTGCAGGTCTTCATGCTCGGTGATATCCTCACAGACCCTACCGCAGGGGCTTCGACCACCCAGGCATGGGCTGACTTTGAAGGGAAGCTCTTCCCGATCGTCCGTGGGGGGATCAGCATTGGTTACGCGTTCTGATGGGTTCACTCTCCGATCGGCAAAGGTTCTGAACAGGGGTCTCTACCTGTGAGTGCTGTGTAGTGGAACGAACAGTGGTGCATGACCCGGCTTTGTAGCCACCTTCCACTGCCAAGCCTTCCCAAAAACCTAGTAGAATGCAGTGTTGCGATTGCGAGGTTTGCCGTGCAGCTTTGCAACGGATGCCTTCCACCGTCATACTAAAGCCTGCGCTCCTGAAATCCTCCTTGCTCGTCTTAGCGATCCTTCTGGGACTAGGAGCTTCTGGTCAAGGAGCGAAAACATTCATTAAAGAAGCGGAGGGATTCGCTAGGGAAGGCAACCTGACGGAAGCCATTGCGCGGTACACGTTGGCCGTGCAAGTGGACCCGAAGAACCTGAAGGCGTTGACCGGTCGCGCCGATCTGTACGAGCGCACGGGGAAGAGCAGCGATGCGGCGAACGACCTGAAAGCGTTGGTAGAACTCGACCCCTCGAACGCCGACAACGCGAACAAAGCAGCTTGGGCGCTTTACAACCTGAACCGCCACGCCGAAGCCAAGGCCATGTGCGACAAAGCACTTGCAGTGGATGCCGACCACATGATGGCACTGCAGTGCAGGACCCGCGCGTGTCTGGCCTTGAAGGATCTGGATTGCGCCCACGCGAGTGCAGAGGGCGCCTTGGCCGCGAAGCGCACCACGGATACGCACTATCTCCATGGGTTGGTGGCATTGGAACGGCGCGAGTATTCGAAGGCCGCCGAGGATTTCCAGCAAGTGATCGACTGGAACTACCTGTACGAGCAGGCCTACGTGGGCTATGCCGAAACGCAATTGAAGATGTATGAAGGGTACAGCGCCTCCACCATGCAGTTGCGCACCCTTGACCAAGCGGTCTCCAAAACAACCACGGCGCTGGAGTTGAATCCCCGCAGCACCGATGCGCTGTTCACCCGGAGCAAGGCTTTGGCATACCAGAAGGAATTCGCAAGGGCCATCGATGACATCAGCAAGTGCATTGCATTGGGCCGGGAGGATGTGGATGTGTACCACTACCGCGCGCAGTATTACCACGGCCACGGGCAGCACCAGAACGCGGTGAACGACCTGAACAAGGCGTTGCTCTTTTCACCGGACAATGCGCAACTGCTGCTGTTGCGTAGCGAATGCAAGGAAAAGAACCTGGACCTCGACGGGGCCGTAAAGGATCTTGATCTCGCGAAGAAGGCGATGGGCAATGACACGGCTTTCGGGCCTGAGCAACGTCGTGATATTGAGAACCGGCGGACCCGCATTGCCAAGCAGTCATTTGAAATGGGCCGTGAGAGCGATGCACCCGTGATCAATGTGCTGGAGCCCTACCGCACCGGCAATGCCGTGCAGGTTTCCAGTGCGTTGAAGCAAGTGAAAGTGAGCGGCTACGTGCGCGATAAGAGCCTGTTGGACCGCATCACCGTGAACGGCGAAGCCGCTGATTTTCCGAAGGATGAACGCGACCCCCAATTCATCACCAGTGTGCCGCTTTCGACTACTGACAAGGCCATTACCGTGCTGGCCATGGACCTTTACGGCAACGTTGATTCGGTGTCATTGGCCGTTGTCAGGACGGAAGCGGTACCGCCGATCATTCAACTCACGAGCCCTATGGTCGGTGCTGATGGTACCGTTACGGTAACGAGTGGAAAGACCGACCTGTTTTTGGAGGGAAGTGCCTCGGATGAAAGCCACTTGCACGCGATCACAGTCGATGGTGTGATGGCCAGTTTCATTCCGGACACGTCGCGGTCGGAGTTCAGCATCAAACTCTCGATCGGGGGCAAAGACCGCTTCACCGTGCGGGCAGAAGATCAGCATGGTAACACCACCGAGCGCTCCTTCCAGATCCATCGGAAAGCGGAGGTGGTAGCACAAGTGGAGAAGCCGGTGCCTGTGCGCACGGACAAACCGGCCGATAAACCTGCGGACAAGCCAGTCGAGAAACCTGTGAGCAGCAGCACCGGGGTTACCTGGGTGATCATGATCGAGAACAGCGACTACAAGAATTTCCCAGCGTTGCAGGGCCCAGCGGACGATGTGGCCAAAATGCAGAAGGCATTCGGCAAGTACAGTATCCAGCGCACCATCAATAAGCGCAATCTAACCAAGCAGCAGATCGAGCGGTTCTTCAACATTGAACTGCGTGATCTGGTCAGAACGAACAAAGTGAACACCGTGCTGGTGTGGTACGCGGGCCACGGCCGCACGGTGAGCGGCCGCACCTACTGGGTGCCCACCGATGCGCGCAAGGATGACATCTATAGCTTCTACAACTACGGCCCGTTGAAAGGCCTCATTGAGAACTATAGCGAAAGCGTCACCAACACTCTGGTGGTAAGTGATGCGGCCGGCGCTGACCCGAGCTTCTACGAAATGACGCGTTGAACCGAACAATGGAGCAGGCGTCAGGTGTGTTGTTCCGAATGAATAAATGAACTCGATGTCCCCACTCACCAGTATGCGCACTGCGCTGCTGCTCTTTCTCGTCCTGGCCTTTGCGCGGACCCAAGCCCAGAATTTCTATTTCGAGAACATCTCGATCGAGCAAGGGCTGCCAACAAGCAAGGTGTATTGCGTAGTGCAGGATGCGCAAGGCCTCGTTTGGCTGGGCACAGAGGCGGGGCTTGCCAGCTATGATGGTAATACGGTGGTTGCGCTCGGCCAGGACCAAGGCACTGCGGCCAACGGTGCGCGCAGTCTTTTCCTGGATAAAGATGATCGCCTATGGGCAGGGCACATACAGGGTGGCCTTTCGTTGTTGGAGAACGGGGCGTTCAGAAAACTCTCCGTTGCAGGCTCACCGCTGACCAGCGACGTTACCGGCATTGTTCAGGATGCGGACGGATCCGTGTGGATCGCGACGTACGGACAGGGTTTGTTCAAGACTATGTCCGTTGGGCAAGACGGTACACTTACCGCAGAACGCTTCGGTAGTGGGCAGAAGATCAGTGACAACATCAACACGCTGGTCGCATTGAAGGATGGTACCGTATGCATCATCGAAGATGGAGGCACACCCAAGCGCTGGGACAAGTCGCGAAAGGTCTTCGAAGCGATGCAGCACGCCGCGTTGCCGGAGTTGTTGTCGGTCACTTCCCTCTTTGAGGACAGCAAGCGCCGGCTATGGTTCGGCACGATCTCCAACGGAGCGTACTGCGTGGATCCACATAACAACAGTGTTACAACCCATGATCTGGTCAGCGGACTGCCCAGCAACTTCGTGGTGTGCTTCGGGGAGGACGAGGATGGAGCCATATGGGTAGGAACGTGGGATAACGGCATCGGCCGCATACAGCAGGATGGGGTACAGCATTTCAATTCGGAGAATGGGCTCCACAGCATGGTGATACGTGGCATGGCGCGGGACCGTGAAGGCAACATGCTCATCGCCAGCAACGATCATGGACTTGACCTGTATCGCGGAGAGCGCTTCCTTACCTTCAATGACGAGGATGGCCTATTGGACCCCCAGGTTTGGGCGGTGCTTGAAGATCAAGATGGTCGTATCTGGTTCGGCACCAATGGGGGTATCAACATCCTTGACCAGAGCAACAATAGCACGGCGCGCGTGAAGACCCTCACGGTTCAGCAGGGTGACCTTACGAGCAATCGTGTGCGTTGCATGCGCCAAGATTCGAAAGGGCATGTGTGGATCGGTATGGAAACCACGGGACTGGTCGACCTTGCACCAGGCTATACTCCGGTTGAACATCCCGATCTGTTGGCCGCCATTGCCGATGGCCGCGTAACGGCCTTGGAGAATGGTCAACCCAACGAGCTCTGGATAGGCACGATCAATGGGCTTGTGCGGTACGTGAATGCCAACATACCCAACGTCTTCACCGAGAATGACGGTCTGCCCGCTAGGAATGTCACTGGTCTGTATCGCGATGCTCAAGGGACTGTTTGGGTGGGCACCACCAAGGGCTTGGCACGTGTGGACAATGGCAAGGTGAAAGCCGTGCCGTTGGAAAAACAGCTGACACCAACGTGTTTCACACAGGACAAGCAAGGTCGATTGTGGATCGGTTCCGAGGGCCAAGGGATCGTTGTGCTGGACAACGGCCGCTTTCTCAACACCTACACTATGGAGAACGGGTTGTTGAGCAATAATATCCGCTCGATCATGAGCGACGACGACGGCCATGTGTGGGTGGGCACCAACAAAGGCCTCAATAAGTGGCGGCCCAAGGTGAACGACTTCCTTGCCTTCACGGCACGGAGCGGGTTCGTGGGTATTGAGGCCAAGCCCAACGCCGTTTGTAAAACGCGCAACGGCGATATCTGGTTCGGTTCGGCGCGCGGCGCGACCAAGATCGCGCGCACCAAAGGGGCGGACAAAACCATCGCGCCATTGGTATCCATCCGTGGCATCAAGGTCGATCTCGTGGACCGCCCGCTATCCGAGGCCGTCAGCCTTGCTCACGACGATAAAGGGTTGCGCATTGCCTACGGAAGTGTGAGCCTTAGCGACCCGGCAGCCGTGCGCTACCAGTACATCTTGGATGGGCTGGAGGAAGATTGGCAACCGCTCACGTTCGAGTCCGATGCCTACTACCCAAGTCTACCGGCAGGCGATTACACCTTCAAAGTGAAGGCCATGAACCGCGCTGGTATTTGGAGCGATCCGCCAGCTGAATTGAAGATCGAGGTTTTGCCGCCATGGTACAGGAGCTGGTGGTTCTATACCGCTTTGGTGATCGCCATGGGCAGTGGTGCGTATTCGTTCATCAAGGTGCGCGAACGACAATTGAGGCTGCGCAACCAAGTACTTGAAATGCGGGTGGAAGAACGCACTGCGGAAGTGGTTGCGCAGAGCCAGGAGATCGGCAAGCAGAAGGTGAGGATCGAAGACCTGTTGCTGAACATCTTACCGAAGGAGATCAGCGAAGAGCTGAAGGAAAAGGGCTGGGCCACGGCGCGTAGTCACAAGGCCGTAACGGTGGTGTTCACCGATATGAAAGGGTTCACGCGTGTCGCTGAAAAGATGTCGCCCGAGGAACTCGTAGGGGAGCTGAACGACTGCTTCATCCATTTCGATGCGATCATCGACAAGTACGGCATTGAGAAGATCAAGACCATCGGCGATAGCTACATGTGCGCTGGCGGTGTGCCCACGCACGATCCGCACCACGCCCACAAAGCGGTGCTCGCTGCGTTGGAGATCCGCGAGTTGATGCGAGTGTGGGCCGAAGAGCGCACCGCATCCGGAAAGGAGCCTTGGGTTTTGCGCATCGGGCTGCACACCGGGCCGGTGGTGGCCGGGGTTGTGGGCAAGCGCAAGTTCGCCTACGACATCTGGGGCGATACGGTGAACACCGCAAGCAGAATGGAGAGCAGTGGTATTGCCGGGGAGGTGAACATCAGTGGCACCACCTTCGAGCTTGTGAAGGACGTTGTCGAGTGCGAATACCGTGGGAAGGTGAACGCCAAGAACAAAGGCGAGATCGATATGTATCTGGTCATGCGGATCAAGGAGCAATACAGCGCTGACGACCGAGGTACGGCGCCAAGCCAAGCATACCGCAAGACGATGGGGCTAAGGGAGCCTGAGCAACAACTCGCGTAGTTCCCAGAGCATCATTGCGGTCGCCCCCCATACCACTCGGCCGTGCAGTGTGAAACACGGCACCGAGGCATCGACGCCGACGATCTGCACATAACGCTCCGTGCGACCGAGGGACGCAGGATCCATCAGCGCGTTGATCGAGGGCTCGAATACCTCAGCCACTTCCCTGGGATCAGGCCTGTATACCGGCGAACTGGGCACAATACCGATGTATGGTGTCACGAGCGAACGGCTTGGTGGGATGTACACGTTGCTCAACACGCCGATCACGTCCACCGAGGCGCCCAAAACACCGATCTCCTCTTCGGCTTCGCGCAAGGCGGTTGTCTGGAGGTCAGCATCATCCTTTTCTCGGCGTCCCCCAGGGAATGCGACTTGTCCGCTATGCACCCCGTCGTATTCTGGACGTAAGATCAGCGTAGTGCGAAGCATATCCGCCGCGGGATGTAGCAGCACCAATACAGCGCTCTCACGTGGCGACTTATCCTGCTGGCGGGCTTCGTCGATCGCTGCGGTCCGCCAACCGGACAGTTGCAGGAAACCCTCATGGCCAGGCAACGGGCCTTTCAGCGCTTTGCGCAACCCGGCAAGGAGATCTGATGCGGTACCTGATGTCATTCGTTCCGAAGGTCAGCCGCGAGCAACGTTGCTTCCTGTTTGTAAGTATGCTCCGGTGAAGTGGCAATGACCTCCGCGGCCTGCAATGCCCGATCGCGCTGGTCGCTGCATAAGAGGCAGAGCGTTCGATACCATTCAATCTGGTCTTTGAAAACCTTCCCACCATCACGCTCCAGGAAATCGAGTTGTAGTTCGGCGTCGAAGGGCCGACCCAGCGCGATCAAGCTGCTCGCCAAATACAATCGGGCTTGTGGTGTCGGGGCGTAGCCACTGAGATAGATGGTCAGCAATTCGGACGCCGCGGAGTGGTCGCCGTGCGAGTAGGCCTGCATCCCATCAAGCAGTGCCTCATTCTCGGTATTTCTCGGTCGACCGCTGACCATGTCGGGGTATGGCACAAAATACTTTTCGCACGTTGCCGGAGCAGTACACCCCAGCAAGAGCAGTGACATCAACCCAAGTGCTGATCGCATGGTGCCAAGGTATCCGTGCAGGAATGCCGCTATGGAACTTGCCATTGCACAACGCGCTTGTCGTCACCTGCTG
>CADECG010000159.1 GCA_902825795.1 uncultured Bacteroidota bacterium
CACTTCTTCACGCGGAACCAGATGACCATACCGACAACGACAACGGCCATGAAAGCCATCACGACGTAGTACCCGTAGTGCCAGCGCAGCTCAGGCATGTTGTCGAAGTTCATTCCGTAAACGCCGACGATGAACGTCAACGGAATGAAAATGCTGCTGATGATGGTGAGCACTTTCACCACTTGGCCACTGCGCAAGTTCAGCAAGGCATGGTAAGTGTTCTCCAAACTGGCCAGCATATCCCGCAATGTGCCGATGGTTTCGCTGATGTACACAGTGTGGTCCTGCAGGTCATTGATGTAACGGCGTGTGCTCTTGTCGAACAATTCACTTTGGATGGTGTTGAGGCGCCCGGCGAGTTCGCGCGTGGGTGCCACATACCTACTTACGGTGATCAGCATGCCACGAAGTTCCTGCATGGTATGCAGGTCGTCGCTCGTTGGGCGCACCGTCACTTTCCGTTCCAAGGCCTCGATGCGTTTGCCCAGATCCTCGACGATCAGGAAGTAGTTGTCCACGATGACATCCAGTAGCGCATATAACAGGTAATCAGCGCCGCTCTTGCGCACGCGTCCCAGCTTGTGCCGGATGCGGTCGCGGATAGGGTCGAGGATATCGCCGGGCTTGTCTTGGAAGCTCAACAGATAGCCCTTTCCAAGGACGAAACTCACCTGCTCGTTCTCGATACCGCCGGTCTCTTCATCGAGGCTCAGCATTTTCACCACAACGAAAAGCGTGTCCTGATATTCTTCCACTTTAGGGCGGTGGTCCGTGTTCAATACATCCTCCAGCAGCAGGGGATGGAGGTTGAACCGCTCACCTGTTTGGGTCACCACCTTGTCGTCATCGAGCCCATCAATGTCCAACCAACTGATGCGTGTGCTGGGATCGGGCAACTGCAGATCACCAATGGTGATGAGTTGCTTCTCTTCATAGACGTCGTTGTTGAAGGTGAAGAGGGTGATCTTGGAAACACCCTTGCCCATATCGCCTACGCCCACCAACGATCCCGGTGGAAGTCCGGCCTTACCACTGCGGCTTTTTACCTTCTTCATGTTGCCGGGTTGCTGCCTTTGATCGTGATCACCCGCTGCGGGTAGGGGATGGAAATACCCTCGCGATCGAAGCGTTGCTTGATGTTCTTGAGCAGATCGAACTGCATTAGGCGCGCTGCCCCGGCATCATCGGCCCAAACTCCTGCGCGCAGTGTAACGCCGTTCTCTCCGAGTTCAATGACACGCACGGGAATGGCAGGCAAGCCCTTCTCCACTTCTTCGGCGGTACGACGATCGCGAAAGTCCGGGTGGACGGCGGCTTCCTGCTGCAACACGTGGATGGCTTTGTCGAGATCGCATTCATACCCCACTTGCACAACAACGAACTGGAAGATCGCCTCATCGCCGATGGTGCTGTTCACGATCGTTTCATCGCTGATCTTACTGTTGGGGATGATCACACGTCGGTTCTCCAATGTACGGATCACCGTATGGCGCAATGTGATGTCCTCCACAACGCCGCTGTGCCCGGCAACGGAGACTTGATCGCCCACACGGAAAGGTTTGAACGCGACGATGAACACACCACTTATGATGTTGCTGAAGGCATCCTGTGCAGCCAATCCGATGATGGCGACCAGTATGCCTGCACCGGCGAAAAGAGTGACAGCAATGTGCTTGAAGGATGGTATGCTATAGATGATGGCACCTGCTGCCAACAAGCCAACAATGAAGCGCGTGGCATTCTTCAGGAAGCGATAGCGTGTGGCATCTTCCTGGCCCTGCTCCCCGCGCTTGTATGCTCGCCTCAACAACAGCCTTACGAAGCGCTCCAAAAGAAACGCCGCGAATACGATGATGAGCACCTTGGCCAGCAACACGAGGTTGAAGCCCAACTTGTCCAGAAGCTTGTCCAGTTTCTCGCCTGAAAAGTCCATTGTAGTGGCGCAAACTTAACTGGCACCTCGTGCTGTGCACGATGCGCACATCAGGCATTGTCCACATCTGCGAGGTCGATCCGGAGGGAGCGATCAGCGCCGATATCCACGGGCATTTTGGTGCGACGGAAAACCCGCATGCCCGCGCCGAGAATGCTCACTGCCCCTCGCACAACGCTCAGAGCCGCGCCTTCGCGGAGCCCCACTACTGTCGACTCGCGGTTGAGCTCGAGATATTCCGCGATCCGTTGATCCCGACTTTCGCCACCATGCCCGGCAATGCGCTGGTCGGTGTAATGCGGATTGATCTGCCAAGGGACCAAGTTCATGGCGCGCAAGCTCGGCGGCTCACAGATGGGCATGTCATTGGTGGTCATGATCGTGGGGCATGCCACGTTGCTGCCAGCGCTCCACCCGATGTAGGGTAGGCCGTCTTTTGCTCGATGTCTGATAGCGCGGACGAGGTCGTGCTTGTACAGCAACTTCAAAAGTTGGAACGAGTTGCCACCGCCGATCGCGATCGCCGAAGTACTGTCCAGGGCAGCGATCGGATCACTTGCGCGATGCAAACTGACCAGTTCGTGACCCAATTCGTCGAACATCTTCGCCACGGTGTCGGCATACTCATCCATGCTGAACGAAACAGCGGCGAAAGGCACGAATGCGATACGCTGGCGCTGTGCCGGAAGGAAGTCCTTGACGAGTTGTCGTGGCCAAGTGAAGAACGGTTCACCGGGCATGGTGGAATTGCTGAGCAATAGGAGTCGCATGTGTTGCATCCCGCAAGTGACGGGAGCGCGAACATAGTCGCAGCTACTCTGCGGGAACGATGACCCCGCTAAGGATGAGTTCGATCTCGGTCGGCTCACCGTCCGTTATCAGCCGCACCGTGCGGCGGAATTCGCCTTGCGGCGCCCGCCCGCTGAACTGGACGGGGATCTTCACCGCGTTGCCTGGTTCGATCGGGTCCGGCGGCGCTTGTGCCGTTGTACAACCGCAGTCGGCTTTCACTGCTATGATGCGCAAGGGTTTGGTGCCATTGTTCTTCACGTCGAACACGAACTCAGCGGGTGCACCTTCAACAAGTTTGCCCACGCGCTTCACTTGTTGCTCCATCACCAAAGCTTCGCCGCTGGCGCTCGCGATCTCAACACGTTCGATCTCTATGCGACGCTCGCGCGCTGCGTCCGGGTCGTACACGCTCTTGCGCAGGTCCTTCAGTTGGTCGCTCACACCGCTCTTCGCCTTCTCCTCACCGAAGGGGGCCCGCTCAAGTGTCAGACTTCCGCCGTTCGGTGCGCGACCATCGAGATAGGGTACAAGGCTTCCGCTGTTCCACGTTCGCATCACGTTCACCAAACTTTGAATGCGTCGGAGTGACAGGTTCACGTTGTAGTCGCTCTTGGCCAACGGACTTGCAAAGCCGCGCACGACCAGATTCACTCGGCGACCTTGGTCAAGGGTTTCCTGAAGACCGACAAGAAAGGTCATCAGCTTGTCGTACCCTGCTTGCGCCTCGTTCCCGAAAAAATCACCCACTGATGCCACAGCCTCCGTGCGTGCGTCGCCGTCGAGCATCCCCGCGTACTCGCGCTCGTAGATCGGCAGCATCGCTTTGTACCGGAACCACGTGCTATCGTACTGGTGCTCGGTGGTGGTGCTCCAACTGCGCGGATCTGGTTCGTCGTTGTGGAAGTAGAGTTTCAGTGGCAGGTACTCGATCAAACGGCGGATAGGAACGAGTGCAACACTGTCCATTTCCGTGGTATCGGGCGGAGGCATTTGAATGCGCGGCAGTTTCCACCGATACAAGTCATTGCAGCAGGTTTCGCCTTTCTTGGCCAACGACCCGATGCGATTGCTGGTGAGCCAACCCTCACCGGTTTTGTCGTTGAATACAGGATAGAGGTCGTTCGCAGGTGAGTTGATGGGGATGCCTGCGTTCTCCGGCGAATTGAACAGGTCATTCTTCCACGCGCTGCGGAAGATGTCATAGCCACCCACTCCAGCGTGGAAATCGCTGCTGAACCAAAGAGTGCCGTCGTTCTCATCGAACGCTGGACAAGTCTCGTTCCCGGGCGTATTCACCAAGGGGCCCGCGTTGCGCACGTTGGCAGCTGCATTGCCGTTCAGGTCTGCCAGCCATATGTCCATGCCGCCACGTCCGCCGGTCCTATCACTGGCGAAGAACAACACTTCGCGATCATCGATTCGGGCTATCCACGGCTGAGTGGTATTTCCCTCTTGGGCAAGTCCTTCCAGTTTCTCGCCTGGGCCGCTGGTCTTTCGGGCCGATATGGAGCGTGGGCTGGAGGCGTTCACTTGCGTGAAGAAAACGCGCTGACCATCGGGCGCCCACACCAGGTTCGCGTGTTCAGTCCCCATGGCATCGGGCTGCGCCTGTTCTTTCATCGGCGGGTTCCAAGCGGCTCCTGCTTTCTGCGCCGAATAAACCCCAACGTGGTATGCGGCGGTGTCCTGCACTTCGCCGTCATCGTTCACATCACCACGGAGGCTGCTGAACCAAAGTGTGCTATCGGGTCCGAAGCGCGCACCGAAGTCGCTGTCGTAACTGTTCACGGGTTCTCCGATGTTGACCACGAGGAACGTGGTTGTGCTGTCCTTCAGCGCCCGGGCCAAGGCACAGCCGGCGATGCCTTGTTCAGCACGCAAGTAGGCGAAGCCCTTCTTGTCCTTCTCCTTCTGTTTCACCTTCTTCCAACTCTCTTCAGCACCTTTGTAATTGGCATTGCACATCTGCATCTCGGCCAGGTGCAATTGCGCTTCCGGGTGCATGCGCGTGCGGTCCTTCTGCACCACCTTGGCATAGTTCTCCTCGGCTTCAGGATAGCGATGACAAAGCCTGCACGCCTCCGCCATCTTCCACTGCGCTTCCATCTTTCCTCCGTCGGCTTCGAGTGCGCTTCCGTAAAAACGCGACGCGCCGTAGTGGTCTCCGCGCGCCATGGCCATATCGCCCCATTGGATCCATTGAGCAGCGTTCTGCGCCGCGGCCAGGTGTGCGATCGATAATGATGCCGACAAGAAAAATGAGCGCACCATGTTCAGATCTGTTCCGGGCACGCTTTGTAGCGAGGGAGGTCGAAAGATCGACCCATGATGTAGATCGCCGTGAGTTCGACCCCGCCACGGTTGCGACTTGCGGGCACCAACTCGCTCACGTTGAAGTCATAACTGATGCCGATGTCCCAATCGTCGTATTCAACACCGGCGAACAGATAGCCTGCATCGGCCCAGCGCCAGTAGCCGCCAACGTGCACCGCGCGCCGCATGCCCATGACTTCCGTCTGGATGAAACGCACTGAACCACCCAAGATGAACTCGCGGAACTTGCCTTGCCCGTTCCATTGCAGCATAGGGAGCACATCGATCTTTTCGGCCACAGGAGCCTGCCCCACAGCGTTCAAGGCGATGCGCACATCAAGCGGGCTACCCGGTCCCCCCATGAATCCGATCGTTGGTGTGGTGAGGTTGTAGAACGATAGGCCTGCATCCAGGCGCTTGCGTTTGTCGAGCACATAGTGGTAGCCAAGCCCGGTGTGCAAGTCGAAATGCGTAAGCCCATCACGGCTGAAGCCTTCGTTGTTACTGAGCGCGGGGTCGTAGTAGAAGCCATTGTACTGCGCATCGAAGTTGAGGTCGCTATAATCGATGCTGATGGAGGTGAAGCCGGTCTGTAGTGCACCGGTGATGGAGTGCTGCTTAGCAGCGTCCACGAAACGCGTGTAACTGCCGCCGATGTTGAAGCGGAACAAGTTCATGCGCGAGTCGCCGGCGCGATCGTTGAAGAGCCAGGCCCCAAGGCCAAGCCCTTCCACTCTTTTCACATTCTTCGCATCACCACCGATGCCGAACGTTCGGTACGGTTTCGTGACACTTCGCCACTGTTGTCGGAATACGCCACTGAAACGGTAAGCGCCATTGAAATGCCCGATGTTCGCCGGGGCGGTGGCCATCGGTGTGCGGAAGAACTGGCTGAAGTGGATGTCCTGTGCGCTGAGAGTGAAGGGGGGAGAGAGCAAGAGACAGAGAGAGAGGGCCACGGGCCACGGGCTTCGGGCTGCGCGCTTCCTAAGTGCGATGACCAGCCCGGGGCCAGTGGCCCGAAGCCCGAAGCCGAAAGAGCCTTTTGCTTGCGCGGACCTCATCGTATCACCGTTACGTTCCCTTTCTCAAAATGCTCTTGACCGTCGGCACAACGCACCTTCAACCAGTAAACGAAGACCGCAGGATCAACGGGCTTGTCCTTGAAGGTGGCGTCCCAGCCCTTGGCTTGGTCCGTGGTGCTGAACATCAACTCTCCCCAGCGATCGAAGATCTTGAACTCAAGGCTCGTTATGAAGCGACCGCGTACGAAGAGCACATCATTGTTCCCGTCCCCGTTCGGGGTGAACGCGTTGGGAACATAGATGTCCGGAATGCCGCAGTTCAGCTCGTACACGGTTACGGTAACGCTGTCGCCCTTGGTGCAAATGCCGTCGCTTATCGTTACAAAGAAGGTTGTTGTTTGACTGACAGTGGCCGTTGGGTCCGCAGTGTTCGGATCGCTGACTTGTCCGGCCGGCAGCCATGAATAGTTGACCCCAGTAGTAGGTGTGGCGTTCAGTTGGACCGTGGTCCCGGGAAGCACGATCGGTTGATCGACCGTCGCGTTCACCCCGCTGCCGTTCACTTCACTTACGATCACGTCAATGGTGCCGTTCCAAAGGCAGCCCGCTGGTGTGGTAACGCTGCACGTGAAGGTTGTTGTTTCCGCAGGACTGGTCTGGGCGTTCGTCGTGCCTTGGCCCGCGTCCACCTCGTTCGCTGGACCCCATACGATAGTGGAGCCGATGGGTACTCCTGTGAGTTGCAGGGAAGCAGTCTCGTCCGCACAGATAAGCGTATCGCCGGTCAATTCCGGATCACTCATTTCAACGGTAATGTTCACACTGTCAACGCCGATACATCCACCTGCAACGGCCATCACCCAATACGTGCTGGTTTGCGTAACGCTTACGGAAACGCTTGGATCCGCAGGGTTGCTGTTGAGCCAATCCGTGAAGTTCGCGTTGCTGCTCCACTGATAACTGTCAACACTTCCGCTGGCTGTGGCTGACAGGATCAAACTGCTGTTGGGTCCGCAGATCACCGTATCAGGGCCAGCATCAACCAATGCATTGTCGACGGCAACGGTCTGCTGCACGGTATCGGTGCAGATACCGTTGCTGATGATCAGGGTGTAGGTGGTCGTGGATTGTGGCGTGCTCACCGGATTCGCGACAACCGTGCTGCTCAAGTATGTGGGCGGGCTCCAGATATAGGTGATCGTAGGGTCCGCGATCGGCAAGAGACCGATCTGCACTTGTCCGCCCAGACACACGCTGGTATCCTGAAGGTCGTAACTGGAATTGCCCAATACGACGACCTGATGCACTACAGTGTCCGCTTCGTTGCAGGCGCTGGGGTTGAAGGCGATCAGTGTCACATTGTACACACCCGGTGAAGCATAAACGTGCGTGGGGGAAGCAAGGCTGCTCGTGGTGTTGTCGCCGAACAACCAGAGGTAGCCCGCCGCGCCGTAGCTGTTGTTATCGAAAATGATGGGTGCGGGTATGCAGGCCAACTGTACATCGAAGTCGGCAACCACGATCGGAAAGTCGAAGTCGAACTTGAAGACACCGTTGTTGCAATTGGAACTGTTATTAATGGCGCTCACCGCACCGGGGTTCGGCTCAATGGGGAAGTCGCTGTTGCCACCGCAACCGGCACAAACGCTTTGGTAAACGCGTCCACGACGATCGAACCGGCTCGTTCCTCCATCAACGTGCTCGTGGCTGATGCCACCACCGAAGAAGGTGCCATAAAAGAGATTGCTCATGTCCACTTCGAACACAGCCAAGTAGAAGTCGTGCCCATCGGTAGTAGTCTGGTGACCGTTGGGCGTAACGGCCATCCCCGCAACGCCCAATGGCAAACCGATACCGATGTTGCTGCCCCAACCACTTACGTACAGTTTGTTGCAATAGTCCACGAGGAACGCCGTAGGGCTGATATCCAACGTGCCATCGCCAACGCCGAACCGCGATCCGATCAGCAGCGTGGTGAGATCATTGTCGAGTTTGGCGATGAACTGGCCGGCATCGGGCACATTGTAGGGCGCGTTGAAGATCAGTTGGTTCCCCGACGCGAGCGTTTGCCCGAAGAGGAACACATTGCCGTCCTGGTCCAGATCAACAAAGTAGCTCTGGTCATAAGCGCTACTGCCGTAGTAGCTACAGGCATCGATCGCAGAGCCGTTACCGGTGATGTGCGCAACGAAGGCATCACTCTGGCCACCTTGCAGACCTTGTTGGTAGGCGGTGCTGGTCGATGGAAGGTCCGCGCTGGAGGTGCCACCGCAGATGAAAAGATCGCCATTTTCATCCAGT
>CADECG010000160.1 GCA_902825795.1 uncultured Bacteroidota bacterium
GCCACGGTAGTTGCCATCAACATCGTTGAAGATGTATGGTGCCACATAGCAGTGGTAGAGTGCGGTGTAGAAGATGCGTTGCTGTTCAGGTGTACCACCTGTCACGTGGATTTTGCCCAGCTTGGCGTTCCACGCCTCCTCGGCTTGCTTGCGAACCGCGTCAAAGTCCCAGTCGGGTATTTCGGCATCGAGGTTGGCGCGCGCGCCTTCAACGCTTACCGCACTGATGCCGACTTTGACAATGATGGGCGAAACGTCTTCGCGCTTTACAGCGATCACCGCTCTCGTGCTGTCCAACGTCTCCATGCCGAAACTGCATGGACCGCTCTCACGCGCAATACGGATACAATAGAACAGCCGTTGGTCCTTTGCCCAAGAGGCACTGCGGCGTTCACCGGTGATCTCCTGTCCGTTACGGGCAATACGCGCGTTCCGAAGACCGTCACGGTGCAGCAGGTCGAGGACAATGAAGTGCTCGGCTTCCTTCGGCATGGTGTACCGATGCATGCCACAATGCGCGGTCGCTGTCAGTTCCACTTTCGTGCCTTCATCCTCCAGAAAGACGGTGTAGTACCCGGCATGCGCCCTTTCTTTCTCGTGGGTGAACTGTGATCGGTACTCGGTCGGATCCACCGAATACTTCCCGCTCATCGGCATCAGCAATACATCGCACAGGTCCGCCACGCCGGTGCCGCTCAGGTGGGTATGGCTGAAACCATAAATCAAACTATCGGAGTAATGGTAACCCCCGCAGGCGTCCCAATCGAAATTGCCATCCGGGCGTGTGTCGGGGCTTAGCTGAACCAAGCCGTTCGGTACGCATGCGCCAGGGAAGGTGTGCCCGTGGCCACCGGTGCCGATGAAGGGGTTGATGAGTTGGGTGGCGTAATTGGGGATCTGTGAGAATAGGACCGGGGAGAGGAGAGAGAAAAGGAGGGTCACGCGGAGGCGCGGAGGACGCAGAGAAAATGAATGCTGATAGGTAAGGAGAGAGCATCTTCGATGCTCTTGGTGCAGGCGAGTTTTCATTCGGTCAGAATGGCCCGGTTGGGAGAGGGCCTATGTAGTTGTTCACGATGCGATGAAGACCATCCTTCAGGACCACATCACCAAAGTTGATCAGTAAGCCGACTGGAAGGTCCATCAACCGGAGATAGGTTTGTACTTGCTTGAAATGGACGAGTGCTAACTCCTGCACGGACTTCAATTCAACGATGACCAAGTTATTCACCAGCAGGTCGAGCCTGAAGCCTTCCCCGAATTCTTCCCCGTCGATCACTATTGGCACCGCCACTTGCCGTTGCACGATGAGTCCTCTCGCAACGAGGCGCTTTGCCAGAACAGCTTCGTAGACGGATTCGAGCAACCCCGGCCCGACTTCACGATGGATCCGGATGGACTCATCGATGATGATGCCGGTGACGGTGTTCAATTCCATTTGCTGAATTCCATTCTCCGCGCCCTCCGCGCCTCCGCGTGAAGTTGTATTTCTCCTTACCCCTCCACCAACGCCGCCGCCCCCAGTATCGCCGCATCGTCATTGGGCAGCGCTGAGACGGTAAGGTCCACACGGCCCATATAAACGTTCAGCAGTGCTTTCTGGAAGGCATCGCGCAGGGGAGCCATGATCAGTTCACCATTGCGCGCGATACCTCCGAATAGTACGATGCGTTGCGGCCCGGTGACCGCGACAGCGTTCGCCAAGGCCACGGCCAGCCATTCCACTGTGCGCTCGAACGTGCTTAACGCAACCACGTCCCCAGCCCGTGCCGCTTCTGCTATCGGTAGCACACCATCGCGCTCCAGAACTTGCTCGGAGCCGTTCATCTCCAAATACGTCTGTCGCATGCCCCGGATGCTCACGTAGGTCTCCACACACCCCTTGCGCCCGCAGGTGCACTGCCGGCCATCGATCGCCAAGGTCATGTGGCCCAACTCCCCTGCGTTGCCGTGACTTCCTAAGACCAACTGCCCATTCACGATAAAACCGCTGCCGACGCCCGTGCCGAGCGTAACGATCAACAGGTCCTTGTAGCCCTTGCCGGCGCCGTACTTCCATTCGCCCAAGGCAGCTGCGTTGGCATCGTTGCCCAATACGGTGTGGATGCCTAGCCGGTCCTGCACCATCCGTGCTAACGGCACGTCATGCTTCCACGGTAGGTTGGGCGCCATCTCGATGATGCCTGTGTGCTGGTTGGCGTTGGGGGCGCCAATGCCGATGGCTGTTGTTGGTTGATCGTTGCTGGATGTTAGTCGGGCGATCTCAGCAGCAATAGCATCCGCGAAGGCGTTGTCATCCGCATAGCCGGTCGTAGAGATGCGTGTTTGCACCAGCACCTTGCCGTCCAGCACCAACCCGATCTTGGTGGTGGTACCACCGATGTCGACACCCGCGATCATGCGATCACGGATGTGTGGCGCGAACCCTTGAATCCATACCACGCCAAGTAGAGGTAGCAGGCCACAGGCAGCAAGAAGGAGATCTGGAGTCCGGCGCCGTCGGCGATCAGTCCTTGCAGCGGCGGTATCAACGCACCCCCGAGGATCATCATCACCAGCAGCGAAGAGCCTTGAGAGGTGTCTTCACCCAACCCATCAATGGCGAGGGTGAAGATGTTGCTCCACATGATGGAGTTGAACAGGCCGATGGCGATCACCGCCCACAGCACCCATGCGCCCGATAGTCCAACCGTTAGCACAAGAAGCCCGCAAGCCGCTAGCGCGAACAGGCCGAGCGCCCGCGCCGGGTTCGGTCCGGCAAGAATGAAGGCGAGCATGTTGGCAACGATCAACACCAACAGCGGCCAGATGTGCTGGAATCCGAACCGGTCGGAGGCGTTCAGCGCAAAGAGCAATGCGAACATGCCAAGGCCCAATAGGACCATCAAACCATAACGCTTCATCGGCGTGAGCGCTTTGGAGAGTGCAAGTGCACCTAAGAACCGCCCGGTCATGGCACCGCCCCAATAGAGGCTCAGGTAGTGTTTGGCGTCGCCCTCGGAAAGCCCGAGCACGTCGTTCAGCCCAAGCAGACTGATGATGAGGCTCCCGATCGCCACTTCAGCACCCACGTAGCAGAAGATCGCCACCATGCCCCAGCGCAATTGCGGGTGGCGAAGGGCGTCGCTCTTGGCTGAGGTGTTGGTGCGCGGCGGCTCAGGCAACGTGGTACGCCCGATGACCAGTGCGAGGATCGTCAGGATAGCTGCCAGCGCCAAATAGGGTAGGCGCACCGCTGCCTCGGGGGCTGCATTCGCGAAGATCAACGCCCCGCCGATCAGCGGTGCCAAAGTGGTGCCGAGCGAATTGAAGGCCTGCGCCAGATTCAACCGGCTGCTCGCACTCTCCGAAGGACCGATGATGGCCACAAACGGATTGGCTGCGATCTGCAGCACAGTGAAGCCGAGGCCCAGCACGAACAACGCGATCAAATGCGCTGCGTAGCTATGCAACATGGATGCGGGTGCGAAAAGCGCACAACCCAAGGCGGACAGGAGCAAGCCGAACATCATTCCACGCTTGTAGCCCATGCGCTGGATCGGATCGCCGGAGGTGCGGGACCATAACCAATAGATGAACGACCCGATGAAATACGCTCCGAAGAAGCAGAACTGCACCAGCAGGCTTTCCGCATAGTTCAGATCGAAGAGCTTCTTCCAGTGCGGCACCAGCACGTCGTTGAGCACAGTGATGAAGCCCCACATGAAGAACAGGGACGTCAGCACGGTCATCGGCCATGCGATGGAACGCTGGCCAGTAGGGTTGGACATCGATCGAGCGGGGGTTTGTTGACAATAATAGCTGGCAGTTGGTTCGCTGAGTGACGGGCGGGTTTTTAACATTGCGCTCTTAAAACCAAACAACGCATGAAACACATTACACTTCTGGCCGGTATGGCCCTGACGCTGCCGGTAGCTGCACAGATCGCTGATGGAAACTTCGAAGGAGGCCCAGGTGGGGCTTGGACTGAGGCTTCCACGAACTTCGGAACGCCGTATTGCACCATGGCAGGTTGTGCTGGTGGTGACAACCCGATTTTCCGCCCGCTGAACGGTGACTTCTTCCTGTGGTATGGTGGTGTAGGCCCCGGTGGCACGCTTCCCGAGGAAGGGTCTGTTGAGCAAACCTGCACTGTACCTGCCGGCGCGGACGTTACCCTTTCGATGTGGGTGAAGTATCCAGCTCCAGGCACGAATGGTGATTACTTGCGTGTATTGGTCGATGGCAACGTGGTGGGCGAGATCCTGCCTTCTGACAGCAGCTTGTACGTTGAGTACACCGGTGTCGGCTTCGACATCAATGCCTATGCTGGTGGGTCGCACACGATCCGCATCGAGAACATGCAGACCACCACAACGGCTATCCAGAGCATTCTGGTGGATCAAGTGGAGATCCTCGCCGACGGTGCAAGCGTAGGTCTCTTCGATAACGAGAGCGCTCCCGGCATCCAAGTGTTCCCGAACCCGGCGAACGATAACCTGACCCTCACCTTCAACGCATTGAGCGGTGCAGCCGCGGTTACCATCACCGACCTCAGCGGCAAGATCGTTAGCGCTGAAAGCCTTGGTGAAGTGAGCCAGCGCACGTTCAACTTCGACGCGAGCAACCTCGAGAACGGTGTTTACATGGTAACCATCCAGAACGGTGGCGACGTGTACACCCAACGCGTAGTGGTGTCGCACTAAGCGAACAATAGTTTTTCGGGAAGGGCCCCTCGATCCGTCGAGGGGCCTTTTCGTTTTCTTCGGGGCCGGGCAAACACCACGCGCATGACCAACAGTTCCGATCGCCGTCAGTTCATCAAACTTGGATTAGTAGGCACAGCCGCCTTGGTGGCTGGGTGTAGTAGCGATCAAGTGCACAAAACCGACGAAGTAGGCCCTCCCAAGCGCATCCTCCCGGGAAAAGGCCCCATCATCCTTAGCACGTGGGACCACGGTATGGCCGCAAATGCCAAAGCCTTCGGTGTACTTCAGGCCGGAGGCAGCGTGCTCGACGCCGTGGAGCAAGGGGTGATGGTGACCGAGAGCGACTTCAGCAACCGGAGCGTGGGATTGGGCGGCTTGCCCGACCGCGATGGCATCGTGACACTGGATGCCTGCATACAGGACCACAATGGAAAGGCAGGTTCCGTGGCGTTCGTGCAGCAGTTCGAACACCCCATCAGTATTGCTCGCGCGGTGATGGAGCGAACGCCGCACGTAATGCTGGCAGGTGCGGGAGCGGAGCGCTGGGCCGAGGAGAACGGTTTTGCGCGAAAGGATGTTCCCATGGCCGAGGATGCACGCAGATCGTGGGAGGAGTGGAGGGTAAAGAACCCACAACCACAAGCTGCCGGTGATAGTGCCCGCGTGAATGTGGAGAACCGACGTTCGGGTGGCAAGGACAACCACGATACGATCGGAATGATCGCCATGGATGCGAACGGCCAGTTGGCTGGTAGTTGTACCACCAGCGGCCTCGCCTTCAAGATCCATGGACGCGTGGGCGATTCACCGATCATCGGGGCCGGGCTCTTTGTGGATGGCGATGTGGGCGCTGCGTGTGCAACGGGTACCGGCGAACTCATGATCAAGATCGCTGGCAGTCACACCGTAGTTGAATTGATGCGACAGGGTATCGCACCTGAGGATGCCTGCCGGGAAGCCGTGGAACGCATCCTGCGGAAAAACCCCGGTATGACAGGTCAGCAGGTCGGTTTCTTGGCTCTGCGCGCCGATGGCGCATACGGCGCCTACAGTTTGTACAACGATTTCAAGTACGCCTTGCACTCAGCAACGGAGAACCAACTCATGAATTCGGCGTTCGCGAAGAAGTGGGAGTGAGGGGTGACTTCACGCGAAGGCGCGGGGGCGCGGAGAATGTGAATGCGGAACGCTGATGCCCAGCTCCGGCACTCTGACCCTTCTCCTTTGGAGAAGGGCAGGGATGAGGCTCTTGGCTCAAGGATGAGGTCACTGCAACTCCGCGTGCTGCTTCGGAAAGTCATACCAAGCCACGGTGCCTGCACCACGCGATACAGCTGCCCATGAACCCGTTCCAAGGTCCACACGCACCATGGCGCAGGTCGGCAATTCGCCCAAACCACCGTCGGTCAACAACTCACAGAACTCACTGATGCCGGGATTGTGAGCGAAAAGAGCTACCGAACGAACGGAGGCCGGAAGCGCGTTCACAACTTCGATCCATGTCGTTACTGAGGCCAGGTAGAGTTTCGGCTCCATCACGATCTCCCCAGGAGGAACAGCGAACGCCCGCGCCACAGCTTGTGCGGTTGTCAATGCTCTGACCGCTGGACTACTGACAAACAGATCAACTTGCTCTCCTCGCACAGCAAAGTGTTTGCCCATAGCGGGTGCATCGCGCAGGCCACGACCGTTCAATTCCCGGTGGAAGTCAGCTTGTAGTGGATCGCTCCAACTGCTCTTCGCGTGCCGTATGAGATATAGCGTGAGCATGGCAACTCCTTAACCGTTGGACGATCGTCAGTGACTCACGACTCGCTACTCATTACTCACGACTTCTATCAAGGCAACTGCCTGAACTGCTTGAGGCCTTCGAGGATCCCTTGCATCAGCACGTTCGGGTCGAGGCTCATCCGCAAGTTCACTTGCACCAGACGGGCATCGCTGAACTGCTCCGCACGGCGAAAGCCCTTTGAAATGCTCAGTGAAAGAGAGTTCGGGTAATCGCCGCTGAACAGCAGGCTCAGGGCCTTGCCACCGGCCATTCGCAAGTGGTAGCGTGGGTAATTGTCGGTGGTGCTGCCCCACGTCGTGTCATGCTCCAGCACATGGCCCATGGCTTTCAGATCCACGGACCATTGGTCCATTACGTAGTACAGAACGTCTTCCAGAAAAACGGCCGGGTCGGTCGGTAGCTGGTGTTGACGTTGGTCGGGAGCAGCGTAGTGGCGTGAGCAGGCTTGGCGCAGAGCAACAAGTAGCTCGTCCAGCTGGGAAGTAAAGGTCAACGTATCGGTCAAAGCGGGTTCGTCTTCAGTTCGGGGGGCAACTTATTCGCATGGAGCATGCAATGCCATACCGTTAACGGATCGTTTTTGCACGATCGATCCAACGATCATGCCTTCACCTTCCGAACGCCCTTCGAAGAACTGCCGTTGCTGCGCTCCGCTTCATCGATCGGTTTGCGGAAGACGATGTTGCCGTCGAACACATCGACCACTTGTTGGACCCCTGTCTCCACCGTACCGGAGATGATCTGTCGGCTCAACTCGTTGAGCAGCTCGCGTTGGATCATACGCTTGATGGGTCGAGCGCCGAACTGAGGGTCGTAGCCGGTCTCGGCTATATGATCCACAAGTTGTTTGCTGGGTGTGAGATGGATGTCCTTCTCTTCCAGTTTGCGCATGAGCGATGCCAGTTGCAGTTCCACGATCGCGCGCACATCAACGTGCGTCAGCGGACGGAACACGATGGTCTCGTCAATGCGGTTGAGGAATTCCGGGCGCACCGTGCGGCGCAGCAGGTCCAGGACTTCACGTTTCGTGCGCTCGATCACTTCCTCGCCGTTGGTCGCGTCGAACCGTTCGAAGTTCTCCTGTATCAATGCGCTACCGATGTTGCTCGTCATGATCACAATGGTGTTCTTGAAGTTCACCACGCGGCCCTTGCCATCGGTAAGGCGACCGTCATCCAGCACCTGCAACAGCACATTGAACACATCGGGGTGCGCCTTTTCGATCTCGTCCAACAACACCACGCTGTAAGGCTTGCGGCGCACGGCTTCGGTGAGTTGTCCACCATCGTCGTGACCGATATAACCCGGAGGCGCACCGACCAAGCGGCTTACGGTGTGTCGCTCCTGGTATTCGCTCATGTCGATGCGCACCATGGCATTATCGTCGTTGAAGAGAAACTCGGACAGCGCCTTGGCCAGTTCGGTTTTCCCGACTCCCGTAGTACCCAGGAAGATGAAGGACCCCACGGGGCGCCGCTCATCACCAAGCCCGCTGCGGCTCCGACGAACGGCATCGGCCACAGCGCGAACTGCCTCGTTCTGACCGATCACGCGCTTCTCGAGTTCTTGTTCCAACCGCAACAACTTGGTGCGTTCCGCTTCCATCATTCGGCTCACGGGTATGCCCGTCCAGCGTGCAACTACGTTGGCGATCTCCTCTACATCCACTTCCTCCTTGATCATCTTCTGACCACCGTGCATCGCAGCGAGTTCCGCCTTCGCTGCAGCCAATGCATCCTCGGTTTCTTTCATGCGGCCATA
>CADECG010000161.1 GCA_902825795.1 uncultured Bacteroidota bacterium
ATTCCAGCAGCAGCGCCCATGTTCACGTACACGATGAGGATACCGCCTGCAATGCAGGCCAGACTTCCGCTCATACTGGCCAGCAGCTCGCTCTTCGTCATGGTGGGCAGGTAGGGGCGGATCATCACTTGCGCCTCGACTTGTCCGACGAATGCACTGGCCACATTGCTCAGCGCTTCCGCGCCGCTCACGCGCATGATGAAGTTCATGCCCTTGGCGATCACAGCGACCAGCCGTTGCATGATGCCGAAGTGATAGAAGATGGCCACCAGCACGCAAACCAGAATAATGGTGGCCGTGATGTTGAACGCGAACACGAAGCCACCGCCGAAGTAGTTACCCATGCTCCCGTCCGGTTGCTGCGCGACCAGCCCGCCGTACACGAACGCCGCACCCTTGCGACTGAACGCCTCGATGTGCTCCATGCCCTTGCCGAGCCATTGGAAGAAACGCGTGATGAAACCCACCTTCAATACAAGCACCGCGATCAGCACCTGCAATCCGATCCCGCTCAATACCAATCGGTAGTTGATGGCCTTGCGATTATTGCTGGCCAGAAAAGCGAGGCCGAGGATCAGCGCGATGCCGATAAGTCCGGTGAAGCGTTCCATGTGCTGTCAGTCCTCGTCGTCGTCGGTGTAGCTGTCCGGTTCGGGCTTCGGCTTTGCCGTGAGCACACGGTAGAAGAAGTAGCCGGTGAGCAACGTTACCGTGCCCATGGCGAACACCATCAGGGTGAGTGCGGAACTGTTCATTTCGTCCAGTTTTTCATATTGGCCTTGCGCTTCATGTAGGCTACGCGCACGAACCAGCAGGTGGTGGCGAACATGAGCAGAAGCAGAACCCGCGCAGCATGCACCTGCCATGGAAGGCCTGTGGAAGTGATCTTCTCCCAGATGCCGGGTAACGACGCCACGAACACACCTCCGATAAAGAGCGGGGTAACGTACTTGATGATGAAACGGAAGATGGTCGGCACTTTGATATCGGCACCGGCGTTGATCTCCTTCCAGCCTTTATCCATCCCGAAGATCCAGGCGAATAGAATGATCTCGAACAGCGCGAAAACGACCAGACCCACCGTGCCGGCCCAATAGTCGTACTCATCGAACACGCCCTCCTTGAAGTACAACACGCAAGGCAAGCCCAGCACCAGGATGATCAGACCGAAGAACCAAGCGGCATTCTTGTGTTTCCAGCCGAACTCATCCTTCAGGAAACCCATTACCGGAGTGCCCATGGCAAGCGAACTGGTGATGCCCGCGAAGAACAAAAGCCCGAACCAGCAAACGCCAGCGATCATAGCCAACGTAGGGCCCCACTGTGTGAACAGGTACGGCAGCGTCTTGAAGCCGAGGCCAAGGCCTCCGCTCTGCGTCATTTCCACCACCCGATCGATACCCAAATAGCCGATGCTGATCGGGATGATGATGGATGCGCCCAGCACGACTTCCACGAATTCGTTCATCCAACCGGCGCTCATGGCGTTGAGCGCGATGTCGTCCTTCTTCTTCACATAGCTGGCATAACACTGTATGCTGCCCATGCCCACGCTCAGGGTGAAGAAGATCTGACCGGCAGCGGCCAGCCACACCTTGGCGCTCCATATGCTGCTGTAATCCGGTGTCCACAAGAAGTTTAGACCGACTGTTCCATCGTTCACAGCACCGTGCTCGCCGCTCTTGAGCGTAACAGCCATGATCGCGAGGAATATGCCGAAGAGGATAAGGAGTGGCATACCCACCTTGGCCACTTTCTCCACACCGCCACTGAGACCCTTGGCCAGGATCCACGTGTTCAGCAGCAGGCAGATGAGCCAGAAGACGATCGGCTCGAAGGGGATGCCCGTGGTAGAGGTATTGATGTCCACATAGTTCCCGAAGAAGCCGGCCACTTGATCGGCCGTTTGTCCGATGAACGTACCGGCGATGCTGTGCCACAGGTAGCTCAACGTCCAACTCTCAAGGTAGCAGTAGTACGCCGCAACGGCAATGTTGGTGAAGATGCCGAACACGCCGATGTATTTCCACAGCGCACGCTTCGGGTCCATTTCATGCAGGATGAAGGGCGTACTGTGATTCCCTTTGCGCCCGCCGAAACGGCCCATGCTCCATTCCACCCACAATAGCGGAATGCCCATCAGCAGGAAGCAAACGAGATAGGGTATGATGAAGGCACCGCCACCGTTCTGGATCGCTTGCACCGGGAAGCGGAGGAAGTTGCCGAGGCCGACGGCGTTGCCCGCCATTGCCAGAATGAGACCGACGCGCGATCCCCAGGATTCCGTATTCGCCATTCGACAGGGTTAGGTCGCGGCAATGTAGGATTTACACGGAACGCCAACCACCGCAGGACCGGGGCCGCCGCACGCTCAATTGGTCGTCTCCCTGCGCTTGATCTCGTCGCGCAACTTGCTTGCCACTTCGTAATCCTCGTTGGCCAGGGCCTCGCGCAGCAACTGCTGAAGCTCATCCATGCTCTGCGCGGTGATCGGCTTGTCGGCCGTTGTCTTGCCTTTGCGCTCGCGCTTTTCCTTTTTCGGCTCCTTTCCTTCTTCGCCGCCTTCCTCGCTCTCGTCCACTTTCAATCCGGCCGCGCTGAGGATGAACTCGTAGGTATTGATGGGACAGTCATAACGAAGTGCCAAGGCAATAGCATCGCTGCTGCGCGCATCGATCTCGGCCGTCTTGCCATTCTGCTCCATGATCAGCTTCGCGTGGAAGATGCCCTCCACCAGATCGTTGATCACCACTTCCTTCAGCGACACGCCCATTTGATCGCCGACGCTCTTGAACAGGTCGTGGGTCAGCGGCCTTGCAGGCTTGATGTTCTCTACTTGGATAGCGATGGCTTGGGCCTCAACGCCACCGATGATGATGGGCAACCGGCGGTCGCCGTTCGCTTCAGTGAGGATGAGCGCGTAGGCCCCCGCATGCGTATGGCTGTATGTGATGCGCAGGAAGCGCAGTGCGACTTTCTCCATCCTTTTCGGCAGGGGCCGTGAAGGTAAGCCCGTGGACCTTACGGCCTCTCAGCGCTCGGCGTTCAGCTTCTTGGCCGCTGCGATCAGTTGTGGCAATACTTCAGCGGCATCGCCGATGATCCCATAGTCGGCCGCTTTGAAGAACGGTGCCTCCGGGTCTTTGTTGATCACCGCGATCACCTTGCTCTGGTTCACTCCGGCCAAATGCTGGATGGCCCCGCTGATGCCGATGGCGATGTAACAGTTCGGTCGGATGGCAACGCCCGTTTGGCCCACGTGCTCGTGGTGCGGACGCCAGTGCATATCGGCAACGGGGCGGCTGCAGGCGGTCGCTGCGCCCAGTTCCTTGGCGAGCTCTTCAACGGGTGCCCAGAACTCAGGCCCTTTCATGCCACGACCTGCGCTCACCACGATCTCCGCTTCAGGGAGGTTGATACCACCGCCGCTCTTGCGCACATCTTTCAAGGTGACGCGTGCAACGCCAAGATCCCCGCTGAAGTCGGAAACCGTCGCGGGGCTTCCGTTGCTCTCGATCGGGATCGAATTCGCCATCATGCTGATGACTTTCACCGGACTGCTGATCGACACCCATGCTTGCGCCTTGCCGCTGAACACGTTGCGCTTCACTTGGAAGCCACCATCCATGTTCGGCAAGCCGATGGCTCCGGCCACATGACCGGCTTTCAAGCGCGCGGCAACACGCGGCGCCACTGCTTTGCCCGTGCCGTCGTGGATGCAAACGATCACCTGCGCTTTTTCCGCCGCAGTCGTATCGGCTACCAGCTTCGTGAGTTGTTGGCTTTCGATGGTCTTCACGCCCTTGGCAACCACCACTTTGGTTGCACCGAAGGCGCCCAAGCCTTCCAGGTTGGCACCATCGCCGAACGTCACGGCCGTTACACCGCCGCCGAGTTTTGTGGCGATGTGCTTGCCATAAGTGAGGGCTTCTTGTGCCGCTTTCGGCAGCTTCTCCCCGCGGGTATCGATGAATACTACTACGCTCATGTCAGATCACTTTGGCTTCGGTGTGCAACAATTCGATCAATTGGCCGGCTTGGTCGGCCGGGATCATCTTCACCGCTTGCTTCGCCGGTGGCAACTCGAACTTCACTGTGCTGCTCAGGGTTTCCACGGAAGTCGCGGGAACAACGGTGAGCGGCTTGGTGCGCGCGGCCATGATGCCCCGCATGTTGGGGATGCGTTGCTCGGCCATGCCTTTCGCGGCGCTGATCACGAAGGGTGCGTTAACTTCAACCACTTCCACACCGCCGGGCACATCCCGTTCGATGGTGGCAGTGCTGCCAGCCATATCGAGTTTGCTGGCCAAGGGCACGTAGGGTAGATCCAACAGCTCGGCCACCATGCCAGCCACTTGGCTTCCGTTGTGATCGATCGTTTCCTTGCCGGCAATAACAATGTCGAAGCCTTTGTCCTTCGCATAAGCCGCCACCTGCGCGGCCACGCCATATGCATCGGTGGGTTGTGCATCAACACGGACGGCATCGTCAGCGCCGATCGCCAACGCTTTGCGGATCGTAGCATCGCAATCCGCGCCGCCAACGGTGATCGTGGTCACACTGCCGCCGTTCGCTTCTTTCAACTCGAGCGCGCGCACCAAGGCGTACCACTCATCGTACGGGTTTACGATCCACGTTACGCCATTGCCGTCGTATTGCGTGTTGTCGTTGGTGAAAGCGATGCGCGCCGTGGTATCGGGCACTTGGCTGATGAGGACCAGAAACTTCATGCTGTTCGGAAAGGGTGCGAACTTAACGGCTGGGAATGCACGGAGAGCCTGCTCCGACGATGGCGGGTACGCCTTGCTGCGGCTTGGGCCACGGGGCGCCCATATCCGCCCTCTGGAAGCGGCAGTGGTGCTTTCAACTGGGGAATTCCTTTCTCCGATCGTGGTGCTTTCGCGCCGTTCATATCGACGCCCGTGCTGAATAAGGCATGGTGTTGATCGGCACACGATCGGTCCGTCCTCATCCAAAGATCACCTGCCATGCGTACCCGAATGAGATCCCTTTCGCTGATACTCCCAGTTTGTGTTCTGGCATCCTGTGGGGTCGACACCACGCCCGGACGTTTGCCCGCTGACGCGCAAGCCGATTACGAGGAAACTCCGAAGCTGAGTTGCGTGGCCATGAACGGCCGCTCGTATGTGATCTCCTTGGTCAACGGCCCACCGGCAACGGACACCGTCGTTTTCGCCAGCGACCGGATGGAGGCGGTCGGCGGAGTGGGACGCGGTTTTGCTGCTGCGCCATATACCTGTAGTGAAGCGGATAGCGTGTCGATAACAGCCGAGATGGCCAGTGATTCTTCGGGGGTATTGCGCTGGTCAGCAACCATTCTGGGCGATGAAATACACGGCACCATAACTACCGTGAATGCAGGCACTGCAGGTCAGGCGATCACCTTCGCCGGCCATGCGATCCCCGGGAATAGTGCCACGCTGCGTACACCGCAGCGGCAAGTGGAGAGGCTCTGAAGGGAATTGCACAGGCCTGCTTCGCCCGATCAGGGAAATGGAAGGTGGAGCTGCGTTCGTTCTGTCGGCGTCCCCGTGCACCACCCTCGGTGCGCCGTCCGCCCGCGTACATTCGCCCACCGAAGCAGAAGCCCATGCGTACCGTACAGTTCCGAGAAGCCCTTAATGAGGCGATGTCAGAAGAGATGCGTCGCGACCCGAACGTTTTCCTCATGGGCGAGGAAGTGGCGGAGTATGATGGCGCTTACAAAGTGAGCAAGGGGATGCTGGCCGAATTCGGGCCGAAGCGCATCATTGATACACCGATCAGTGAACTCGGCTTCACCGGCATTGCTGTGGGTGCTGCCATGAACGGCTTACGACCGATCGTGGAATTCATGACATGGAACTTCGCCGTGCTGGCCAGCGACCAGATCATCAACCACGCGGCGAAAATGTTGCAAATGAGCGGTGGCCAGTTCCATGTGCCCATCGTGTTCCGCGGCGGCAACGGCAGCGCCGGGCAACTTGCTGCAACACACAGCCAGAGCTACGAGGCTTTTTACGCCAACATCCCAGGGCTGAAGGTGATCACCGTAAGCAATCCGTATGATGCGAAGGGCCTGCTGAAGGCCGCGATCCGCGACGACGACCCCGTGCTCTTCATGGAAAGCGAGCGTATGTACGGGGACAAGGGCGAGATCCCCGATGGCGAGTACCTGCTGCCGATCGGCGTGGCCGATGTGAAGCGACCGGGAACCGACGTTACGATCGTGAGCTTCGGAAAGATGATGAAGGTGGCGCTGGGTGCCGCGGAGGAACTGCAGAAGGAGGGTATCAATGCCGAAGTGATCGATCTCCGCACTATCCGTCCGTTCGATGTGCCCACCATCGTGAACAGCGTGAAGAAGACCAACCGTCTGGTGGTCGTGGACGAGTGCTGGCCCATGGCGAGCATCGCCAGCGAACTGGCTTATCGCGTGCAGAAGGACGCTTTCGACTACTTGGACGCTCCGGTGGTGCGCATCAACCAGGCCGATACGCCGCTGCCGTTCAGCCCGCCCCTCATCGAGGCTTCGCTGCCGAACGTTGCCCGCGTGGTGAACGCGGTGAAGGAGGTGATGTACGTGGTGAAGTAGCGCGGCCATCGGCTGGTGGCCTTTGGCTGGGTATCCCCTTCGGAAGTCGTGGTAGCAGTGGTGGTCATGGGCCAAAGACCATCGGCCAAGAGCGCATTCAACCGCTTGGCTATTTTCGCCGCCCTTTAGAAGAAACGTTCCAACGGAGGGACAACTCGAACGACCACAAACGAAGAAGACATGGGAAGTGAATTGATGTACTACATACCGCTGATGGGTGTAGTGGGCTTGGTTGTCATGATCGGCAAGGCCCTTTGGGTGAACAAACAGGATGCTGGCGATGCCAATATGCAGGAGCTTGCGGGCTACATCGCCCGTGGCGCCAGTGCATTCTTGAAGGCGGAATGGAAGGTGCTCGGCGTGTTCGCTGCGATCGCAGCGGTGCTGCTCGCGTGGAGCGGAACCCTGCATCCGCATAGCGATTGGGTCATTGCCATCGCATTCATCATTGGTGCGTTCTTCAGTGCATTTGCCGGTTGGATCGGCATGAGCATCGCCACCAAGGCGAACGTTCGTACCACGCAAGCGGCACGCACCAGTTTGGCCAAGGCATTGAAGGTGAGCTTCAACGGAGGCACCGTGATGGGATTGGGTGTTGCGGGCCTTGCAGTAGTTGGTCTCAGCACCTTGTTCATCGTGTTCCTCCGCATGTACGTGGGCGATGCAGGTGCTAACGGTGAGGAAATGATGAAGTGCTTGGAAGTGCTCGCTGGTTTCTCCCTCGGCGCAGAGAGCATCGCTCTGTTCGCCCGTGTGGGCGGTGGCATCTACACCAAGGCTGCCGACGTTGGCGCCGATCTCGTTGGCAAGGTGGAAGCCGGTATACCGGAAGATGACGCCCGCAACCCTGCGACCATCGCAGACAACGTGGGCGATAACGTGGGTGACGTTGCGGGCATGGGCGCCGATCTTTTCGGCAGCTATGTAGCAACGATGCTCGCGACCATGGTGCTTGGCCGCGAAGTAGTGAGCGCTGACAATTTCGGTGGCATGGCCCCGATCCTGTTGCCGATGGTGATCGCAGGTCTTGGCGTATTGTTCAGCATCGTGGGCACCTTGTTCGTGAAGATCAACAAGGACAGCGACAGTGTGATGAAGGCGCTGAACCTCGGCAACTGGGGTTCGATGATCCTGGTGGCCATCTCGAGCTATCCATTGGTGCAATGGATGTTGCCAAAGACGATGCAGTTCGTGCGCAACGGGGTCTCCACGGAGATCACAAGCATGAACGTGTTCTTCGCCATCATTCTCGGCCTCGTGGTCGGCACACTGATGAGCATGGTCACTGAGTACTACACCAGCATGGGCCGTCGCCCGGTGATGAGCATTGTCAAGAAGAGCGGTACCGGACACGGTACGAACGTGATCGGCGGACTTGCCATGGGTATGGAAAGCACAGTGTTGCCGATCCTCTTGTTGGCCGCTGGCATCTGGGGTTCGTTCGAACTCGCCGGCATGTACGGGGTGGCGATCGCCGCAGCGGGCATGATGGCGACCACGGCCATGCAACTTGCCATCGACGCTTTCGGCCCCATCGCCGATAACGCAGGTGGTATCGCTGAAATGAGCGGCTTGCCGAAAGAAGTCCGTGAGCGTACCGACAATTTGGATGCCGTGGGGA
>CADECG010000162.1:0-2861 GCA_902825795.1 uncultured Bacteroidota bacterium
CAGTGTCAAAAGGAATGGCAGGATGAGCGCAGGACCGGCCAATTGCCACCGTAGCATATCCGGCTCTTCCATCCGGAATTTTGGTACGAAGCGCTCTATGAGCAGGAACAACGGCACTGTTACCCCCCAGAAAAGGAGCTCGAGCATGAGCACTGTGGCCGCAATGCCACCCGTGTGATAGCGCGCCAGCTTCGTCATGCCATGGTGCGTATGATGGTGTATTCCAAGACCAGTGAGAAAAGCATGAGCATACAGGCCCACAGCAACACTGGTCTGTATTCCTCCTTCCGACGGCTGTGCTCGGTCACCTTCTCTCGGGTTTTCTCCATGCGATCGATCTCGCTGTACACTTCCCGCAGTTTCCGTTCATCCGTTGCGCGGAAGTACTTGCCTCCAGTGGCGTCCGCGATGCCTTGCATCGATGCTTCATCGATCTCCACCTGCACGTAGTCATACTGGTACTGACCATTCGGATAGATGGCCACTGGGCTCAGCGCCTTTCCGCGTGTACCCACCCCAACGGTGTAAACGCGCACCCCGAACTGTTGCGCGATCACGGCCGCGTCGAGCGGTTGAACGGAGCCCGCATTGCTGACGCCGTCCGTCAACAGGATCACGACTTTGCTCTTGGCTTTGCTGTCGCGCAAACGGTTCACGGCTGTGGCCAAGCCCATTCCTACGGCGGTGCCACCTTCGATCATACCGGTCTTTGCTTGAGAGAAGAGGTCCTTCAGCACTTCATGGTCGGTGGTCAACGGGCATTGTGTGAACGCCTCGCCTTCGTACACCACCAGACCGATGCGATCGTTCGGGCGGTCGTCGATGAACTGCATGCCCACCTTCTTCGCGGCTTGCAAGCGGTCGGGCTTGAGGTCCTGAGCGAGCATGCTGGCGCTGAAGTCCATGGCGATGATGATATCGATGCCATCCCGTGTGATGTCCTGCCAACTGTCCTTGCTCTGTGGTCTGCCCAACGCGACGATCATGAAACCCAATCCGGCAATGCCAGCGGCAGTAGGAAGATGGCGCAGATGGGAGAGGAGGTCGAACGGCCCATGGGCAAGTGTTTGCATCGTGCTAAGAGCCACACGCGGATTGCGCTTGTGACGACGCCATGCTATCCACACTGCGGCCACCGGCAGAGCAACCAGGAACCACAGGTAGCCTGGATCCTCCAATTCGAAGGTCCGGATGCACCATAATGCGACCAATGCGATCGCACCGAATGCAAGCGCGATCCAAACGAGAAGACCGATCAAGTCGCGATCAATGCGCATGTACCGGTGGGTTGGCGTTCGGAACGGGGTTCTTTTCTTCCGGACCGGCTGTTTCCTGTACGAACCTTCTCGCAGCGGTCATCAATTGCTCGTTCTCGGCTGGTGCGGGGGTCAACTTGGCGAACTTCACAAAGTCCGCAAGGCGCAGGATGTTCCCAAGTTGCTCACGATGCTCGCGACGCATGCTGCTCAACTTCAGTTCCTGCAATAGTTCATCGGTCGTCTTTTCCAATGCTGGTGCACCGAACCGTTCTTCGATGTAGCTGCGCAACAGATCCGTTACTTCCGAGTGGTACTGCTTGTGCAATCCTTGCTGCCATAATCGCTTTCCTTCGATCGCATCGAGTGCGTTCAATACCCGCACATGCACTGGCAAGGCGGGTTCCACGACCGCCACCGCCACTTTCGGCTTTCGGCGCAACAGGAACAAGAGTGCTAGGACGATCGCAGCAACAGCTACAGCGCCGCCCGCAACCCACCGCCAATTATCCTTCAACCAGTCCATCAAACTGAAGGGCACTTCGTAGATGCCTTTGATGTCCCGGATGGCTTGGGACGTGTCGACTTCCACCGTGTTCACCGTAAGCACCAGTGCATTGCTCTCGACCGTATCGCCGTTGACTACGAAACGCAACGGTTCAACAGCCCAGTACCCGCTGTCGAAGGACGTTACGGTAAGGGTCCGTGTCTGGACGAACGAATACGGATCGTTCTGCTTATCGGGCATGATCGTGTCTATCCCGCTGTCGCGCACTACTTCGATGTGTTGCGGAAGTGTGTCGCCGATCACTGGCCACACCACGTTACCACCGCCGTGGTCCATGCGATACGCAACAGTGTATTTGAGCGATACCTGCTCGCCAATGCGGATCGTTGCGGGTTCCAGTTCGGCCAAAGGTTGTTGCGCCAAGAGCCGAAGGGTCAGCACAATGAAGGAGGCGAGCAAGATGGATCTCATCGCACACTATCGCGTTGTCGGAACAGGTTCATCAAGGGTTTCACGTAGCCCTCTTTGGTGCTGATAACCGTGTGGTCTACCCCGGCTCTCTTGAGCGCTTCGCGCGTTCGCGCTTGATGCTTCAGCGCCTCGGCACGGTATGCCTTTCGGATGCTTGAACTGCCCGTGTTCACCCAACGCACTTCTCCCGATTCGGGATCCGCGAATTGCACGAGGCCCACATTCGGCAGGTCGGCTTCCCGGGGATCGGTAGTACGCAACGCAACGAGATCATGCCGACGGTTCGCGATCTTCAGGGCATCCTCATATCCGGTGTCCATCAGATCGCTGATCAAGAAGGCGATACTCCGCTTCTTGATCACATTGTTCAGATACCGCATGGCTTCCGAAACGTTGGTACCACGGCCAACAGGTTTGAATTCCAGCAGCTCGCGAATGATCCGAAGGATATGACTGCGGCCTTTCTTCGGCGGGATGAACAGCTCCACTTGATCGCTGAACAGGATCAACCCGACCTTGTCATTGTTCTTGATCGCGCTGAAGGCGATGGTGGCGCAAGTCTCTGTGATGAGCTCGCGTTTCAGCATGTGTACCGTACCGAAATCGCCGCTGCCGCTTACGTCAGC
>CADECG010000162.1:2871-8144 GCA_902825795.1 uncultured Bacteroidota bacterium
TGGCGGTGAGTTCGCGTTCTTCCTCGAAGACCTTGATGAAGGGATGCCCGAACCGGGCAGTAACGTTCCAGTCGATCGTCCGCACCTCGTCGCCGTGCAAGTATTCGCGTACCTCACTGAAGGTCATACCGCGGCCCTTGAAAGCACTGTGGTACTCACCACCGAATATCTGCTCGCTCAAGCCGCGTGTTTTCAGCTCGATGCGATGAACCTTCTTGAGAAGGTCCTTTGTATGTTGAGCGGTGGTCATGTGGTCGTAGGCCTGGATGTCCAGCGGCCACTGACACTCGGCCGCGTCATCGCAAGGTCTCAGGGAACCTCAACCGTGTTCAACACGCGGTCGATGATCTCCTTCACCGTTATGTTCTCAGCTTCGGCCTCGTAGGTAAGGCCGATCCGGTGGCGAAGCACATCGGGGCATACTGCGCGCACGTCTTCTGGTATCACATAGCCGCGACGCTTGGTGAAGGCGTATGCTTTGGCCCCAATGGCCAAGTTGATGCTGGCGCGCGGACTTCCACCGAAACTGATGAGCGATGTAAGATCGTTCAGTTTGTACTGATCCGGCTTCCGTGTAGCGAATACTATGTCAACGATGTACTGCTCGATCTTCTCGTCCATGTACACCTCGCGCACCAGTTGGCGCGCCTTCACGATCTCGTGCGAGCTCACCACCATTTGCGGTTCGGGGTTCAGGCCGGGCCGCACGTTCTGGCGGATGATGAGCTTCTCTTCCTCTTTGCGCGGATAGTCCAAAACAACCTTCATCATGAAGCGATCGGTCTGGGCTTCAGGAAGGGGATAGGTGCCCTCCTGCTCGATCGGGTTCATAGTGGCCAACACCAGGAACGGCTCGGCCAGTTTGAAGGTTTGCTGGCCGATGGTGACTTGTCTTTCCTGCATCGCTTCCAGCAAGGCGCTTTGCACCTTTGCGGGCGCACGGTTGATCTCGTCCGCCAGTATGAAGTTGCTGAAGATAGGCCCCTTCTTCACGGTGAACTCCTCGTTCCGCTGGCTGTAGATCATGGTGCCGATAACGTCGGCCGGCAAAAGATCGGGAGTGAATTGGATGCGACTGAAAGCGACGTCCACCGTTCTTGCCAACGCCTTGATCGCCATGGTCTTCGCAAGGCCGGGTACGCCCTCCAACAGGATGTGGCCATCGGCCAACAAGCCGACGAGCAGCTTCTGCACCATGTCTTTTTGGCCAACGATGGTCTTCTCCATCTCCTTGTCGATGAGGTCGACAAAGCCGCTGGCCAATTGGATCCGTTCGTTCAGTTGCCGAATGCCCTCGGAGGTGTTCACCGCAGCCGGTGCGGGTATCGGGTCGCCCATGAGCGGGTTGGTCGCGGAGGTGGTTTCCATTTCCTGGTCGGAGAATGCGTTTTGGGAGCGCGAAGATGAACGCAAATCTTCTGCGGCACCGTACTGTGCATCGGCGCTCACCGGTTAAAACGTGTTAAGCTCGAACGCCCTCACCGACCGCAGGGATCAGCGCACCCGCAAATTCAATCCAGCGAAGAATGAACGGTTCGGCGCGGGATTGTAAAAGCGCATGCCCGGGTCGTTCAATTGCACCCATCCGGAGTAGGCGTTGTCGAATACGTTCTCACACAAAGCGAATACCTCGATGCCCCCTCTACGCGCGACCCGGAGGTCGTATCCGATCCGGGCATTGCAGAGTATGGCCCCGTGAATGGTCGTGGTTCCTCCATCAACGGCTAGGACATCACCTGTGTACCGGTTGTTCACCATCAATTGCCAGCCGTGCCAGCCAACCAAGCGTGCAGCAACACCACCGGTCAATGGCGCCACGCCGGCCAAATGGTCTTTGGCTCCCCCGTTGTTCGGGTCGACAGCTCGCAACTCCTGCGCCGAAAGGAAGATGTGCACAACGAATGCCCCGCCACTTCTCACGGGCAACGTCAATGAAGCATCCGCTTCGACGCCTTGCATCAATGCCGCGCCACTGTTGGTGGCGTATGGACTTCCGTCCAGCGGTGAAACCGTGATGATGCGGTGGCGGATGGAGCGGCTGAATGCACTGATACTGCCACGGAACTTGCTGGTGGTGTTGCCCCCGTTGACCCCACATTCCAACTCGTTCACTTCCTCCGGCCGGAGTTCAGGGTTGAATACTTCGCCTGTCCATACCTCAGTAACCGTTGGTCGCGATACACCTTCAGCGTAGCGCACATGCAGGTGGATATTCCGGGCCACCCGCAGGCGCGAGCCAACGTGAGGCCACAGGTCGCCACGCGCTGGGAGCGAGCCATCGCGCGTGCTGTGGTGGTCGTGAGCTTCGTACGTGTTGTATTCGCCTCCAGCACCAACAAACACCCAGAGCCGATCGCGCAGTTGGGCTTGCGCCACGATGTAGGGCGTTGTACTCGTTACGCTGAATCGTGCATCGGTGCGGATGTCCTGCAGTTGCGCATCAGGTCCGTAAGCCCTGTCGAGCAGTTCGTCAATTTCCCATAGCGATTCACCCCCGAACTCCCACTCGAACAGCCATCGTCGGAGGCCAGCCTTTCCACCTGCGCTCAGCCGCATACCTGCAGCCCTATAGGTTTCGCTCTTGTGCCCACTGAAACTGGGATTGGTGCCATATGGATTCCGCTTGTCGATGTACTGGCCCGTGAGCGTTGCCCGCAGCAACCAGCGCTTACCAATACGTTGCTCGCCGTTTAACCCACCGAAGACCTGCGACTTGTCCACGTGCGCGTTGATCTTCTCGCTCCAACCGTTCGCTGAATTGGGGGCGAGGGACGCCGTTTCCGCATTCAGGCTGCCCGGTAATTCCCAGTAGGCGTGCTGATAGGTCACTGCGCATGTGATCGTGCTTCGATCGTTCGCGAGCCCGGTGACAACGAACGCTTGTTGTTTGCTCGTTGCTTCCTGATCGCGGAAGCCACTGTTCGATTGCATTACACCACCGGCCCTCAGTGACCTGCCTTTCCTTTGGAATGCCACGGATCCATCGCCCCGACGGAAGTTATTGGAACCGATGGAATAGTTGAACGCCAGTTCAGGTCCGTTTCTCGCAGGCGCAGGAAGCCCGGCCAAGAGCACACCTGCTGGAGCGCTCCCGAATACCGGGGACGCCACACTGCGCACGGCCTCAAGACCGCCAACCACTACTGGGTCGAGTAGCTCCAACGGTGAGGTGCCATCAGCCAGCGTGATAGGGAAGGGGCCCCAATACACTTTTACTCCGCGCACACCGAATGGAGCTCGGATCACACTGCCACGAATGCTCAGTCTTGCGCTTCCTCCGAGGCCGCGGGTATCCATTTGAACGCCGGGCACCCAAGCCAGTGCGCCCTGCAACGACGAACGGTCGTATTCCGTGAGATGAACGCTGTCCAACGCGGTGCTCGAAGCCGCAAGACCACGATCATGCTTGAACAGCTGGCTGCGGACCACATGGTCCCTCAAAAGGAAAGTGTCGGATAGAATGAGTGCACTGTCAGGAGTCTGCACGTCTACCTGAGCAGCGGCGTTTTGTAATGAGATGCAAAGGAGGCAGAAAACAAAGCGGCGCATCGGGCGGGAGCGCCGCCAAGTTATCCGGGCTGAATGCCTACTGCTTTTCCTCGAATTTCAGGCTAACGCTGTTGATGCAGTAGCAGGCCTGTAGGTTGCGGGCCATCGTTGAACACATGACCCATATGCCCACCACAACGGCTGCAAACCACTTCATCGCGCTGCATTCCATGACTGCTATCGCTGGCCACCGAAACACTGTCCTTGGATAGGGTTGATAGAAGCTCGGCCACCCCGTTCCGCTTTCAAATTTGGTTTCGCTTCCGAACAGTTCCTGACCGCATGCCGTGCACAAGTACGATCCCGGGGCGCGGTTGTCGACATATTCACCGGTGAATGCGCGTTCGGTCCCTCTTTCACGAAGCACCCTGTACGGTTCAGGGGTCAATTGTGTTTTCCATTCAGCGTTGGTGTTCATGATCGGGTATGTTCGGGCTTGTGCCAACGCGGCGCTGTACGCTGCTATTGGTTCGATGGTCGTTTGCGCACAGGCGCTGACAAGGACAAGGGAAAGCCAGGCATAATTCGCAAAGCGCATGGTGGTTGATCGAACTGACCGCTGGAATTGTATGCCGATCCGAGTAGCTGCGGGCCGGGCATGGGGCATTCGCTTCGCACGTACGGCATCGTTCAGCGAACGGATCGCCCCACTACATTCGCAGCCCTTTTAAGGGCGTTTAGCTCAGCTGGTTCAGAGCACTACCTCGACAAGGTAGGGGTCACTGGTTCGAATCCAGTAACGCCCACAGCGGCCGCCTCAGTGCACTGCACTGAGGCGGCCTCGCATTTTCAGGAACAGGGTCCGGCGAGCGGGTCCAGCACCGCTGCCGATGACCCGGAACACCTACACCACTGTTCTTCTTTCGAAAGCCAGGGCAGCCTGTCGCCCGGATCCGTTCGCACGCCAACGGGCTGATCGGCCGTGCACTTGTACATCGATGTGACCGAATATCCGGTCTGCCGTCCGAACCCCGCCCACTCGCAAGACGTTGTTCCGTAAAAAGCCCAAGAATGCCAGCACCCTCAGTGATGAGGACCTTGTGCTTGAACTACAGCGTGAAATGGACGCGGACCGCTTCGGTGTGCTCTACGATCGCTACACAGCGAAAGTGTTCCAGAAATGCGTGGGCATGACGCATGATCGCGACCTGGCTAAAGACCTTACGCACGATATCTTCTTGAAAGTGTTCACGAGTCTGAGCAAGTTCGATCACCGCAGCAAATTCGGCACTTGGCTATATAGCATAACGTACAACTACTGCTTGGATCAGCTTCGGAAGTCGAAACGAAAGCAGGAGGATGATATAGACGAGGAGCGAGGGCCAAGTGAACATCCGGAGGACGCCTTCGAGGAGCAGTTGTTGGCGTTGCGGAGCGAGCGTCTTCTTCAAGTGCTAGAGCAAGTGGACCCGGGAGATCGGGCCATGCTTTTGATGAAGTATCAGGACGACCTCAGTGTGAAGGAGATCCAAGACATCTTGGGGCTGAGTGAGAGCGCGGTAAAAATGCGCATGTTGAGGGCACGAGAGCGAGCACTACAGGCCTATCATCAACTTTACCGGGAGGACGCATGAGCCAGCGCAACCCTTTCCAAGTGATCCGTTCAACGGATCAACCGCCCGACAACCTGCGAAAGGACGTGATGGGCAGTGTCAAAATGTTGATGCTCATCATGCGTTTCCCCCAACTCTTCATGGCCGACTATGGCAATTTGCTCTTTGACA
>CADECG010000163.1:0-6058 GCA_902825795.1 uncultured Bacteroidota bacterium
CTGTTGTTGTTCGTGCCGATGATCAGCGGTGTACCTGAGTAGCAAGGCGGAGCTGGAAGGGGGTCGATCACGAACAACGGTATCGGCTCGGCTTCCACGCATATGACGATCGAATCGTTCGCGAGCCCACAAGCCGCAATACCCCCGGTTTCTATGCTGATCGTGTAAACACCCGGCAGGTTGAATACAACGCTAAGCGGGTCATACCCGCTGATCCATGTAGTAGGGTCAGCCGGTGTTGCACCAGGAATGCCTAATGCATTGGGCAATGTGCTCCACGCTCCCGGCGGATTCGGGCTGATGGTCCAAAGGAAGTTCGGCGGATTGCAACTGCTCGATAGGCCGTTCACATCGATCCACTGGCCACCGTTCGTTGCGTTCACGCTCACAGGTTCCGCTACGCATACGGTATCGTCAGGTAGGATGCTGATGGAAGTAGTTGCTGAAGACGACACGTAGATCGGCACGGCTACACTGCTGTTAGGGCTGCCCGAATAACAACCGTAGCTCGGAACCAACGTCATCGCGTACGTATTGCTGTATGGCGCTTGCGAGAACCCGCACGAGACGTTGTTGAACACATAGCCGTATGTCGCGGGCAACGGGGCGAACAGTGTATCAACTGGCGTGGCGGAGCCGACTTCGTTCGTGTACACAACGTACATGGTGCCGAGCGGGTCTGGCGTCGCATCGGTGATCTCCACGAACATGGAATCGCCAACGCAATGTTCGTTGCCTCCGAACGGGGTTGCACTTACGCTGGGTGGTATCGCGCTCGAACCGAGGAGCACGCCGAACTGAGAAGTGGTTACGCATGCACTCTGTGGATCCGTAGCCACGTATGTTATGGTGTCCAAGCCCGGTCCGGAGTATGTCTGGGAGCACGGCAAAGGCAAGGTGCTCGTATTGCCCCAGTCGAGTACGCCAGGACTTGGCGCCCCTGGTTGAGATGCATCCGTGAAGTCGAACGTGGCGCTGCTCGGTGCCGGATCGTCGCAGATAGCGAAGACTGGGAACCCGCTGCCATAGGGATACGCCGGAACAACCGTGTTCAAATTGTACAACGCATTTAAACCGGGCAGCGTGGCTTCAAGCGCCTCGAACGTGAAGACCTCAGACCCGCAGAGCACCCCGTTGATATCGAAGAGATCCACAGTCAATGTATATGTCTGACCTCCTGCGGTGGGGTTGGTGGTGAATACTGGATCGAATGCGTTGATGTCGTCCATCGTAGCACCGACCGGGGTCCAAGACCACGTCACGGCATCAACACCGGGGCCATAGTTGGTGTTTAACGGCCATGCCCCAGGGCATTCGGAGGTGCCGTCCCATAGCGGCGCTGCGGCAGTGCATTGGGCGCGCACCGATAGGGTTGTATGGAAGCCGAGCAGGCAAAAAAGCACGTGTACCGAGGTACGTGCAAATGCAGCGGCATACCGCAAGTACGGCATGTTGGGGTGGTCCTTTCTCATGGTGCAGCTTCGCTATCGTCCGGTTCTTCATCATTGGACAAGTTCTCCTTGATAGAACTGTCATACAGCGAATCTGTCAGGTCAGACTTGAGGAAGTCATCATCAAGGAGCTTCAAGAAGAGCTGCTGGGATGTGATCGTGTGGAATTTGATCTTGTCCCCGTCACCGTTGAAGCGAATGCGGTTCCTGAGCTTAGGGTGCGCTTGAACGAAAGCGCGGATGCGATCGATCCCCATTTCTAGAACAAGGGAAGAGCGCTTTGCCCGCAAGAGCTTTTTCGCGGCTGACTTGTCTGCGACGAGCGCTTCAAGTAATTCAATGTTCTCAACGATATCGGCGGCCCGGATCAACGAGATCTTGTTTGTCGCTTCCCGTTGCAAGATGCCATCAAAGCCATAGAAGCGCTCCAAGAGCTTCACGGAGTAAACGAACATGTCGGTGCCGATTTGCAAGAACTCGAACGTGTCGTTGATCTTGATAATGTCTTCCGTGAGCCGCACAAACCGATCACCGAACTTGACTAGTCCGAGGATGCTGTCCCTGCGGATGAGACTGACCGGATAGTGCTTCTTGTACACGGCGACCTGCTGCGATTCATTGCCAAGGACGAAGACGAAGCCGAAGAGGTCCCTCAGTTCATCATCCGCAAAGGAGAACTCATCGTTAGGTCGTCGGGGACCAAGTGCAGTACCCATACATAGCAGGTCCGCTGGCACGTCGGCCATGTCGTAGTGATAGACTGCGTTCTTGCGTTCGTCGGCTTCGGTCAACGGGCCGAAGACCATGGCATCGTTCTCCATCAATCGGCCGTGGAGTGACGTGAGTAGGCTCTCCTTGATTTCGTTGCGGACGACCTCCTCAACATCGGCGAACTTGACGGTGATCTGCTCCTCATGCTTGAGAATGAAGTACACCTTGATGCCAACGGGTACATCCTCCTCGAAAAGGAACTGGAGCTTGTCTCGGAATTCTGCGCGTGTCATCTGTACTGCTTTGCGAAGTAGATGTTGTCGTCGACCGGTCGCGCGAGGATCACGTCATCCTTCTTCAACTTGCCTTTGACGATTACGACGATGTTCTCTGTCTGTTCAGTGTTCACCCGGTAGATGTTGAATCCCAGCACCGCCAGAGTCGGATTCTGATAGTACATGTTGGTCTTCACATAGATCCAACCCATGAGGATCAACACCAGCAACACGAGGATTCCGTTCCTGCTGCTTCCCGAAACGGGATCGAGGTTGAAGCATACCAGGGGCACGATGTACGTCACGAGGAATGAGAGTGTCTCATAGTTCAGGTTCTCAACCTTCAGCACCTTTTTAGGTAGCTCCGGTGCGCCCTTGACCACATGGTAGTTGAAGCGACGGTAGATCACGTAACCGAGAACGATCATCACCAGCGCAACCGTCGGAACGATGTGTATGGTGAACAAGGCCTTCCAACCTACAAAGTGGCTTCCCGCGTTGAAAGAGGCGGGCACGGTGTTCACGAACACCAAGAAGAACAGTATCCACAACGACAGGATGTAGAGTTCAATCTTGCGCCACATGGTCCTTGTGTTTTACCCACACCTCTCCCCGCACCATCTTTACCAGTATGTCAGGAACCTCAGTGTGGATAGCCATGGCTCTGTTGATGCCAGAATGACTGCAGTATATCATGCAACGAAGTTGCGGGCCATTCCCACGGGCCGTTTTCTGGACAGCTTGGAGGCACCGGGTCTTGGAGTAGAAGAGTTGACAGGTACTGCGCGAGATTGCTGCTGGTCGATCGCACCACTGGCCTCCAAGATCAGTTCGGCGTTGATGAATGGCTCCTGCACGATGCAACCGTCCGCGACGAGCATGCGCCACTCCCTGTTCACGGGGTCGCGATAGAGCCGATAGCCCGGCCTGCACTGTCGCGTGCGTAGCACAAATGCCTTGCACCCGGCTACAAAGCCGTGCCGTGCTGCGGCCTCGTGCACGTAGTGCGAGCACGAGCACCGGAACAGGCACGGGCGTCGCGCTGTCGTGGGCACCACGCGCCAGTAGGAACGGATGGCAATGAGCCACAGCCACCTCACCGCTGGAATACAGCTACTTGCGTGGTGGTCATGTGCCCCGGTTGGGCACCTATGCCAAAGCATCCATTGGAGCCTGCCACATACGTGGACACGCTTTCCAAGTGCATGTAGTTCCAGCCTTGCGCGGTGCGCGTATTGATCAGCGATTGCAACTGTTCCGCAACGGTATCGCTACTGCCACCGCGCGCGGTGCTTGCAACAAAAGGGAGGGCGAGGTATTCCATGTGTCAGGGGGTTCAAGGGTTGGTGGTGGGGGGTGTGCTTGTGGTCTCGGTAATGCCTCTTCATCACGGTCCTATGCCCCTCCAATTCTCAGTGACCATTCTTTGCACTGCCAACCTCTGGCTGTTCAAAGTCCATATCGGGACCCATGTACATTGCCGCGGCATTCTCACCAAAGCGGTCTTCAATGCGATCGACTACACCCGCTAACTTCTCTTCGGCCATTTGGGCCCGTTCGGCATTTAGCTCTGCTTGATATCGCGCATCAGCGAGAGGTTGTCTTGTAAAAAAGTAGGTGACCATCGCGCCCGTCACAACTCCCAGCACGCCAGCAAAGACACCTAGCACCTTGAGTACGTCATCAACGGTATTGAATCGCCGGATCGCCACAACGGTAACAATGGTGATCAAGGACAGAATGCCCAAGGCAACGATCACCGAGGGCCATGGGGTTTCGATCTGTGCCGCTTGTAACAACATGGGGGTGGTATTGGTACTTGGGTTTCCGTCAGTCGTTAATTCACCGGGGTTGTAATTCGTGGGCCGGGTGGCTGATCACCGGCCGTGCTCCCCTACGGGCGCAAGGTTGTGTGGTGGCCCCGTAGATGGTGCATTTCGCGCCTCCCGTTTTTTCGGGATACGGCGCATTGAAATAATGTTATAGGGCAGCGGCGCGTGGTTGGCGCTTCTGATCTTTTTCGTGGTAGGGTACATCGCCAGCGGCGCTCGCGTTCGGTACTGGTGCGCAACATCCCGCAATGGGGCAATACCGCCCCTGTTGCAGCGCGTTGCCGGTGGCCGTTGAGCGCGATGATGCGCTGCGGCTCTCGCTTTGGGCCTTGCTTCGGGTTGCGGCCCGGTTGTTCGTGCGGTGCGGGCCACACATGGGCCACGTTATCCGGGGGAGCACGATGCGGTACCGGAACGCGGAGCATGAGCAGGGGGAGCGGTCGTCCGCACGCCTCTATGAAGTACGGTAGGTTGAACGTCAGTAAATCCAAGAGCAATGACAACGCACAACAAGAAGCAGTTCGGGGTATGGATGGATACGCAGCACGCCACCGTTGCGGTGAAGAAAAGCCCCGAGAGCAAGGACTTCGTGATCCTTGGGAACGTGACGAACCCGGGCGCGGAGCGCAACTCGAACGAGAACGCGGCGAACAACCAGGAGATCGCGTTGACGCACAAGTTCTTCAAGGAGATCGCCGCAATGATGCCCAACGCGGATGAGATCCACGTTTCGGGTACCGGACAGGTGCAGGAGCAGTTCATCCATTTCCTTGCGGACACACCACAGTACAAGAACACGGTGTCCACGGAAAGCACATCGAACAAGATGGGCGATGAGCAACTGGCTGCCTTCTTCGGCAACCATTTCAACTGATCCGTTCGGGGTCCGTTCTTCTGTATGGCTTCCCCGTAAGAGCCGCCCAGTATCGTCGGGGTCATCAAGGGCCAGCACGTCACACGCACTGGCTCGACTGCAGTGAGAAGCAGGTGCCGCTACGACCAGAGCGGCTCGCGCGCCGCGCACTCTGTGGCATTGTGGGCCAACACGTCGGCGATGTTGCCGCGTTGTTCGAACACCTTGCGTTGCCGTTGCGTGCTGTTGCCGCGTAGGCAGATCAACTTCAAGCAGGAGAGCTGGTCGTCGTAACCGTTCGCGCTGAAGAACGGGGCCATGCGTTCCAACCGATCCAGGATATCCACCCGCAACGACTTGCGCTCAAGCGTGCGATGGTCGATGATCTCGGCATCCAACCCATAGCGCAACGCCCGCCACTTGTTCTCCCGCGCTATCCAGCGCTTGGGTGGTTTGGCCGAGGTGCCACTGAACCGATCCTGTTCTTCCTGGAACAAATGGGCCTGTGCATGCGCGAACGCCACGATGGCACCCAGCTCCAGCATCGTCGCCGGACCATCGCACATGCGCAGCTCCAGCGTTCCGTAACCCGGGCTCGGCCGTATGTCCCACCAGATGTCCTTCATGCTGTCGATGGAACCGGTGTGCAGCATGGCCGAGTAGAGCTTCTGGAATTGGTACCAGTCGTGCACCGGCGGTGGTATCCCCGCGGTGGGGTGCGCCTCGTACATGGTAGGGCGGCTGCTGGCCAGCCCTGTATCGAAGCCCCGCCAGTACGGCGAGCTGGCGGCCAATGCAATGAAGTGCGGCACCACGTGCAGGAACTGGTTGAGGAAGCGGATGCACGCATCGCCGGAAGTCATGCCGATGTGGATGTGCAAGCCGTACACGGCCATGCGCCGGATCAACCACTGGTTACGGCTCAGCAGTTCATGG
>CADECG010000163.1:6068-8096 GCA_902825795.1 uncultured Bacteroidota bacterium
TGCTCACCACCCGGTCGTTGTAGTCGGCAACGGGATTGGTGCCGGTGCCGGCGAAGCGCAGCCCCAGATCGTGCGCGTAGCTCGTGAGTTTACCGAACGTGCGACCGAGGTCCGCGCATGCGCCGATGGCATCGTCGCACACACCGGTAATGAGCTCAATGGTGCTCTGGTACATTTCCTTGGCGAGGTGCGGATCGCTCAGCCGGTCCAGCAGCAACGGCGCTTGGGGTGTTAGGCGCAAGGTGCCCGCATCCAGCACCTGAAGTTCCATTTCCACGCCCAGCGTGAATGCCCGCGTATTGCCTGCGAAGTGCAGTGGTTCCTGATGGGTCATACGTGCAAGGTATCCATCACGGACTTTTTTTCATCCCATGCACAGTGACAGGACGGCAACAACATGAGGGCTAAACTTGTCCTCCAACGATCCCGCCATGTTCACACTGATCGTCGTCGTCTTCATCCTTGGTTATGCGGCCATCGCGTTGGAGCATCCGCTGCGCATGAACAAGGCCGCACCGGCATTGCTCACGGGCATGCTGGTGTGGTCGCTGGTGATGGTGGCGAACGCCGATCTGTTCGCGGTCGGGCACAGCAGCGTGGACCATCGCCTCGAGTCGTTGTTCCATCACTTGGGCGAGATCGCCAGTATCCTGTTCTTCCTGTTGGGTGCCATGACCGTGGTGGAATTGATGGACGCGCATGGTGGTTTCGAAGTGGTTACGGACCGCATCGGCTCGCGCAACAAGTTGGTGCTGCTCTGGGTGGTGGGCTTCCTCACCTTCTTCCTGTCCGCAGCGCTGGATAACCTCACCACCGCCATTGTGATGGCCGCGCTGTTGCGCAAGCTGATCGGCACCAAGGATGATCTGTGGATGTTCGGCGGTGTGGTGATCATTGCGGCCAATGCAGGCGGTGCGTGGAGCCCCATCGGCGATGTCACCACCATCATGCTCTGGATCGGCGGACAGGTCACCACGTGGAGCATCATTACCAGCCTGCTGCTGCCGAGCCTCGTCTGCTTGGTGCTTCCATTGCTCTGGTTGAGCCGTGTGATGCGCGGTACCGTGCAGCGCCCCGAAGAACCGGCAACGAACGAGGAGCGGGTGGTAACGAAGCGGCAGCAATACACGGTGTTCATTCTTGGTGTGGTCACCCTGCTCGGTGTGCCGGTCTTCAAAGCCTACACGCATCTGCCGCCGTTCATGGGCATCATGTTCGGCCTGGCCATCCTGTGGATGTATACCGAGTACGTGCATACACGGAGCATGGAAGACGCCGGACAATATCAAGTGACAGCCATCCTGCGTCGCGTGGACCACAGCAGCATCCTGTTCTTCCTGGGCATCCTCATTGCGGTGGCGGGCCTGCAAACCGCCGGGCACCTCACCGTGTTGTCAGGGTGGCTGAGCGAAGTACTGCCGAACGTGTATGCCACCAACACGATACTCGGTGTGCTCTCCGCGATCGTGGACAACGTGCCACTGGTCGCAGCGGCGCAGGGGATGTATCCGCTCAGCACCTATGCGCCCGACCACGTCTTCTGGGAACTGCTCGCCCTATGTGCAGGCACGGGCGGCAGCATGCTCATCATCGGTTCGGCCGCCGGTGTTGCGGTAATGGGTGTGTTGGGTATCGAGTTCATGTGGTATGTGCGCAGGATGTTCCTGCCTGCGTTGCTCGGGTATGCGGGCGGCATACTCACCTACTGGTTGATGAACGCATGAGGATACGCTATTGGCGTAAGCGTTATTTCGGCGAGAACACCTCGCTCATCATTGCGAGCATAGCGATCGGGATCTTCGGCGCGTTCGGGGCGGTTGCGCTGAAGCTGGGTGTGAGCGAGATGACCCGTCTCTTGCATGAGTGGCTGTTCGGCAGCAACCGCTCGTTGCTCGTGCTGCTGATCCCCACCGTGGGTATTCTGTTGTCCGTTCTGTTCACGCATTGGTGGCTCAATGGCGACTTGGGGCGTGGGCTGCCCGCAGTGTTGAAAGACGTGCGCGAGAGAAAGGGTGTGATAGAAGTGCA
>CADECG010000164.1:0-4437 GCA_902825795.1 uncultured Bacteroidota bacterium
CTTGAGGACTACACCGCGGATATCGTAGACGCTGTAGGCATACCCGAGATCGATCTGATCACCGGCCTGACCGCATCAGCAACCGAGTTGCACACCACGATCCGTTTCGGGCTGTTGGAAGCGGGTGATGTTCGGCTTGAGGTGCTGGATGTCAGTGGTCGGCTCTTGCTGTCGAACACGGCGATGGGCACGACGCAAGGCGAGCAAGTGATCGTAATGCCCGCCTTGGCGGAGCAAGGCGTGTACATCGGACGGTTATGGCTGAACGGGCGCCCGTACACGGTGCGTTTTTTCAGGTAAGCACCATTACCCATGATGAACAAAGCCCCGCTGGTGATATCAGCGGGGCTTCCTCTTTTGACCTGACATGTCAGGGCTTCAGTGCAAGTTCATCACGGCGTGCCGCGTACTCCAGCATCACGCTCGTCCATTTCGGTACGATACCTTGCTCGTAGGCCCTGTTCCATACGATGCTACCTGTGAGCGGTTCGAATTTCGCCAGTCCCAAGGGCATATCGAAGAAACTGAGGTCCATGCCGGGAATGCGCTCAACCAGCGAAACCTCCACTTCAAGTTCGCACACCATGTTGGCACCTTCCCATTCCGGACCGTACGTAAGCACCTGAAAGCACTTGGTAACACGCCCTTCCATGCCCACGCGAATGATGTATTGGGCGTTGTTCTCGAGTTGGAAGATGAAGCGGCCGCGGCCGGTGGTCATTTCGGCGTCCACTTTCACACCATTCTTATAGAGACGCGCCAGTGCACCATCAACGGCATCACCTGTTGCGTGATCCATCACAAGCCCTTCGATCTTCAGGCAGCTTGCTTGGGCCAAAGGCGCCGCCAGCAGTGCTCCGATGATCATGCTGAACGCGGTAAGTCGTCGCATGGTCAATGATTTTTTGAGTGGACGGCAAACGTAGGATCGCATGCCGGATCGATCAAGAGCATTCAAGCCCGATCGACCGCTTTCCATCAACAGGCTATTGTGAACAGCGAGCGGCAGCGGGCCGGGCCGTTTCACTCCATACCCAACCGCAACTTCAAGTGCAACTCCAGGATCGCTCCCATGTTGTCGCACTTGGCCATGCGCGCATCGCCGTGCAGTTGCCCCAGTTCCAGCGCCAACATACCGACATGTTCGGGGGTGCTGATGGCGTCGGTGCGCATCACATTGAACAATTCCTCCAGCTGGGCTTGCGACAAGCGGTATCGCTTGCGCAGCAGCGCACGCTCCTCGTTACCGTACTGCTCAGTGCTCTCGCTGCCGATGTGTTCTTGCGCGAACTGCACATAGGGCAGGTTCTCCTTGTAGAACTGGGGCAGGTAGATACGGTGCCTCCCCTCGTAGCACTGCTGGTCGAAATCGATGCTGCGCAAGCGGTACTGAACTTGGTCGAAATCCTGGATCACGTCCACCACGAAGTTGTACGCGCGCATATAGCCCAACAAGCGTGCGAAACAGCGCTCGTTGAACTTCACGAACTCCTTGCTGAGGCGCACCGCGTTAATGTTACCCCCATAGTGGAAGGGATCTTTGATGAAGTCATCCCCGGGTACGCCGATGATGTGTTCCTCTACTAAGGTGCTGCCATCCACAGCATAGTTGATGCGGTTCGGACTGAGGAGGTGTTCCAACTCAAGCCCGTAAACACGGCTCGCATCAGCCTTTTTGATGTAGTAATAGTCGTGGTTGTCGTTGATCTGGTTGAGGATCTTGATGCGGAAGGGCTGGCTGTTGCCGTATCCACAGAAGTCGATACTCGCTACGCGCAGATGGTCCACATGGCGGCCGTCGGCCACGAGCATCTGGTAGAGCTGCACCAACCGCTGATGGAGGTCCTCCATCTCGGCAGGTCGCAGCAGAACAGTTGTCCAAAGCGTCTCCCGTCCGTGAGCATCCTGCTGTGCCAAGAGCCCCTCATGGCGGAGCAGGTCCGCGTACACAACTGGCAACTTCTCGGAACGATCGATGGCCCTCAGGTATCCGGCCAACCGATCATTGATCGGGTAGATGGGCTTGCGAAGACCAATAGTGTTCAATTCCATACCCGGAAGGTGTTCATTGGCCATTGAAGCGCAAGAGATCCGCTTGACCGTCCTTGCCCTCGTTGCTGATCAGCATGTCGCCGCTTAGCAGGAAGGTGATGCCTTCCGGTTTCGCGAATGCTAACGGATCCAGCACATTCAACGAGACCAGTCGTGCATTGCGGTCCAACACCAGCAACACATGATCGACAGCGGAGAGCAAATAGTAGTGTTCCGTCCTTGGATGAACGGCCACCGAGCTGAGCCTCAACTTCAAAGCGGGAAGCTCTCGGCCATTGTCCGTTTTCCGCATGGGCAACTGAACACCCATGGCTTCGGCTTGTGCGATGATCCCCGACACGGAGAACCGCAAAGCCGGCTCAGCCGACATCTTTCCCGTTACCGGGTCGAACGCATGGATCACGCGCTCGTCCCTGGTCGCTTTGTCGCCCTTTGCAAAGTCCTTCGGCGAAACGAGCACCCTATCCTGCGCCTCATCGTACCCGAGGCCTTCGATGTTGTGGTTCGGTATCGCCAGCCGGAACGTATCCAACAGTTCGATCGCACCGTCACGCAGTCGAAGTCGATTGATCAATCCATCACTGCGCAGTGCGAAATAGAGTTCACCAACGCGGGTAAGTCCTTCATAATCGCCGGGCACCCCGAAATTCAAACGACGGGTGATGCTCCCCGAAACGAGATCGATGAAGTAGAGCATGGCCGCTTCATCCTGCAAACAGGCGATGGTGTTCACGTCCACATCGGTGATGCCCGAGATCTCCAGCAGTTCATCGGGCAAGGTGTATTGCCTTGCGGGGTGCGCTAGGTCGTATGCAATTCCTTGGCCCACATTCACCGGTGTGAACACGAGGGCAATGGAAAAGAGGAAAATGGAACCGCCTTGGTGCATGGTGCAAAGCAACGCATGCCGACGATCGCGCCGCGATCCCGCCATTAGGCCTAGCGGAGCACCACTACCCTGCCGCCGTTCAGGTACAACCCGCTGGCCGCGACTTCTCCGATAGGCCTTCCTAGCACATCGAACAAGGTGGTCGGTGCTACGGTGGTCTGCGCGGCAGCGATCTCGACAATGCCGGTTGCTGCACACGGGCTGGCCACGATCCGCAGGTCATCGATCGCCCATGCTCCGGGGCCACCATCGTATGGCTGCAACAGCAGCTGGAAGAAACCGTAGATCATTCCATCCTCTGCCCCCACACATCCGAGGTCAATCACTGCGGTCTCGTTGAGAACCTCCGGTGTGGGAACGTCGCAAACGACGGTTGTCGGCATAGTGGTATTCGCACCATAACGGACCATCAATCGTTGGGGTCCATCAGCACTGGCGCTGTGGCGTATGATGATGCTGTCGATGTGCATTGGACTGAAGGCGATACCGGATATTGAAACGTAGTGATCGATATCCGCAATGGTGGGCCAACCGTAGGTGATCACCGCGTTGTCGCCCGACGAAACCGGATGCGGACATGCGTCTATCCCTTGCCATACGGCAGCCGTACCGGTGAACGCGAGTCCGGCGCCTTCGGGCATCAAACAAGCAGTGCAACCGCTGTCGCAGTTCAACACCGTGCCGCAGGGTTGGTTAAGCCAAGCGTATTCGAGCGATTGAGCCACGCTGGGAACCGAGCTTACCAAGCCCACGATGCACAAGATGTTCTTCATAGGGATGACTTAAAGGCGGGCCTTGAACGGCAAACCCGGCGCAGGGTTCCTCCAACAGGCACTACCAAGCAACACAAGTGAGGACACAGCCCGCGTCAATGGTTCCCTATCAGCTATGTACTTCCCAATCGGTCGAGAAGCGTATCGATGTGTCCTTCCGCCATGAGCAGGCCGCGCTGGGCGTGCAGGAAACCCAACGCGTCCATCCGATCAGCCTGTGCGATCAGCGGGTCGTAGAACCCCTTGACGTTCAGCAAAGCGATCGGCTTGTTATGTAGACCGATCTGGCGCCACGTGAGAAGCTCGAAGAGCTCATCGAGCGTGCCGAAGCCCCCGGGTAGTGCGATCACGGCATCGCTCAGTTCGTGCATGCGCATTTTCCGCTCGTGCATACTGTCCACTACGAGCAATTGTGTCAGTCGGGAGTGCGCAAGTTCCTTTTCGACCATGAACCCGGGGATCACACCGATCACCTCACCACCCACTTCCAATGCCGCATCAGCAACAAGCCCCATCAGACCCACGTGTCCACCACCGTACACCACACCCCATCCGCGCTGCGCTATTGCCTTACCCGTTGCGCGTGCCGCTTCTTGGATCGCCGGTGAATTACCAAGGCCTGCACCACAGAAAACGGAAATGCGCATGTCGTGTACACCACTGTTGGTACGGCGAACATAGCCGGTGCGTTCTGTTACCTTACTTCCGTCACCACTGCTCAAG
>CADECG010000164.1:4447-7951 GCA_902825795.1 uncultured Bacteroidota bacterium
TTTGTACATCACATCAAGCAATCCCTGATCGTGCCGGTCATCGATCAACTGCCAGAACATGATGCCACCCAATCCCTCATGCCGGACATAGTTCGCCTTGGCCGCTATGCTCGACGCATCGTCGAAGGTTGCGAACAGCTTCAACTCAGCGTGGTATGCGTATGCTGCCCACGCTTCCCTATCACGGAACTGCTGCCAGCCATTCTCCAACGTCATCGTGCTGTCCATCGCGCTGTGCGGGATCGTGTGGCTGAAGAGACCGGCCTGGAACAAACCGTTGTCAACGGCCGGAACCTCCTTCCAGAACCGGGCATAGAATGCAGCGCCGATAACAACCTTCGCCTTAGGAACCTGCAACGAATCGAGCAGGCGAACGGCATGATCCGCCGACAAGTCCTGACGGCCGCACGAATACAGCGGAGTATGATGACCCGTGCTTGTGCTATATCCATGCACCAGGTCGTAGCTCATGATGTGCACACGATCGACCAACGGCATGATGCTATCCCACTCGAAGCCCTTCACTATGCACTCGTCCGTTCCGCCTACGGCGAAGCTGATCTCGCGATCCTGTCCCAGAGCGCGACGCAGTTCCTGCACCAGAAGTGTAAAGTTCCGTTTGTCCTCCGGAGCGAACGGATGACCGGGCGGCCCTTGCACGGCCGGATACTCCCAATCGAGATCAATGCCGTCAACGTTTAACCGCACCATCAGCTGAAGCACGCTCGCGGCGAAAGTCCTTCTTCCATCTGCACGACTGAATACTTCGCTGCATGCCGGGCACCCTCCCCAACCACCCAGCGAGAGCAACACCTTCAGCTCCGGGTTGAGCTGTTTGAAACCGACCATCCGGGCAATGATCGGCTCCTGCGATAACGCGATCACCATCGAGTCGTTCCGTACATGCCCGAAGCACCAGATCAGATGCGTGAGCTGCTCAATGCGATGCTCTTCAAGGTTGCGACCGTCGCCAGCATAGTATGCGATCAACGATGGAGACTGAGCGTTGATGAAGCCAGCTAGGCAGACACCTATCACCAGTGAATAAATGCGTCCCATGTCGGCAAAGTAGGCAGCGACAACACAGGCCGATGGAGGTCATCAGAATCGACCGACCTTGATAGTGAACGATGTGTTCAGTCCGTGAAGAAGATCATTCGGCGTGCCCGGCAGATCAATGTCCGTTGTGTACCGGTAGGATGCACCGAGTCCTAGCCGCACCATTCGTACGAGGTTGAACTCGAGTGCCACACCCGGCTCAACAACGAAGAAAGCCTGCCCATCACTACGATAGTCGTACTCCTCGGGGTCGAAATCGTCGGGCAGCGGCCCGAATGTCTCGTAGCCGCATCCCCCGGCCCCGATGATGATGGGCAAGCTGACGTGCACCGGGCTCCGGTAGGCGATGATCGGCTCCAAGAGCAGCCCGCCATAGCCCATGCGGAACTGGCTGCCTCTGTTCAGTCGACGACCGCTGTCCAAGAGGTAGGTATCATAGGCCTTGTTCGGGACATCTGTAACAAGTCCATAGCCCGCAAGTCCGAGCGTGAAGCGATGATCGATGAGCCAGCCTGCGTGCAGTCCTACCATTAACGCCTCGGTGCCCATGATCTCGGTGAGCGCAACGGAAGGTCCACCCCAACCGCCGTTCTTGCGTTCATGTTCTGAACCGAACAGCGTACGGGGTTCCATATCTGGTTCTTGAGCGCGGAGAGCGTTGATGGAAAGCAATGAAGCTGCGAACAGCGCGGCAGGCAGAATGAAGTACTTCATGGTTGTTCTTGAATTGTGCGCTTAGGACAGTTGCTCCTTCAAATACCCCCATCCCCTAGGAAAGATTTTGGAACAATTTGTATTTAACCATATGGTTTAATACGTTTGTCCCGCCAGCGACACCATGGACCGACTATCCCTCACCTTCTCGGCTCTCGCGGACCCTACACGCCGCGCGATCCTTGCTCGTCTTTCCTCGGGAGCGGCATCGGTGAACGAGATCGCCGCGCCGTTCTCGATGAGCTTGCCCGCCATCAGTAAACACCTGAAAGTGTTGGAGCGAGCACAGTTGATCGCCCGTGGCAAAGAGGCCCAATGGCGGCCGTGCGAACTCAAGGCTGAGCCGCTGCGCGAAGCCGATGCCTGGATCGAACAATACCGGCAGATGTGGGAGGAACGCTTCGACCGGCTCGATGCCTACTTGATGGAATTGCAAGCCAAGTCCGCTGAAGGCAAGGTCGCACCCGGCGCGCCGTCGACGAAGCCGGCTGTGGCGAAGCGCGCCAAGACAACCAAGACCAAGAAGAGGAAACCATGAACACCAGCGAACGCGAGGTGATCATCACCCGCACCGTGAAAGCATCGCGTGCCTTGGTCTTCCACGCATGGACCGACCCTGTACACCTCGAGCGCTGGTATGGTCCGAACGGCTTTGTGACCAAGACCATATCCATGGACTTCCGGGTCGGTGGACTGTGGAAATTCACCATGACCGGCCCGGATGGCACCGTGTTCCCGAACGTGGTGGTGTACAAGGAGATCACCCCGGTCGAGCGGATCGCACACGATCATGGCGAACGCGAGGACAACGTGATGTTCGAAGCCACGATCACATTCATAGAGAACGACGGCGGAACGCTGATCACCATGCGGTCCCTGTTCCTTACCAAGGAAGCGCGCGACCTGGTAGTGGAAAAGTACGGCGCGATCGACGGCGGCCACCAGACACTCGCACGCTTGGACGCGTACTTGAACCAGTAAGCATGAGCAAGTCAGGCATTTTCAATTTCATCGTGCAGAAAGAGGCACGCACGATCACTGTGGAGCGTTCCTTCAAAGCTCCCTTGGACCCTGTTTGGGCCGCGTGGACCCAAGCGGATATCCTGTGCCAGTGGTGGGCGCCGAAGCCGTATGAATGCGTGATCAAGTCGCTCGACTTCCGTGAGGGCGGTCGATGGCTCTACTACATGCAAGGCCCTGAGGGGGATCGGCACTGGTGCTACTTCGACTACAAGACCGTCCGGCCGAAGACCTACTTCTCCGGCAGCGATGCCTTTTGCGATGAGCATGGCGTGGCGAACAGCATCAAACCGAAGGTGAGTTGGGAGGCGACTTTCAGTGAGGGCAAGGATCAAACCATGGTGCGCATGGTCCTGCACTTCGCTTCACCTGAAGACCTGGACCAGATCGTGGCGATGGGCTTCAGGGAAGGCTTCACCATGGGCCTCGATCAACTGGACGAACTGCTGGCCAAACGCAGCGCCTGATCTCCCGGACCAACAAGACACACCTTCAATACCCCAATAGAATGAGCACCCGCATCACCGTTTCCGCCCTCGTCAACAAACCCGTGGCCGACGTTTGGAACGTCTGGACCGACCCCAAGCACATCACGCAATGGTGCGCTGCCAGCGATGATTGGCACTGCCCTAGGGCGAGCAATGATCCGCGCACGGGCGGAAAGTTCTCCAGCACGATGGCCGCTCGTGATGGCAGCTTCAGCTTCGATTT
>CADECG010000165.1 GCA_902825795.1 uncultured Bacteroidota bacterium
CGGGCACCTTGAAGATGCGCGATGACCTGCGCGTTGCGGGCATCATCCCGAACAATGAGCCATACACCGGCTTCGGCTTCACGCAAGCCAGCGACGGTGGGGGCGAGGTACTGCAACCCGGCGCGACGTCCACCACCGGCGACAATGCAGTAGTGGACTGGGTGCTGGTGGAACTGCGCAACGCGATCACACCGACCACCATCGTTGCCACGCGCACAGCGCTTGTGCAACGCGATGGCGATGTGGTGGCTGAGGACGGCCTCTCGCCGATCAGCCTGCTCGCTGCTGCTGGCAACTACCACGTCGCGATCCGTCACCGCAACCACTTGGGTGCTATGACCTCCACGCCAGTGGCGTTGACCGGAACTGCCCTCACGCTCGACTTCACCAACGGAAGCGTGGCCACCTACGGCACCGATGCACAGAAGATCAACGGCACCAAACGATTGCTCTGGACCGGCAACGCCGTGCGCGACGGCCTGCTCAAATACACGGGCACCACCAACGACCGCGATCCGATCCTCACCCGCGTGGGTGGCACGGTACCCACCGCAACCAACAGCGGCTATTGGCCCGAAGACCACACGCTGGATGGCGTAGTGAAGTACACCGGCATCAGTAACGATCGCGATCCGATACTCGTGAATGTTGGAGGAACGATCCCAACGGCTACACGCACGGAACAATTACCGTAACCAAGCAAACTCCTCTCTCCTTTGGAGAGAGGTGGGAGTGAGGCCGGTGAACGTGGGCGGCACGATACCAACAGCAACGCGCACGGAGCAGTTGCCGTGATGGCTCAGTACGAAAACAAGAAAGCCCCTCGACATGTCGAGGGGCTTTCTTGTTCTAAGGTAGATCGCTCAGTGCGTAACCAACAGCGCGCGCGCAGCGCTTGCACTGCTGTGAGTGTCAGCCTACATGATCGGGAGTGCCCGTGTGCGGCAGAACATTCCCGTTCAGTTCGTTATACATGGCGTTCATTCCACTATTAGTTTGGTACCTCCCAACCAAGTTGTGGCATTGGCCAAGTGTACATGGTACAAGCCAGCGCTTAAGCCCGACACCCCAAGCACGTTCTCACCAGACACTGCTACCTGCTCATGCACCAATTGCCCTTGCGCGTTGGCCAGCACCAAGCGTAGGGCGGTGCTGCGCAAACCCTCCGGCACTTGCACCTGCACTGTTACAGTGCCACCACTTGCCACCGGGTTGGGCCACACGCGCACCGCATCCTTCAGGTTAGTGACCTGACTTTCCAAGCCGGTAATGATCTGGCAGCCCGGCTCTATGCAACCGAGGCTGTCCACTTTGATCACCCACACATCCTGACTAAGACCCGGCGGGTTGTTACCGCTTATGCTACCATACGCCGCGCCCACGGCTACGAAGCCACCATCCGGTGTGGGTTGCACATCGCGTAAGGTGCTTTCGCCATCGGTCATCAGGCTATCGTAGTAGAAGTAGTCGAACATCCACAGGCTGTCGCCGTTGGCGGTGGTACGCAATAGTGTGCCTTTGGAATAGCTGCCCCAAATGCCACCAACAAAAAAGCGCTGCCCGCATGCGATCAGATCACCGAAGGGTTCTACTTCCTGAACGACCCAGAAACCAGTGGCGTACTGGTCGAAGCCGTACTTCTTATCCCATACCACGTTCCCTGCGGTGTCCATCTTCGCCAACTGGGGAAAGTGGTTTTGGATGCTGCCGCTCCAATCGCCGCTGGCGAACACCAATCCGCCATCTGCAACGGTGGTTACGTGAGCGCTGAACGTATCGTTGTATGGTGTGCCAGGGAACTCGCTCCAGATCGTATTGCCGAGACTGTCCACGCGCATCACCCACTTCACGCGGTTCTGTGCCGTGACGGGGTAAGTGCCCCCGATGTAGTAACCACCATTCGGTGCGTGGTCCACTGTTACAGCACCATCCAGTCTTGTCGGATGCCCATAGGTCTGCCACCACTCCACATTGCCGAGGCTGTCGGTTTTCACGAGAAAGTTGTCCTGCCCCCCAATGACGTCCGTTACACCTACTATAATGAACCCGCCGTCAGGTGTGTCCTTCAACTGATAGCCAATCCAAGAATTGTTGGTGGGTTGGATCTCAATATGCCCGATCGGGGTGCCATCCGGCCCGAAGCGATAAAGCAGGATGCGGTGCGTTTCGGTTGAGTCATTCGTGCCTCCTCCGCCTACAATCATGCCGTTTGGCAAAGTCACCGTTGGATTGGACCATCCCGGAAATGCATCACGGTACGGTGTATCAAGCAGCGAATCTGAAATCGTTGCTCCCGTGCCGCTCAAAAGCAAACCTGCAGTCCTAGAATTGTAGTACAGTGAGTCGATCCATGGCAATTGGTTATGCACCACAACGATGTTGCCATTCAAGGTCTGCTCTATCGCCCAACTGAATTGCGCATTACCTGATGCGATTGGATCAAATCGCCTATTGAAACCTTGTGCTGATGCAGAGAGGACAACTCCTCCCTGCATCAGGATGACAAGGTTCGCGATCCTCGCGAACCGTAGCATGGTTCAACGGATGGAAGTGAACTTCACGTTCGCTATCCGAACCCCGTCGGCCTTTAAGCCTACATGGTAAAGACCCGGCTGCAACAATGATTTGGGCAATTCCACTATCCCACTGTCACCGCTCATGCCTCTGCTCTGCACTACACGTCCGGTCGCGTCCACCACTTCAAGCCAAGCCGTTGTTGCACCCTCTGGCAGGCGAAATACTATGTAGGCTTCGCTACTTGTCGGATTTGGGTGTATGGAAAGGAAGCTCTGCTCTGGCTCGATGGACGCCGCATTGTTGCCAATGCTCGCTGCACGCAGATCGCTGGGCAATATCACCTCGGTGAGGTACGCCTCACCAACACTAGCCAACCAAGATTGTGCATTGGCGGCTCCGGCTTCGCCGGAAGTGGCGTAACCTTCGAGTAATGTGCGTTGTCCGGGATTGATATCCTCCACCCCAAGCCCTGCTTCTAGTAAACTCAGGTGCACATCCTGCACATCCCACCAAGCGGTGTGTGCAGCCGCCAGCATGTCATTCATTTGTGCGCGTGCAGCCGCAAGGTCTTCGTTTGCCATGTGCAATAACTGTACTTGCACGGCACTGCCTTCAACCGGGTAGAGGGTGTGCAAAGCGATGGCATCCATGTAACTGATGCCCGAACCATCCTCATAGGCCTTCGCCGTGTACACCATAACGGCATTGCTGCGCTCACCCGACCAGTAGGCCAACTCCCCCGCACTGCCTCGGGTGCAACCGCGCGGGGGCAGCCGCTCGGCTTTTCGCCGAGTGGCTCTGGGTTTAAGGCCTCTGGCCTGTCGTTGTTGTTCAAGTGCGTTCATTCGATAATGAGTTTGGTACCGCCCAACCATGTCGTGGCATTGGCCAAATGCACGAAATACAAGCCAGCCGCTAAACCCGACAGGTCAAGGCTATTGCTGCCTTCAGTTGCAGTTTGCTCCAACGCCATTTGCCCTTGTGCATTCACAAGCACCAAGCGCAGCGCTTTGCCGCGCATACTCTGTGGCAGTTGCACTTGTGCTGTTGTGCTGCCATGGGCTGGGTTGGGGAATACCGCTAGCGAATTGCCCAAGTTGGTCACCAACTCCTGCACACCAACCCCATCGCAGCCCGGCACTATGCAACCCATGCTGTCAACCTTTACTACCCATGTGTCTTGGCTGTAGCCGGGTGGGTAGGGGGCGTTGGCGGGGCCGTAGGTGGCGCCTGCCATAATGAAGCCGCCATCATCGGTGGGCAGCACATCGTAGAAGCGGCCCTCGCCGTTGGTGAAAAGCGTGTCCTCGTAGAAATAGGTGCGGAGCCAAAGGCTATCGCCCGTTGCCGTCGTACGCATCAGAACACCTTGCTGGTCGAAGCTCATCCACGATGTACCGCACGAGATCAGATCGCCGTTCGGAAGTTCTTTGGCAGCAAATAAGAAGCTGCCGAAGGCCACAGGACCATATTGCTGTTCCCACACCGTGGTTCCGTCGTTGGCATCCAACTCGGCCATATAGAAACGGTAGGTGTCGTCATCGGTGCTGTAGCACCAAGCGCTTGCAACCAATGTGTTGCCGTTGCTCAGTGTTACCAAGTGTGCGCCAACTTCGGCAAAGGCGCTGCCCCACGAGCGTTGCCACTGCACGGCACCGGTGGGCCCGATCCGCACCACCCACAGATCATCGTCATCGAACGACAACCTCTTCTGACCACCCAAGTAATAGCCGCCACCGGGCGCCATATCCACGGCAATGAAGATGTCCACCGTGCCACCGCCCGGATAGATCTGCCGCCACTCTTCGTTGCCTAGGCTGTCGGTTTTGAGGGCGAAGCCGTCAGCACTGCCATTGGCATCAGTGTCGCCAACGATAATGAAGCCGCCATCAGGGGTGGCTTTCACTTGACGGCCAGCCCAGAATTCGCCGACACCACCGAACGCCTTTGTCCAATTGGTATCGCCGGTTGGGCCAAAGCGCATCAGGTAAACCTCGTCAGTGCCATCAAATGACTGACGACCTCCGCCCACAACGAAGCCGGCTTCCACCGTGTCGCAACAGTTGGCCCACCCATTGTAGATACCATGGAACGGCAAAAAGTGCTTGCGCTGCCAGATCGTATCACCAATGCCGTCCAGTTTCATAAGGAATATTGCGGTGTAATAAGCAGCACTGTCCGGACCAAGTGTATCCACTTCACTGCTTCCCGAAAATATTACATGGTGGGTTCCAGAGGTCCGTTCCACTCCCCACCCGACTTGCGAACGCTGTAGGCCGCTGGCGTCATACTGCCGATTGAAACCCTGGCCATGTGCCAGGGCTTCAACCAGCAAAAGCCCGATAATCCAACCTTTTCTCATCTCAACGCTGCACACCGAATTTCACGGTCGCTACCGAGAGACCTTCAAGAAGCCATTCGGCAGTATAGTAGCCAACGGCCAGTTCGCTTGTTGTCAACTCCACGATGGTCGCAGTTCCAGTTGACATTGGAATCCTTTGCACGACGCGGCCGCTCACATCCACCAAGCGCAGTTCTTGTTGCCCGGTAACCGCACCCCGCACTACGAAGACTACGGGGCCGTTGGTCGGGTTAGGGATAGCATCCAATTGCAACCCTTCATACGCAGTGTGCGCATGGGTCGTAGCGAAGGTACTTGGGCGCCGCGTTGGATCAGGCAGGATCACGTGTTCACCGGGCTGCACTTGGCCAAGTGCATTGAGCCATGCGTTCGCATGGGCGGAGCCGATCACTTGGGGCTGCGCCGCCAGGTTCTCGATCCATGCTTTGTCAGCGGGTGCAGGTTCGTCCCAACCGTTGGCTTGCATTGCATTGGCGTAACGCTTCACCACGCCGAACAACTCCGGCGTGGTCGATGCAACTTCCTCCGCAACCGCGAGGCTTTCCAGCGCGGCATGATCGGCCTTGGCTGTTTTGGCGCCGCTGATGGCCATGGCGTTGTTCTCGGCGGGCAGGCCCGTATGCCAGGTTTCCAGTTCTACCAAGGCCGCATTCAGATCTGTCTTGTCGGTCCAGCTTAACCGGCCGTAGTCGGTAAGTGCTTCCGCCTTTTCCTTGGTCGCATAAGCAACGGCTGCTTCCAGCAGTGAAAGGATGTTCGTGGTTCCATCCTGCGCGTTCCACACCAGTTGTTTGTAATAGGCACTAAGCCCGCTGTTGTCCAACAGCTTCAATGCTTCGGGTTGCAATGGACTGTTGCTGAGGAGGGCTTGCGCAGTGTGCAACTGGGCCATGGCCGGGTTGCGATCAAAAGCTGCTGCCCATACTTCCTCGCTCACTTTGGGGGCTATGCTTTGGAGGGCGTTGCGCACTTGCGTGCTGGTTTTGGTGGCATCGCTCACATATGATAAGAGGCTGTATGTGTCGCCATTGTCTTTGGCTGCATCGTATGCGGTTTCGGCGTCCTGCTTTTCATCATCGGCGGTTTGGGAGGCCATGCGCTTCTCCTCCTTGGTCCCTCCTTCGGAAAGTCGCGTGGGACAGGCCGTTTCTTTGTTGTCCCATTGCACGTTCACATCAACGTCATCCAATACGAACGGCGTTCGCCATTCCGGATTGAAGCGATCCGAGCCGTTCAGCGTGTGGCGATTGTAGATGACTTGATTTGTCGTTGGCGCGTCCTCCACGAACCAATCCTCCTCCGGATCGCCCGCTCCCGTGTGCCCCAAACTGAAGCGGTTGCCGGCGGGGTCGGTGGCGCCACCACCGGGTGAACCTTGATTTTCCCTGATTTTCACATCCGATCCCGTCAACCCCACATCGTAGTTGTTGTCCGCAACAAGTCCATAGTCGTTGCATTTCAATTCCAAGCCTGTGGTGTAGTTGGTGTTGGGGTCGGCGTTGAGTCCTTCAACTATGCTGCCGGTAAAGAGCCCATCGAAGCTGTTGTTGTAGAAGGTGTTGTAATGCGGGCCGCTGTCCTTGATCACCAAGCCCACGGGTTCGGCGGTGCCGTGGCTATTGCTGCTGAAGGCATTCTCTTCAATTTCATACCCGGTACACTGGTCGCTGTACACACCATATTGGTAGCCGACCAGATCGCCGGTGATGATCTCGCTTACATCGAAGGTGCAACGCGTGATGCCCGGATCCTGGTGGCCTTCCATGCGTATGCCACGTATGCAGCGCACGAAGTCGGTGCGCTCAACAATGAATGTGCGGCTGAGGTCGAAGGTGGTGGTGATGATGCCGTAGCGCATGTTGGTGAAGGTGCTGCGCTGCAATGGGTTGGGGCAGGGGGTGCCCAAGGGCACCAGCACATCGCAATAGGCCCGCACCGTGAAGGTGCTGTTAATGGCATAGATGCCATTGGTCAGCGACCAGCCTTCGCCATAGGGTGGAAAGAGGCAGCTGTGCAGGAAGTCGCAGCCGTAGAACTCGATACCGCGCACCATGGCCATGAGCACATGGTCGCTGGCCAATGTGCCATCGTGCTCTAGAACGGGTTGCGCGGTGGTGAAGGTGCATTGCGTGAACCCGCTGCGGTTCGGCAGGATGTAGGTGGGGTCGCCTATGGCGTGGTTCTCATAGGGCGAGAAGACAACATCGCGCAGGTTGTCGGTGAAGTGTGCGCTGTTGGCTTGTAGCCAGCCGCCACTTACCACTTTGATGAGGTCGAGTGCAGTGTATGCGTGCGGGTAGGCGCTGGCCATGAGTACGGCCACGCGGGCGCGGCTTATGGTGGCATCCTCGCTGATGTGTACTTCTCCTTGTGCGCCCACTTCGTTCTGGCTGGCAGTGGCATCGCCTTGGTTGAGTATACCATCCCACAGCGCATTGGGGCAGGTGTTGAGGTGTGTGAGGTGGGCTGCACCGCGAACAATGAGCTTACCACCCGGTTGCACCACCAACCGGGTGTTGTGGTCGAGCAATTTGCTGTCGGCGAAATGGATGGTCGCGCCGTTTTCGATCGTTAGCGTAACACCATCCGGCACAACAAAGGTGCCGTGCAGGGTCATGTCCTGATCCCAGACTTCCGTGCCACCGAAACCGCCTGCGGTATAGGTGTTGGTTGCTTGGTCCCAAGCGCCAGGGAAGTTGTCAAGGTCGGTGTAGGTGACGCCTTGGCTTTGGCAATCGGGGAAGAGCTTTACCAAGTAATTATCGTCCAAATTGGCGCCCATATTGCCGCTCACGACCAAGCTGCCATCAGCAGCCTCGGTGATCTGGTACATGCATTCCTGCTGCTTGAAGTTGCCCGGGTAACATTCCCGTTCCGATCCCGGAGCGGCATCGAACGTGGTTTCCCATTTCACGGCTCCATTGGTGAGTTGCAACAAGGCGACATAGGCATCGGTGTTGTACGATCTGAACCTGTCCACAAAGGCCCAATCCACTTGCTGGATGCCCGGCGTAGTCATGTCGGCATCGAAGGTTTGTGCACTGTTCAAGCAGTCGATCACCTCC
>CADECG010000166.1 GCA_902825795.1 uncultured Bacteroidota bacterium
CCACCAGCAGTTCGCCATGTGATTTCGTCGGTCGCTCGTCGGCACTGGCAACTGTTAGCGCATCAACCGTTGTAAGCTCCACCCATGCCAATGAGCGGTCCTCATGGAATGTAACGCGCCATGGAAGAAGCTCTTCCTGTGCAGGCCTCGTGGCCGCCATTTCCTCCCCCGTCAACGAATGCAGCACCACCTGCTCCAGAACGCCGTGGACATTCTCACAAACGAGCTTATGCTCCGTTCGGAACCCGAAACGCATCCCATGAAGGATAGCAAAGTCACTCTCGACCAAACGCAATGCAGCATTCCTGGACCGACCATCGTTGATGGCTTCGTCCACCAAGGTCCGGATGATCTCTTCGGCCGCAATACCATCGATCGATACCACTCTGGAACCCGGTGCGATGCTCCGGAAGTCCATGTTATCGCGCCGAACGTAAAGCCCGCCATCGATAACGGATAGCTCCAACGGCATGATCGGGATGCGCTTTTCCAGTCTCGCGGCGTCATCCATCGGCAGTTCGCACAATGTGTGTCCGTCTCCGATCGCACGCAACACTACTTCAACCGAATCGATGAACGCACCGACCGAAAGCGTCGTACCCAACCCATCGCGCAACCGGTCGAACAACCGGTCGAGTTCAGCACGGCTCACGTACCGGTACGGATCGGCGTGCGCCTCATGGATCGTGGTCCGCAATAGCTCAAGGTCCTCCCGCAGTTCCTCTGGATAGTATGTGCGGTCGCCGACCCCTTGAGCGATGCACGCTCCGGGAACGAACGCGGACGCAGTAACAAAGATCAACCAGCGGAGCGGGGCGAGCATTGGTGGGGTCGGCGAAAGTTAGTCAGTGGGGAACCGCAGCGTTTTGATGCTTCCGCAGGCTTTGTGTGAAGCGCCGATCGGATGTGGCAAAGAACAAAAAAGCCCCTGCCGGTCGCGGCAGGGGCTTTCGGTCGGTCTGGGATGATCACGCCTTCACAGCGCTCTTCGGGGCGGCGGCAAGGATCTCGGCACTAACGCCATCAGCGTATTTCTTGAAGTTGTCGTTGAACGCCTTGGCCAATTTGTCGGCTGCTTGATCGTAAGCCTCCTTGTTCTTCCAAGTGTTGCGCGGGTCGAGCACTTCAACGGGTACGTTCGGGCAGGTTGCAGGTACACTGACACCGAATACGGGGTGCTGCCTGTACTCCACCTTGTCCAGTTCACCGTTCAATGCCGATGTGATCATGGCTCGTGTGTACTTCAGCTTCATGCGCTCGCCGGTGCCATAGGCTCCGCCGCTCCAACCTGTGTTCACCAACCAGATGTGCACATCGTGCTCCTTCATCTTCTTGCCGAGCATCTCAGCGTATTTACCCGGGTGCAGTGGCAGGAAAGGCGCGCCGAAACATGCACTGAACACCGTCTTCGGCTCCGTGATCCCTGCTTCGGTACCGGCCACCTTAGCAGTATAACCACTGATGAAGTGGTACATCGCCTGACCTGCATTGAGCTTACTGATCGGGGGCAGGACGCCGCTGGCATCACATGTCAAGAAGAAGATGTTCTTCGGATGACCACCACTGCTGGGCACTGCGATGTTGCTGATGTGCTCGATGGGATAGCTGACCCGCGTGTTCTCGGTCTTCGAACCATCGGCGAAATCCACTTCAGTGGTGCCCTCCTTGAACACCACGTTCTCCAACAAAGCACCGAACTTGATGGCGTCCCAGATCTGCGGCTCCTTCTCGCGGCTCAAGTCGATACACTTCGCGTAACAACCGCCTTCAAAATTGAATACGCCATGTGCGCTCCAACCGTGCTCATCGTCGCCGATCAAGTGACGTTCCGGGTCGGCGCTCAGCGTTGTCTTTCCAGTGCCGCTCAAACCGAAGAACACAGCCGTATCACCACTCTTTCCGATGTTGGCCGAACAGTGCATGCTAAGCACCCCTTTCTCGTGGGGCAACACGTAGTTGAGCACGGTGAAGATGCCTTTCTTGATCTCCCCGGTGTAGCCCGTACCCCCGATCAGGATGGTCTTCTTGCTGAAGTTGAGAATGGCGAAATTGTGCTGGCGCGTACCATCAACGGCTGGATCCGCACAGAAGCCGGGCGCGCAGATGATGTTCCAGTCCGGTGCAAAATTCTCGATCTCTTCGCGTTTAGGGCGCAAGAACATATTGCTCGCGAACAGTGCACTGGCGGGTTGTTCAGCGATCACCCGGATGTTGAGCTTGAAACTTGGATCAGCGCATGCATAGGCATCCTTCACGTACACCGGACGGCCCTGCAAATACGCGCAAAGCTTGCTTTGGAGCAGGTCGAACTTCGCAGTATCGAAAGGGATGTTGACGTCTCCCCACCACACACTGTTTTCCGTATTGGTGTCCCTCACGCAGAACTTGTCCTTGGGGCTGCGGCCGGTGAATTCACCGGTATCGATCGCCAAAGCCCCGCTGTCGGCGAACATGCCCTGACCCGTGGAAACGGACTCCTCGATCAGCTCAGCTGGTTCAAGATTCCAGTAGATCTCGCCTACACGACCCAGTCCTAAGCTGGCCAGGTCCGCGTTCTTCGGTTTGTTACCGAACTCGTTCATGATGTGGTGGATTGGTTCTTCGTATGCCCGGGAACGTTCGTCCCGAAAGCGGGCGGCAAATGTAATCGGGTACCGTTCGGACGTCCATGGGGAAGATCAACCCTTGCGCAAGGCGGAGATCAACAGCACGCCCCAGCCGCCGATGAAAAACAAGCCGCCGAGCGGGGTGATCGGGCCTAGGACCGGGGTCAGGCCATAGGTTCCCAACACCTCCCGTGTAGCCAAGAGCGCGAGCGAACCACAGAATAAGATGATCCCACCAAGGAAGAGGGTCCGAACCAGCGTGACAACCCTCGTCGTGAGCCGCGCGTCAATGCCCGCCAGCCAAAGCAGGGCAATTCCATGGTAGAACTGGTACTCAACGGCGGTCTTCCAGTTCGCCAGCGCTTCGGGGGCTATCCTGCTCTTGAGGCCGTGTGCCCCGAAGGCACCCATGACGACGGCCAAAAGGAGGGTCGTTGAAGCGAGTGCAAGCGTGCGTTTGTTCATTGTATCGGGTTCGCGCTGCGAAGATGATGTGCGCACGACTTTGGGCAATTGTCTGGTCCACATCGAAGCGCTGCACAAGCGAATTGAAAGGCTATCCCGAAACAAATGAAGCCCCACCGGATCCCGGTGGGGCTTCGCCGTCGATTCCTCGATCGACTACTTCATCTTCTCCATCTCCTTTTCGAAGGTCTCCTTGAACTTCTCGTAGTCGTAATCCACGCGCAGGCGCTCGTCGTTGCTCAAACGCTCGTTGTATGCAGCGAGCAGTTCCTGGGCGCTCAATTCAATGGCGATGTAGGTCTTGTAGTTGCCCGTTGCGTTCACGGTCACCTGCTTCTCACAGATGGTGCGCACACCGCTCAACTTTTGATCCACCACTTCACGCGTCAGTCCTTCAAACCGCTCGGATACTTCTTCGCGATTGTTCAGTTCGCGACTGTTCACGTACTGGTCGATAACCCGCTTGATATTGCTGTTGATGTCGCTGGCGAGTTGGCCTTTTGCGGCAGTGATGGCCTTACTCTTGGATGTCATCTGGTCCATGCTTTCGCCAACGGCATTGGCACGGAAGAACTCGTTGTTCGTGAAGAACTCAGGGCCACTGCACATCACTTTCACCTCGGTCTCTCCACTGGGTGGGTTCTTGGCTTCGGCTTCGGCGGCTTTCTTCTTGCTCTTGCAAGAGGTCATCGCGCCGGACAGCAGCAGGGCCGAGAAGAGTATCGTAACGGTGCGGAAGGTGGAGGGAGTTCTCATGTATAGGACGTTTGTGTGTTTCGTCTGTGTTAGGCTTTCCAAAGGTGTGCCAAAGTCGGGAATGGCGTTGAACAGCTAGAGGAGTGCGTCGAGCAGCGCGGGTATGATATCCTTCCGCAGGTCCTGCCCGGCTTTCTTGTACGCGTCCATCCCGGCTCGCTGGTAGTCGAGCTGCACACCTTTGATGCTCTGCTTTCCACCCTCGTAGACGACGTCACCGGAACGGCGTTCACTGAAGGCAACGGATAGATCCAGGTAGGCCGTATGGAAACCGTTTGCATCACCACCCTCGCGCGTGTTCCCGGTCAACCGAAGGACCATATCGCTCTCGCTTTCCTTTTCCACGAATCTGAATCCGCGTCTGGTGAGTTCTTCCTTCAACACCAGAGCCGAACCGCCGTCGGTGATCGCCACGCCGAAATTCTTCTCACTGGCCTGCAGGTACACGCGCGGCATCCGCACTTCAATGACGGCGCGCTTCTCCGGCACCGTCAGGCTCGCGAGAAGCGGGCGCACGAATGTGGGATCAAGATCCTTGCTGACCATTGCGTCCATGTCCAAGGTCACCAAAAGCTCGGGAGCTGTTGCATCCAGCTGAACACGCTGAACGGTGGTTTGCGTCCGTCCTTCCGTATCGGTGCTTTTCTTTTCGGTCACCTTGCCTGTGGAACCTGGATAGACGATGCTCAATGGCAACTGCGCCAGTTCCGTGCTCCCACCGTTCCGCACCAGTGCTGCACTGATCAGCATTTCGCGGCGGAAATCCTTATCGAAGGTGAGCTCGCATCGCTCCGGCAGTACCTGAAAGCGGACATTGCTCGTGAGTTGTTGCAAGTCCCCGAAGAGGGTATTGGCCAACGGTACTGACTTACCCTGCACGTCGGCCATATCGCTTTCACCCCAATACTCATGCATCGCCAACAAACCCCTGATGTCAAGATCGAATGCCGTCTTCAGGTCGCCTGCTGCTCGGCTCGCCAGCGACCGCCTGTGGTAGTCGGAGGCTTGGGCCAGCGCCTGCCGTTTCTTCTCCGCTTTGATCGCAGCGTGTTTCGACTTGTCCAACCGGTAGTAGGTCCAATACTCGGTACCGCTATCCCAAGTATCTACCAATTCGTAGCCCTCCAACTGTTCACGCGTAGTCGCTTGGATCGTGCTGGTGTAGGTTTCATCGAAAGAGGACTTCCGATCCAAGGTGTAGAGCAAGGAGTTCCCCTCAATGTTCACGCTGATCTCGCTGGCCAGATCGTTCAGCGCGTTCTTCTTCGCAGCCTCCTGCCAGTCAGGCCTGCTCTTTTTCGCCGTGCCGATACCGATGTAGTCGAAGCTACCGGTCGGACGTTGTTGCACCCACGCCGGACGGGCCGCTTGCTCAGCAGGCGCCTCGGTCGTCCCGGTGCCCTGCCTGTTCTTGCAGCCGGGCACTACCGCAACCGACAGGATCACTGCCCACGCTATGTGTTTCGCGCCGGTCACTGTTGGATACTGGCCACTTGCGATTGTATGGTGGCGGCCATGTTGTTCGCGCCTTCGCGCAACGCATCGCTGCCGAGCGTGGCCGTGGGCTTGATCTCGCGTGGTGCATTCAACAGTTGCACCAGGTTGCGCCGCGCTGCATCGTTCGGATCAACGGTACCGTTCTGGCCAGCGGGCAATAAACTGTTCTTGTCGCCATCGTAACTGGCGTAGTACATGTGATCGTCTTTAGTGGCGTCAACCACTTTGCTGAAGAGCACTTCACCCGTTTCCAGAGAGACGATCTTGTAGCTGAACGATAAGACGACCTTATTCTCCTGCAAGTGCTCCGTGTACTTCACCGGGCGGTACTTCACGATCGTCTCGTAAGTGTTCGTCTCCTTGTTCAACTGGCGTACGCGGTAGCTCTCGAAAGCGCTCTTGGTGCTCGTCTTCAGCGTACCGGTCTCTTCGCGATAGTCGATCAACGTACCCATCAACACGGCCTTCGCACCCATCAGGTTACCCACGTTCACAGCGGTCTGTTCATCCACAACACCGCTCAAGCCAAGCCGCTGCTCATCCAAGATGCGCTGCAGGTTTTCGCGGTCGACGACCTTCAGGAAGGGGTCGTTGACTTCCGTAAGCGCCGTAGTTGCGTAAGCCAGCAGTTTATCGTTGAGCGCCTTCTGTTTCACATTGCCGGTGAACGGCAATACGGCTATGGTGTATCGGCCCTTCTCCACCGACTCTTTGCGCAATGCAGCTGCATCCTTGTATGTGGCATCCTTGGCTACCACCTTACCCAGTTCGCCGTAGGCCTTGCGGTAATGTCCGGCCGCCAGAGCGTCCTTGCCGCTGCGATAGAGCGGCTCCAAGTAAGCCACTGCCTGTAGGCTTCCCGTGTCCTTGTACCCGGGTTCCAATTCGCCGATGCGGGCGAAGACCTTCTCCGCGTTCGCGTAGTCCTTGTTCTCCAGCATCACCTGTCCCTTCTCATACAACTCCAATACGTACTCGCCTTTCACCTTGGTGAAATCAGTGGTGTAGTTCTCAGGTATCTCCAACTGCACCCCAAGGCGCCCCACCTTGTCCGAATAAGCCTTGGCGGCGAGGTAGGCATCAACGGCCTCCCCCTTTTGTCCGCCAGCGTTAACTGCTTTCCAGAACGTACTCAGCTTGTCGTTCAACAACTGTTGGCCATTCTTCTTCAAGCCGATCTTGGCGTCAACGTTCGTGTTGCTCCGCTGCACTGATTGCAGGTACATGTCAGCGGCTTCTGCATACATACCTCCGGCCTCGAGTTGCGCGGCCTTCTTGGCCAAGCTCTTCGAACCGTTGCATGCCGCCAGCAGTACGACACAGCAGGTGGCAGTGGAAACAATGGAAAGGATGGAGCGCATGTTCCTAGAGTTCATCAAGGCTCTTACTTGCTTTCCAAGTACTGGTTCAATTCGTCGATGCTGGCCTCGAAGGTGAACATGTCGTTGACCTGGTAGTAGTTTCCGATGTCGTACGTGCGGTCATAGGCGTACTTGGCGAGATCGAGCTTGCTGTCCTCGAACGTGAACAGACCCATGAAGCCCTTCACTTGCGTAACGGTCATGCAACGGTCCTTCAACATCTGCTTGGCCAAAGTCATCTTGCTCTCTTCGAACGTCTTGCTCTCTATGGAACCTTTCATGCTCGCGAACTCCGAGTCGTTCATCGGCCAAGGGCACCCAACAGCTCCGGTATAGCCGGGCATTGAGTACACGGGTTCGGGCACCGGCACCGCTACTGGCACCGGCTTGTCCGCCCGAGGCTGCTGCACTGCCGTTGTGGTCGGCACGGCGGTGGTCGTAGTGGAAGTCGTTGTAGTGGTGGTAGTAGTACCAGAGCCGTTGCCTTCGGTCACGTTCACGTTCATGTCAAAACCGACCGCGTTCACGTCGATGCCCACGTTCATGTTCACATTGTCGCCGCTGGCATCGGTTTGCTGGATGGTGGTGGTTTGTGTGGTCTGCATCCCTCCGGTGGTGGTGGTGGTGCCAACGGTCGTAGTAGGTTTCGTACTGTCTTCCACGAAATCGGCGGGCTTGATCTTCGAGGGTTCGGTCTTCACCGCACTACCCAACGCTGCTTCACCCGTGGGGCGCAACACCTTTTGGCCCTTCTTGTTGGTGGTGATCATGACGGTGTACTCCTTTCCCAATGGGAAGTAGCCAGGCTTGCGCAACTCCGGTATGTTGCCGTCCTCGAAACTGATGACCACGACCGGCGATTCGGTGCGGATGCCCGTGGCCACCACTCGGCTGGCCGGTTCCATGTTCTTGCGGTCGCCGTCGATGATCAGTGTGAACTCGGCGCCGTCATCACTGAAGAAGACCAGATCGGAGGTCTGCGCAAAAAGCCCGAAGGCAGGAATGGCGAGGGCGATCGCGAAGGAGGACAAACGTTTCATGTGGGGGGTACTTTGAGGGTGGCGAAAGTAGGATGGCACCCGGAAGGCAAGGGCTGTGCCACGGCCCGACTTTCCACGCCCAGCGGTGCGCGGCGTCAATGCGGCTCCACGTGATCCAAGTCCTTGTGGAAGGTCTCCTCCACATGCAGCGTT
>CADECG010000167.1 GCA_902825795.1 uncultured Bacteroidota bacterium
AGTCGGGCCATGCAAACAGCAAGGGCGGTCAGCAACAGGATGTAGCCGAGGGCGAGTGCCCACTTGAACATCTGCAACTGCTGCAACGACCAGCCGAGCGTCCAACTCTTGAAGGTCGAGTCCGCGTACGAGAATTCAGTGTGTCGGCCAATGTGGTCTACTTGATAGTTGAGGTTGATAAAGAGGTATTCACGTGCAGCACCCGAGCCAATGGCGATGAGCAGGATCGCGATGATCAAGGCGCGACGCATCAAGCAGTGCCATTTGGTGATCCTTCAGGTGCAGTGGGCCGGGAGGTATCGCTGAAGCGCTTTACCCACAACCACCAGAGCAGAAAGACGCAACCGTAAACCACGATGTAGAACGTGTAGTCATGGTTGAAGGTGAGCCAGTTGTAGTTGTAGGTAACGATAATGCTGAGCGCCGAAACCCGCACTGCGTTGATCGCATGTACGAGCAGGAGGCCCAACGGGACGAACCAAAGGCGGTGTTTCCAAGGGCCAGGGTAAGCAATGATGAAGATCACGTACACCGCCATGACCATGACCCCATTGCATGGGTCGCCGATCCAAAGCGGGGTACCTCCTTGCACGCCGATCGTCCGATAGTTGTCCGGGTCGGGCTCCGGCAACAACTCATAACCGAGCGGTTGAAGTATGGAACCAGCCCAGCGGATCAGGCTGTCAATAACGGCCTTGTCCAATGCCGTATACGGATGCAGGACCAGATAGTACAGTAACAACCAACTGACAAAAAGAGAAAAGCCGAGAAGCAGGAAGCGTAGGAGCGGATCCTTCTTCACCACCGCCAAGGTGGGAAGCGAAGGCATCAGATGATGGTCTTGCTCCGGCGGCGCAGGCTCAGCGCCATCCTGCCACCGAACAACGCACCAGCAACGGCCAAAAGTGAAACACCGCCATCGATGGGTATACATGGAGGTGGCCAACATGGTGGCGGACCTCCGACCGGAGGACCACCCTGAGCAAAAAGGCCGCCGACGGTGGGCACCAACAACACGAGCAGAAGTACGATGGAGCGAAAGGACAACCGCATTTTCAGGCGAACAGGGTCTGGATCAGGAGTGGCCAAAAGTAGAAGAATTGTGATCCGTGGTTCAATACAACTTCAACAGCTTATCAGCATGCACCGATGGACGCTTCCATCGCCCCGTTGGACGGCCTATCCCAGCCGACCGGATGGTGCGATGCCGGTCTATATTCGCGCCCGCTTTCGCCGACCTGTCAGGACATCGGAAGCATACGGACCGCGAACATGGCAGCAGCGAAGGCATCGACGAAAGGCGGCGTGATCGACGCCAATGACCTGCGCTTTTTCCTCCGGATCGTTTCGAAAAACTGGTACTTGGTGGTTGTGGCTGTGGTGCTGAGCGCATCGCTGAGTTACCTCTACAGCTATAAGTTGCCCGAAGTACACGGGGCCAGCACACAGATCCTGCTCAAGGACAGGGAGGTCTTCAACTACCAGAGCCAGATCTACCAGAACATCGGTTACTACGCCGCGTATGGAGATATCGTGAACCAGAAGCGGGTGCTCACCAGCTACGACATGATCGATCGGACACTGGATAAGCTCGATTTCGATATCAGCTACTATGTGCGAGGCCGGCTGAAGACCACTGAGAAGTACCACGAGCTACCATTCGAAGTGGACGTGAAGCTCTTGGACAAGAGCCTTTACGAGAAGCCCATCGACCTGAAGATCATCGATACCGAGAACTTCACCATCACCTACGACGGTGGAAAGGAGGGCAGGATCCCGAGGACCTTGCCCTTTAATGCCGATACCAGCGCTGGTAACGACATGCGGATCAGGGTGCAATGGCTGAAACACATCAACAGTTCCGACCTATCGTCGCTGGCCGAAGGTGACTACCAGTTCGTGATCCATAGCCGCCCATGGTTGGTGAACAAGTACAAGAGCAGCATGGAGGTGGAGAACCTGGAGTTCACCAGCATTTTGGAAGTGAAGGTGGAGGATGAGAAGCCGGAACGGGCCAAGCTCTTTTTGGACAGCTTGAGCGTGCTCTATATCGGGTACACGTTGCAAAGCGAGTTCGATATCAACGAGAACACGATGAAGTACATCGATCTCCAACTTGGTGAGGTGACCGTTATCCTCAACAAATTCGAGGACGATCTGCAGGCGTACAAGGAGAACAGGAACATTCTGGACCTCGGCCGCGAAGAGGATATCTACTTCGACCAACTGGCCAACTTCGACAACAACCGGCGTCAGTACGAATTGATGATCGAAAGCCTCAATTCGTTGGAAGAGTACGTTCTCAACATTGGTGACGAGGAGCTGCTGCCCCCGAGTTTCTACATTCTCCAGAACGACATCTTCCTCACATCCAGTGTCAGCGACCTGTATACGATGCAGTTGAGCCGCAACCGCATGTTGCAGGACGCCACCGAGGAGAACCAAGCGATCACCAAGCTCGACGAAACGATCCAACTGGGCCGCAACAACCTGCTCACCTATATCGGGAATGACCGAAAGGCGATACAGGACAAGGTGGAGGACGTGAAGCAACAGATCGCCGATTACGAGCGCTTGATCAAGCGCATACCGCAAAGCCAGCGCGATATGCTCAACATTGACCGAAAAGTGCAGGTGAACGAGAAGCTGTACGTGTTCCTGTTGGAGAAACGTGCCAACACGGTTATCGCCAAGGCGGGTATCATTCCCCAGACCAAGGTCATCGAGCGTGCGCGCGGTCTCGGGGTTGTCAGGCCCGACAAGTTGAGCATCCTGTATTCCTTCATCGTTGGTGGCCTTATCCTGTCGTTGATCGTGGTGTTCGTCCGTGTGATGTTCTACGACCGTGTGGAGAACGCCGAGCAGTTACGCGCCATGACGCAAGTGCCCGTTTTCGGCGAGATCATTTCCAGCGAGAAGGCCGAAGAGAACTACGTGGTGGTGGACAGTGATCCGAAGGCGGCCATAACGGAGAGCTTCCGTACGGTGCGTACCAACTTGGAGTACTTGCCACAAACACCCAATGGCAAGGTGGTGATGGTGACGAGCTATCGCCCCAATGAAGGCAAGACGTTCTGTAGCGTGAACCTCAGCGCGATCTTGGCCAAGGCTGGAAAAAAGGTGTTGCTGCTCGAACTCGACCTGCACAAACCCAAGGTGGGTTCAGGGCTTGGCATGAGCAGTCCGATCGGGATCAGCAACCTCATGGTGGGCAAGGCGGCCATACCGGATGTGATACTGCCCACGCAGATCGAGAATTTCCATGTGATCCTTAGCGGCCCCACCCCACCGAATGCCAGCGAACTGGTGTTGAGCAAGCACATGGCCGAGTTGTTCGAGTACGGCCGGAAGCATTACGACTACGTGATGATCGATACTCCACCGGTGGGGTTGATCAGTGATGCGTTGGTCATGATGAAGCTCGCCGACGCCACCCTCTTCGTCGTCAACACGCGCTTCGCCAACAAGGACCACCTCAAGAGCGCTTTGGAAGTGCACCAAGCGAATCCGGTGCACAACTTCGGCTTCATCCTCAATGGTGTAAGGATGAAGAAGAGCAAGTACTACTACAACACGAACTATGGTTACGGCTACCGCTATGCCTATGGCTACGGCTATGGTAGCGGCTATGGCTATGGTTACGGTTACGGTCGCAAGCGCAAGAGCAAGAAGGATGTAGAAGAGAAGGAAAGCCTTGGGAAGGACGGGAGGCCGGATACCCGGGCCTGAGCACCCCCAGTCATCCGAGTAAGTGGGAACAAAACGCAGTATGTCCAACGCATTAGCCAGCGAGCGCGAGACTTTCATTGGCCCGGATGGCCCCTGGTGGAAGCTCGACGTTGCCGAGCTCTGGCGTTATCGTGATCTGGTGTGGTTGCTCGTACGTAGGGACATTACGGCGGTATACAAGCAAACGGTGCTTGGACCTTTGTGGCATGTGGTGCAACCACTGCTCACGTCGTTCATGTTCGCGCTCATCTTCGGCAGGGCCGCAGGCTTTGCACCAAAGGAGATACCCGGCATGCTGTTCTACCTGAGCGGCTTGGTGCCATGGTTCTTCTTCGCCAACGTGGTGAACAAGACCAGCAAAACCTTCACGGCGAACGCCGCATTGATGGGCAAGGTGTACTTCCCCCGGCTTGCTGTGCCGCTGAGTGTTGCGATCAGCAATCTGGCCAGCTTCGGCATCCAGTTCCTCGCATTCCTTGCGTTGTTGATCGGTTACCACGTCTTCGACCCGGCCTTTACATGGAGCCCTTCGCCAGCGCTTTTGTTGTTGCCGGTGCTGGTGGTCATCATGGGCTTGCTGGGGCTCGGTGCCGGGATCCTGATCAGCGCGCTCACCACCAAATACCGCGACCTGAGCTTCCTTGTGGGTTTCGGTGTGCAACTGTTGATGTATGCGAGCCCTGTGATCTTTCCGCTTTCCCGTTTGCAGAACTTCCCGATGCTGCTCACGCTCTTCAACGTGAACCCGATGACGAGCGTGATCGAGAGCATGCGCGCGGTTTTCTTCGGGCAGCCGATACCATGGGGCGGCCTCGGGTATACCTGCGTGTTCACACTATGCATACTGATGTTGGGAACAGCGGTTTTCAATAGGGTCGAGCGGTCCTTCGCCGATATTGTATGATGATGGAAGGGATCGCGATCCGTGTCTCTGATGTCCACAAGCGTTACCGCTTGGGCGTGTTCGGCGGCACCACGTTGGCCGAGGATATCAAGGCATGGTGGGCGAAGGTGAACGGGCGTCCTGACCCGCGCGTTCCGATCGGCAAAGAATACATGGCGCAGCGGGCGGGGGAGTTTTTCCTTGCACTGCGTGGACTGAGTTTCGATGTCCATCAAGGTGAGATCGTTGGTGTGATCGGCCGCAACGGGGCCGGTAAGAGCACATTGTTGAAACTGATGTCACGGATCACATCCCCAACGTCAGGCACGATCCGGATCAAGGGCCGCACAAGCAGTTTGCTTGAAGTGGGCACGGGCTTCAACCCCGAGTTGACCGGTCGCGAGAACATCTTCCTCAACGGCGCCATACTTGGCATGCGGAAGCACGAGATCGAAGCCAAGCTGGACGAGATCATTGCTTTCAGCGGTATCGAGCATCATATCGATTCACCCGTGAAACGTTATAGCAGCGGCATGCGTGTTCGGTTGGGTTTCGCCGTTGCGGCCCACTTGGAACCCGAAGTGCTCATCATTGATGAAGTACTTGCCGTTGGGGATGCGGAATTCCAGCGCAAGTGCCTTGGGAAGATGAAGGACGTCGCTAGCAGCGGACGCACTATTCTTTTCGTGAGCCATAACATGACATCGGTACGCAGCCTGTGCAACCGCGTGATATGGCTCCAAGATGGTAAGGTGGCCATGGACGGACCTTCGGAAGAGGTGGTGACCGCATACTTACGCACGTATGCCAGCCTCAACGACACCGTGGAATGGGGTGCCGAAGCTGCGCCCGGGAATGAGCGCGTCCGGTTGCGTAGTGTTTCAGTGGAACACGATCAGAACAAGGGGTTGCTGACATGGCGATCGCCGATCAGCATCCGGATCGGGTTCGACAACATGGACATCGCTGACGGTACCTTGAACGTCGGGATCCTCCTCTTCAATGGGGATGATGTGCTCTTGTTCTCGTCCTCACTGATGGAGCGCACACGTGCTCGCACGCAGGTGGGTTGGAATTGTGTGCGGTGCATTATACCTGCCGAATTCCTCAATGTGGGGGACTACCGGGTCACGGTAATGTTCTACCACAACGCGAAACGCCTGCTGCGTGTTGATGAGACCGTGGCGTTCGCCGTCCACGACACCGAGCGCGAAGGCGCTTGGCACGGCCGTCGAAAAGGTGTTGTGATCCCCGCATTGACATGGGAATTGGTGGAACAATGAGGTGGTTGGGCAAGCTTGCCGAGCCCCTTCGCCCGCATCTGCTCCCATCATTTCTTATTGTGGGCGCACAGAAAGCAGGTACGAGTGCCTTGTTCAAGATGTTGGCGCAACACCCCAAGGTGATCGCCCCCAAGGTGAAGGAACTGGAGTTCTTTACCGATGCTGCGTATGCAACGAAGAGCATACGGGACTATACCAAGCTCTTTCCGGTCCGGCCGCTTCGCGGCAACGGTTATACAACCTTCGAGGCCACGCCTTCATACTTGTTCGATCCGCTTGTGCCACAACGCATCCACGACCTCTTCCCGAACATGCACATTGTGGTTGTTCTTCGCGATCCGGTAAGGCGGGCCTTCAGCGCGTGGAACATGTTCCGACAGTTCGAGCATCACAAGAAATACGCAGCGCTGTTCGATCCGCGCAGTTTCGAACAAGCCGTGGAAGAGGAACGCGTTGGTGTGTCTGTGCGGTCAGCCCACCGCTATTTAGCGTATGGCAACTACGCTGAACAGCTGCTCCCATACCTGCGGCTCTTCGGCCGGGATCATGTGCACGTGGTCAACTACAAGGACCTGAAGCGCGACCCGGCAACACAGCTACAGGGGATCTGCGCGGCGTTAGGACTGCCTCCATTTCCGGTTGGCCTGCCCACCCAGGTAAAAGCCAACGAACGACCGTATGCCGATCGAATGTCCCCTGAGGTGGCTGCACAGTTGAGCTCCCATTTTGCACCCGGCTTGCTCGAGTTGGATGCATTGTTGGGTGCGCCCATCGACCTCCTGGAACCCCCATTGGTGTGAGGTTACATTTGGCCCCCTCACTCCGCAAAATGGTCGAGCCCATCCATGTCACCCGCGCATTCATGCCTCCGATCGAGGAGTACAATGCCTTGGTGGCCGAGGTGTGGGCCAGTGGGCAACTCACCAACCAAGGAGCCTTGGCTTTGCGATTGGAAGCTGCGCTCGATCATACACTTGGCGCCCAAGGCACCTTACTTGCGGGTAATGGCACCATCGCCATACAACTTGCGATCAAAGCGCTTGGTCTGAAAGGCGAGGTGATCACGACCCCATACTCGTACGCCGCAACGACCACTAGCTTGATCTGGGAGGGCTTGACCCCAGTGTTTGCGGACATCGACCCGCTCACCTTTTGTCTGGACCCGGCCCTGATCGAGGAACGGATCACCACCCGTACAAGTGCGATCCTTGCGACTCATGTCTATGGTATTCCGTGTGACGTTGAAGCCATTGAGGCCATTGCGCATGCGCACCACCTGAAGGTGATCTACGACGCCGCACATGGCTACGGAACCACATACAAAGGGCGGGGATTGGCCACATACGGCGACATCTCAACGCTCAGTTTTCATGCTACCAAACTGTTCCATACAGCAGAAGGTGGGGCCATGGTGGCGCGTGACCCCGCGGTGCGCGACCAACTGAAACTCCTTCGCAGTTTCGGACACATTGGCGATGAACATTTCGCTGCGGGCGTGAACGGAAAGAACAGTGAACTGCACGCTGCCATGGGCTTGGCGGTATTGCCTCATATGCGGACGGTCATGGAACGTCGCAAAGAGCAGTGGTGCGCGTATGCGGAGATGATGCGCGGTGCCGATCTGCAGGTGCTTACGATACCTGCGGGTACCGAATTCAATCATGCGTACTTCCCGATCGTCCTTCGGGACGGTGGAATACGCGAGCACGTAGCACTTGCGATGAACGCCCAAGGCATCTTTCCGAGGCGGTATTTCTATCCTTCGCTTGATCGCCTTCCGTATGTGCACCCTTCGGGCCATTGCCCCATCAGCAATTCTGTCGCCGAGCGTGTACTGTGCTTGCCGTTGTACCACCCTTTGTCGACGAACGACCAGCAACTCGTTGTTGATGTTCTGCTAAATGCGCTCTGAGCGGCAACCGCCGTGCTGTACCGCACCAT
>CADECG010000168.1:0-2207 GCA_902825795.1 uncultured Bacteroidota bacterium
CCCAAAGCACTCAAGGCCGAACCGAGCAACCACACCGAAGTCGGCACCGGCACGGCCGCCGGCGCGGCGAAAAAACTGACCTTCATCTCGTTCTGCGGCTGCGCCAGAATCGCACCGGTGCCGAACACGATCAGGGTCAGGTGGCCGTTGGCGAACGACAAGCTGGAGAAGTCGCCCAGCGGCGCACTCGCCTGCGCCGAGAAATAGCCGCCGGTAAACACGCCAGGCTGGCTGCTGGTGACGGTGCGCGTGAGGTCGCCGCCCATCTGCACCGGGCCGAAGCCGTTGATGGACAACTCACCATTTAACGTCCATCTACCATCGTCGTCCACATCCTCCGCTCTGGTACTGGTGAAAATGATGTGCGGGTGCTTGGCGGTATCGAAGAAGTCGGCGCTCTTCAAGTGACCATCGCGCTGCTCGCTGCCGGTGGTCACGCTGGCGGCTTCGGCTTTGAAGGTGACGCGGGCCTTGCTCAGGTCATCGCCGGGTGCAGTGACCTCGGCTTCGAACTTCTGGAAGCTTCCGGTCACGGTGGTGATCATCAGGTGCTTCACCTTGAACTGGATCTCGCTGTGCGCGGGATCGATGGTCCATTTGGTGAGGGTGTTGGTGGCCGTGTTGGCGGCGGTTGCTGTTGCTGTGCTCATTGTTGTTCCGGTTTGATGGCACAAATGTTCCGCGAGCACCAGCCTGCTCGCATTGAACTGGTTCAAGAAAAGGCTACGATCAACATTCACATCATACATCATGATCCCAACTTTCGTCAAGGTCGTTCGTTGAACGCCCGCGATCGAACGCAATACACCATGACGACCCGCAACACCATCCCCATGTTCAGTCATCCGTTCTCCATTGTGAAGACCATCGCCCTCTTCGTGGGTACATCAACCGTGCATGCGCAGAACCTGCAGTGGGCCACTGTGCATGACGTTGTTACGACGAATTGGGACATGGCCGATTATTTCCGGGGAACCGTGGATCAAGACGGCAACACCTACGGCGTGGGCACGTTCGTCGGCACTGCCGACCTTGAGCCGGGTGCGGGGACCAGCTTATTCACCTCGCAGGGCAGTCGGGACATCTTCGTAACGAAACTGTCGCCAACGGGCGCCCATCTGTGGACGATCGTTGCCGGTGGCACCGGTTACGATGCGGGCATGGACGTTACCGTTTCAAGCGCAGGTGATCTGTATGTGGGCGGCTGGTTCGAGGGCACCGTGGATATGGATCCAGGAGCGGGAACACAGTTGGTGACATCGGCGGGCAACAAGGACGCGTTCCTGTGGAAGTTGGATCCGGCCGACGGCTCCTTGCAATGGGTGAAGACCCTCGGCGCGAGCAGCGCGGATGACGTGATCGCCCTGACCACCGATGCCAGCGGGAACGTTTGGGCGACGGGTCGCTATTACAACACCGTGGACATGGATCCCGGCCCGGGTACCGTATCGCTGACCACAGCATCCAACTCGGGGAACGAATTCATCTGGAAGCTATCGTCCACCGGCCAGTATCTCGCTTCCGGCGCGATCAATACCGGTTCATACGGCCTATACTGCATCACCGCGGCTTCGAACGGCGACGTGCTGCTCTTCGGGCGGTACAGCGGCGCTACCACCGACGTGGATCCCGGACCGGGCACCGCGAACCTCCCGAATGCCCCAACCCCCAACACCTTCATTGCACGCTACGATAGCAACGGCGCTTACCTATGGTCCAAGGCCATCGCCGCCAACTCCGCCATGGGTGTTACCACCGACAACGCGGGCAACGTGCTCGCCGCCGGCAGTTTCGATGGCAACGTGGACTTCGACCCCGGGCCCGGTACCGATATGCACACCGGCGATTCGGAATGGGAGCCGTTCGTATGGAAGCTGGATGCGCAAGGCAACCACTTGTGGGCAAAAGAATTCGAGGCCAGCGATCTGGCCCGTGTGTGGTGCATTCGCACCGATGCGCAGGACAACATCTTCACCGTAGGCGAATTCTGGCTGGACGTGGACATGGATCCCGGGCCGGGCACGGTGATGCTCACCTCCACCGGCGTGCAGAACGGATACATCAACGTGCTGGATCAGAACGGCCAATTCGTTTGGGCCGGTCATATCACCGGGGACGTATCGATCCCGGCGGAGATCGGTGCCGATGCCTTGGGCAACATGTATGTATCGGGCTGGGCGAGCGGCCCTGTCGACTTCGATCCGGGT
>CADECG010000168.1:2217-7645 GCA_902825795.1 uncultured Bacteroidota bacterium
TTCTTCCGGGCGGTTCCTTTTACATGAAACTCGCTGCCCTGCCCACCGCCGTAATGGATATCGCCCACGGCACCACCGGCATCTTCCCGGTGCCCACGAACGACTTGTTGCAGGTGAGCGTTGATGCGAATGGATCGCTCATTTCCTTGTTCGGCATGGACGGCACGTTGATCCGCACGCAACCGACCACGGGTACCACCACCACCCTTGACCTGTCGGCGCTGGCCGCTGGCACCTACCTGTTGCAGGTGGATGGCGACGGGGCGCGCACGTCGCATCGTGTGGTGAAACAATAGATCGGCGATCCGCTGCCGGTAAGCCCGCTCGAAGGCGAAGCCATATGGCTTCGCCGATCCCCGGAAGATCGTCATTCCGTTTCCTGCGATGAATGTTAACCTTCGCGATCAACCACCGTTGAACGCGTCTTCCCATTCCTGACCCTATCGCATCATGAGCAAAGCACCCTACCTGAAGTGGCTCCACGAAGTTGAACTGAGCGATATCCCCACCGTGGGCGGCAAGAACGCCAGCCTTGGGGAGATGATCCAGAACTTGGGGAAGCTCGGGGTCCAGGTGCCCGGTGGGTTCGTGGTGACCGTGGCCAGCTACGAGGCGTTCATTGCGCACAACGTATTGGACCAGAAGATCCGGGACCTCGTCGAGAAGATGGACCCCGAGGATGTGGAGAGCATCCGTCGCACGGGCCTTGCCGTGCGCACCTTGATCAAGAACGGCAAGTTCCCTGAGGATATCTGGAAGGGCATCCTCTCGCGCTACGACGAGATGAGCCAACAATACGGCCAGGATGCAACGGACGTCGCCGTGCGCTCATCAGCCACAGCAGAAGACCTGCCCGATGCTTCGTTCGCAGGCCAACAGGAAACCTACCTCAACGTTCGCGGGCATCAGGACCTGATCAGCGCGGTGCGTAACTGTTTCGCCTCGCTCTTCACCGACAGGGCTATCGTCTATCGCCACAACCTGGGCTACGACCACTTCAACATCGGCCTCAGTGTGGGTGTGCAGAAGATGGTGCGCTCCGATCTCGCTTCAAGCGGTGTGGCGTTCTCGCTCGACACCGAAAGCGGATTCAAGGACGTGGTGCTCATCAACGGCAGCTACGGTCTGGGCGAAATGGTGGTGCAGGGCAGCGTGAGCCCCGACGAATTCCTGGTGCACAAACCCACGTTGAACCAGGGCTTCAGCAGCATCATCGAAAAGAAGCTCGGTAACAAGGACCGCAAGATGATCTACGGTGTGGAGCCCGGCGAACCTGTGCTGGTGGTACCTGTGGAGCGCCCGATGCGCAACCGCTTCTGCATCACGGATGAGCAAGCGTTGGAACTCGCCCGCAGTGTGGTGGCCATTGAGAAATACTACAGCGAGAAGAAGGGCACGTGGTGCCCCATGGATGTGGAGTGGGCGGTGGACGGCTTGAGCAAGCAGCTCTTCATCCTGCAAGCGCGGCCGGAGACGATCCACAGCCGCCAGGACGCGGACAAGGTGTTGGACTACAAACTGCAACCCAAAGGCGATGAGAAGATCATCGCGAAGGGCATTGCCATTGGCGCACGGGTGGGCACCGGCAAGGTGCGCATCATGTACAGCCTCGATGGTCGCGGCGGCGGCACGGATGGCAAGGATTTCCAGAAGGGCGACGTGCTCGTGACCGACATGACCGATCCCGATTGGGAACCGATCATGAAGAAGGCGGCGGCCATCGTCACCAACAAGGGCGGACGCACGTGTCACGCAGCGATCGTAGCACGCGAGATGGGCGTACCCGCCATCGTGGGCTGCGGCGATGCCACCGAGAAAGTGGAGAACGGCGACGAGATCACCATCAGTTGCTGCGAAGGCGATACCGGCGTGATCTACGCCGGGCACGTGCCGTACATCACCGAGGAAACGCTCTTGAGCGCCATCCCGAAGGTGCGCACACCGATCATGCTCAATGTGGCTTCGCCGGACATGGCCTTCAAATTCGCGAGCCTGCCGAACGCCGGTGTGGGACTTGCGCGCGAGGAGTTCATCATCAACAACTACATCTGTGCGCACCCGCTGGCCTTGCTGCAGCACAAGGAACTCGGCGACGTGGCCCTCAGCGGCCGCATCAGCTACCTCATCAACGGTTACGAGGACGAGGAGACCTTCTTCGTGAAGAAGCTGAGCTACGGCATCGCGAAAATTGCCAGCGCCTTCTACCCCAACAAGGTCATCGTGCGCTTCTCGGATTTCAAAAGCAACGAGTACAAGAACCTGCTGGGGGGCGAACACTTCGAGCCCAACGAGGAGAACCCGATGATCGGCTGGCGCGGTGCGAGCCGCTATTACAGCGAATCGTACAAGGAGGCCTTCGGCATGGAGTGCAAGGCGATCAAGCGTGTGCGCGAGAAAATGGGCCTGAAGAACGTGGTGGTGATGGTGCCATTCTGCCGCACGGTGACCGAACTGAAGAAGGTGGCGGTGGTGATGAAGCAGTACGGACTGGAGCGCGGCAAGGAAGGCCTGGAGGTCTACCTCATGGCCGAGATCCCCAGCAACATCATCATGGCCGATGAGTTCGCGCAATACATCGATGGTTTCTCCATCGGAAGCAACGACCTCACGCAGCTCACGCTAGGACTCGACCGCGACAGCGCATTGGTGGCGCACCTCTACGACGAGCGCAACGAAGCCGTGAAGCGCATGCTCCGCATGCTCATCACCAGCGCCAAGAAGACCAAGACCAAGGTGGGCATCTGCGGACAAGGGCCCAGCGACTTCCCCGACTTCGCTCAATTCCTCGTGGAACTGGGTATCGACTCCATCAGCGTGACGCCGGACTCCTTGTTGAGGACGATCAAGGCGATCGCGGAGGTGGAGGCCAAGGTGCCGAGTGGAAATGGGGTGAAGGCCTGACCGGTCATGACGTTCAGTGCAACTGGTCGCCCAGGCGCGTGATCTCCTCCCTCCACTTAGCTTCAAATTCGTTCAGGGACCGCACCAGCTCCACTCCCGCACTTCCGGTTCCGCTCGGTGCCACGCTTTCCTTGCTGACCATGTTCCCGTTGGCCAGAACGACATACGCATGCCGGTCATCTGCCACACTGATCACGTCCACGATCTCCTGACCCCGTAGTTCACGATGATCCCAGGCAGCGGGCTTGGAGAAGGGTATCCAGAATTTCCAAAAGCGCCGATAGCCTTGGACCATAGGGCGCTCGTTCGGAATGATCGAGCGTGCTTCGACGGGAAGCGTGCGCAGATCGACTTCCCCTTCCAATGAATAGGGGACACCGATCACCGTCCCGTCATCGAGGGTCAACCACACGTCGCCTTGGTCCAGCCAACCGTTCATTGAGCGAAAGGTGACATGCTGGTGGATGTCGATGAGCCTTCTTCCTATGAGATCCCTGACAAGCATGTATTGCGCAAAGATCATTGGATAAGTTCAAGGAGACGATGGATGGGAGAATACATCGCTAGGGCTCACGCTTCAATCGCGCGAAAAGTTCCGGAGAACTGAAACGGAGTGTATTTCGCGGGCCACGCTCAACGCACCTCATCTTCGCCGCGATGGAGAACTTGGATCTGGTGCGGCGCCTCCGCCGCCTTCGTCGTGCGGTGGACATGTTGCAGGCTGATCTGCACCGTGGGGATCTGAATGCTGAACTGATAGTGGAGATCGAGAAGCACATGGATCATGGCATTGCCACGGATGTCCGGTGCGTTGGTCTTTCAACTCGCGTGGATGCCCTGCGGGAAAGCACACTTACCCCACGGCGTGCGCTTTATGCGGACACCGCCCGTGCCTGCGAGCAGCTCAAGAGTTCGATCGATGAGATACTGAACATGATCACTTGAGGCACGAGAGCAATGGGGCACCCGTGGTTACCTTCGGCGCACAAGCCTGCCCCCGATGCGTTCATCCGTACTCTTCGTCCTCTGCCTGGTCATCACCGGAAGCTCCGCGCAAATGGTGCAGAAGTGCTGCTTCAATAGCAACAGCACGTTCCTGTGGGGCTTTCCCACGGCCAGCCACACACAAAGCCTCTACCTGCCCGGCGATCTCACCAACCCGGTCGTCGGGAGCATCAACCGCATGTACTGGCGGTACGGTTCCACCGGTATGGCGACAGGCAACACCCTTACCGGGGTCACCGTGCGCTTGGGCCTTACTCCGCAAACCGCGTTCACCGGTGGCACAACATTCTTCGCGGCCCTTGACACCGTCCTGCAGCTCGATACACTGGTGATCCCACCGGGCACCACGGGCGATTGGTTCGGTATTTCGCTCGACACGTTGTTCGCTTACGATGCTGTGCAAACGCTGATCGTGGATGTGAATTGGACCACGAGCATCACCACCGCCTTCGGTTGCTTGGGCTCGCCCAACAACGGCCGTAAGCTGCATGCCAACAACAACATCGACCTGACCGGCAGCACCACCAGCACCACGTGGCAGGACATCGGCTTCGATGTGCAATTGGTCGCCAATGTCCCGGAGACTTCCGCAGCAACACCCTCCATCCACCCCATTCCAGCGGCCGAACAGCTGTCGATCATCTTGCCCGCAGGGGCTGCCGCACCAGCACGCATGAGCATTCTGGACATGCACGGTCGCTTGGTGATGAACGAGCCCTTGCGCGTAACCAATGGCGCGATGAGCATTGATCTGCGGCTGCTTGCTGATGGCTTGTACATACTACAGCTCGATGGCATGCGGCCCGTGCGCTTCGTGAAGGGTTGAACGGAACGAACGACCTTTTCCGACAGGAACCGGCAGATCCGGTTCACTTCCCCGCTGCCACCACCTTCTCCTGCTCCACCGTCCGCTTCAGGAAGTACAGCATTACCATGGCCACCACCAGCACGCCGGTGAAGAGCCACCATGTGGCCGGGTAGCCGAACTGCGCGATCAAATTCAAGCCCAGCGTGTGGCCGATGATGTGCGCCACGCTCCAACTGATGGTGAACAGCCCCATGTAAGCGCCGGGTGAACCCTGCTCCGCGCGATCGTACGCGAAGCGGTTCATGAACGGGAAGTTCAGCATCTCGCCAACGGTCGCGAGCACCATACCCACCCACAGGAAGGCGATGTGCGGGAACACGTTCATCACCACGAAGCTGAGCGCGAACAGCGCCACGCTGAGCACTAGGATCCGCATGCGGTCATACGCGCGGTCCTCGCAGTACTTGATCAGCGGCATCTCGATGAGGAAGATGAGCAGGCCGTTCATGCCGAGCAGCACACCGATCGCGAACTCGCTCATGTGATGCACTTCACTGTAGAAAAGCGGTATGGTGCTGAAGTATTGCAGGAAGGGCACGCAGATGAGCACGGTGGTGAGCAGGAAGAAGAGATACGGCCCATCGCGGTACGGCGAACGAAGCGCAACGGAAGTCGAGGCTGGATCGTCCTTCCGCGCTGGTTCGCGCGGCCGTC
>CADECG010000169.1 GCA_902825795.1 uncultured Bacteroidota bacterium
GTCCTGAACGATATCGCTCACGCGAAGGCGGGCCAGAGATGACAAGGAGTCGCCCGAGGGCGTCCCATCGGATCGCAGCACCAGCGTACCGCCGTCCTCGTATACGATGAGCACGCGCCGATCCGCGGTCTCCACCACGCGGAGGATGGTTTGCCGCCCTTGGAAGAACACACCGTAGCCGGTGTCGCTCAACGCCAGCACCCGGTCGCCGATGGCCAACAGCACTGTTCGATCACTCCGATCGACAGCGTGGTTCCGCTGCATCCCTGCTTTTTGGGTGATAGGCCCGGCAGGGATCGTATAGGAGCGCCGTTCACCTTGATAATGGATGTCCACCGGCCTTCCGATCACCCGCGGTCCGTCGATCGCCTCATAGCAGAGTATGCCGTGCGGTGTGCGGCGCACATGAAGGCCCGCAGGCGCCACCGTAGGCCAATCCACAGCGCCCGCTGCCGTAATACTTCCCATACCGAAGGTGCTCGGAAAGCCGAACAGCACGCCGCCGTTTCCATCGCTTACCAAACTGCAAATGCCCGGGTCCCGCAGCTCGCCGCGAACACGTTCACCGGTGGCGGCAACTTCAGTTACGGAATGTCCGTCCCAGAAAAGAAGACGTCCGCTGGTGCAGGCGAACCAGATGCGGTCGGGCCCGGTCTGGAAGAAGTGGTGGAGCACGAGCTGGTCCAACGGACTGCCTTCGCCGATATGCTCGAAGCGGTGACCATCGTAACGGTATACCCCGGCAGCCGTAGCCATCCAGATGAACCCGGTGCGATCGACGAACAAGCGGTAAACCGTGCTCGATGGGAGTCCCTGTTCAACATCGATGTGTTTCAGCAACAGGTCCTGTCCCTTGCTCGGTACGGATAGGATGGTCCATACAACAACCGTGATGAGGTACGCGCGTAGTGGCATGGAGCGGCGCAAAATGTAACCACGACCGCCGCAGCCGCTCGCGTCCTCGCGCGTGGCCACACGACTCCCAACCCACAGCAGTCGCTCGCGTCCGCGAGTGGCCATGCACCGCAGCCGCTTGCGCCCACGCGAGTGGCCCGCTCGCAACTCACGACTCACGACTCCGCATTCCAGCACCTCAGCCGCTTGCGTCCTCGCGAGTGGCCACATGACTCCCAACTCACGACTCGCGACTCACGACTCACGACTCACTACTCACTTCTCACGACTCGAGCCCCGCCACTCACGACTCCGCATTCCTACTCCACCACGAACACACTGATATACCCGGCAGTGCGCGATGTGCTCTCATGCGGCTGCATGCGCACGCCGATCTTCTCCATCGCCATCAGCATCTTCTTCGCTTGCTCGGCTTCGTCGTGATCGAAACGGATCTCGTTGCGTTTCACATTGTACCCTTCGCGGGCGTTCACCACGTCGGGCAGGTCGCGCAGGCGCACCTTGGACTGCGGGTACAACTCCCGTAGGGCTGCGGCCACGCGTTCGGCCTTTTCCTGTGTTACCTGTGCTTTGCCTTCGCCGAAGAACACATCGAAGCGCCACTCGGTCACCTCGGCGGCCGGCGTTCCCTTCTGCGGCTCGACCAAATTGGCCATGGTGGTGATCACCTGTGCGCTATCGAACCGCACGATGTTCTCCACGGCCACGGCGGCCTTCAGTTGATCGGCCGTGCTGGCATCGGGCGTGCTGGCGATCGCCTTCAACAGCTCCTTCTGTGTCTCGGGATCGCTGCCGAGCATGGTCTTCACCATGGCCAGCGCCACGCTGATCTGCTCCTTGTTGCCCGAACCGATGGCGGTGAACACCCGGTCGATGATGGAGAACTTGAAGTCGCGATCGAACTTCTCCTCGCCCTGTTCGAGGTTCTGCTGGCTCAGCAGCGCGTTGATCTCCGTTTGGTGTACCTCCAGCTTCTTCAGTGCGGGACCGTACTGCACGCTCATGTACGTACTGACGATGGCCGCGATGGCAGCGGCCAAGAGGGTGATGGGATTGGTGTACTTGCCGATGTCCATGGTGTGGGGGGATGTTGCGCTACGAAAATGCGGGAGCGGATCGGCGCCTGCAATACCCAGTAGAGGGGGTTTTTGGGTAGGACATCCTGACTTGTCGAAGTGGCATGGTGCGCCCCCTGCTGCCGCTCGCGTCCACGCGAGTGACACACCCCCTGAACGACGAAGTGCATCCCACCGAGGCGCACTTCGCAGATCGAGGGAACGATGACCAGGGCAGTACCGGGGCGATCGTATCGCTGATGTCCATGATGGGGCATTGGCGCCCCGTTGTGGAACGACATGGGGAGAACATTCCCCATCCGGCAGGGGATCGGGTCGCGAAAGCCGCTTGCAACGGCACCGGTAGGATTGTTGTGCGCCACACGGCATGCCGAAATCCCAGCACATGAACCCGGTGGAGCGTTGGCGCTATCAGCGCGAGACCATCAACCAGTTGCATTTCGTTTATCAGTGGTTGCAGCGCACGTTGCCGCAAGTTGCGCGGCGTGTGCAGGCCGCGTCCGTGGAACAGGTGCTGGCCGAACACCGGCTACGCGTGCAGAGGATCGGCGAGCGCTTGGGTATGGTGGCCAGCGACCATGGGCACACGCCACGGCCGTCGTTCAGCGAACGGGCCAACGCGCTGGTGAGCGAATTCTACTCGGCCGAGCGCAAGGCCACACCGGCTGAGCGCGCAGGCGCGGTGGTGAAGTCGTTGCAAGCGGTGCGCGAGTACCTGCTGGAAACCTGGGCCCGGTTGAACGATGCGCTCACCGCGGAAGAGGAGCGGTCGTTCCGCGACGAAGTGAAAGCCATGATGCAGCAGGAGGAAGAGCTCTACCGCGAACTGGTGGAGTTGCGTTTGCAGGTGCAGCACCCGCGCTGAGCACGGCGCCGCTACTCCTTCACGATCCGCTGGTAACGCCAAGCGTTGTCCAGCAACGCGCCCAACAGGTAGGTGCCGCTCGCGAGATCGGCCATGGGAATGCCGGCGGCGTTCACCGTGCCGGTGCGCAGCAGTCGACCATCGTTGTGCAACAAGCGGTACGCGGTGTTGGGCGCGGCCCCGACCAGTTGCACGGAATGCACAACAGGGTTGGGGAAGAAGAGCGGCGTGGTGCTGCCCACTTCCGCAACGGCCGTTATCGGGGCCAGGTCGAAGCCGATGTCCTGCCACGTGGTCACCACGCTTTCGCCGGTGGGGCTGGTGAGGTCGCTCCAGTAGAGTTTGCGCCCGGCCATGTTGGTGCTGTACGTGCCGAAGTTGGTGGTGGCACTGCCGGTGAAGCTGATGTCGACCACGAGTGTCAACGCTGCATCGTAGGTGAAGGTGCTGTCCAGTTCGATCGCGAACCAATCGCCGGTGGTGCCGGGTGCAATAGTGTACGATGCGCTGGTGAGCACGGTATCGAGACCCGTGAAGAAGGTGTTGCCTCCGGCGAACGTGGTGGCCGCCGTTTGCACCATGCGCACCCTGAAGTCGGTGAGCGTGTTGCCACTGGCCTGGCCCGTGGTGCCATAGCGGTAGTAGATGCGCGTGATGCTGCCGTCCGCGGCACCGGTGAGGTCGCCCGGTGCGTAGATGCACTGGCTGTGGTTGGCGGTGCTGAGGTTGCCCAGCAGAAAAGTGCTGTTGCTGGTGCCGCAACATTTCTGCACGTCCTGGCCGTTGCTGAAGCTGAGCGAAAGGAGACCGAGTACGACGAGTGAGTAACGACGGATCATGGGTGTTTGGTTCGGGCAAACAAGATAACGGTGGAACGATCGTACCGCGTTACTTCACCCCATGATGCGACCGTCCACCTATGCCCATCGCGTGCTTCTTGCGCCCTTCATCCTGCTGTCCGCGCACGTCAGCGCGCAACTGCTTCCGGCGTACGCGCTTTTCGATGGACAGGGTAAGAAGATCTCGCACGAGCGTATGCTGCGCACCGTTGCAGGCGGTGACATCATTCTGTTCGGCGAAGAGCACGACAACGCCATTGCGCACTGGCTGCAGCTGGTGGTGGCCCGCGACCTGGCGGCCCGTGGCCCGTTGGTGATGGGTGCCGAGATGATCGAGGCCGATGACCAACCGGTGCTGGAGCGTTACCTGCGGGGCGAGCTCGACCAAGCGGCGTTCGACACGCTCGCGCGGCTGTGGAAGAACCACCTGAGCGATTACGCGCCACTGGTGGACCTGGCCAAGGAGAAAGGACTTCCGTTCATCGCCACCAACGTGCCGCGCCGTTACGCGCGAGCGGTGAACAAGGGTGGTTTCGCAGCGCTCGATACGGTACCGGCCGCGCAGCGTGCGTGGCTGGCACCACTGCCCATCGCCTTCGATCCGGCGTTGCCCGGTTATGTGAAGATGCTGACGATGATGGGCGACCATGGTACACCGTCCATGGTGCAAGCGCAGGCGCTGAAGGATGCCACCATGGCCTACTTCATCGCTCAGCACGCCAAGAAAGGAACGCCCTTCCTGCACTTCAACGGCAGCTTCCACAGCGATTTTCATGAGGGCATCGGGTGGTACCTACAGCGCTTGTTGCCCGATCTGAAGCGGGTCACCATCGCGACGGTGACGCAGGAGCAGTTGAAGGTCTTGGACGAGGAGCACGTGGGCAAGGCGGACATCATCCTGTGCGTGGATGCCGCTATCCCCGGCACGCACTGAGCCTACCGTTCCGTCAGGTCCGTTGCCCGTTCCATCGCAACGCGTGCCACCGCAGGCAAGGGCTGCGGATACGTTCGTACCGTCATTGTTGAATGGAACTACGGACGATCATGAAAGCGTGGAGCATGAACAAGACCCTGCGCTTCGGGCTGGTATTGCTGGCACTGTCGTTGCTGGCCATGGTGCTGCTGCCCGCGTGCAGCAAGGGCGATGATCCATCGCCTTCGGACAAGGTGGATGACCATGGCAACGGAGGCCACGGTAGCGACGATGGTGCCTGAAATGAGAATGGGGGCGGAGGTTGAACGGAATGGTAAGCCGACAAAACCGCTCACTAGCAAAGGCCTGGCGCAAGCCCGGCCTTTGTCGTTGAACACCGTTGTCGTTCAGCTACCAGTGCTCGCGTGCCGCTCGAGCTGCGCGCTCAGCCATGCGCGGGCTTCCTGCTCGTTGTCGGTAACGTGCACGCCGTGCAACGGTTGGAAATTGGCGAAGTACAGCTTCACCAGCAGTTCGATCATGGTGGCCTTCGCCACCACTGCGGAAGCGATCAGGTTGCCCTGGCTCCTGTCAACGGCCACGTGGTCCTTATCCATGGCGTTGAGCTGGTAGTCCACATCGTCGGGAATGATGGTGAGCGTGCCATACGCTGCGTTGCCCATCACCTTGCGTCGCATCTCCTGCACCTCGGTGATGTATTCCACGGTGAGCGTACAGCCCGGCGCATAGTGGATCTCCAGCAGGTCGGGGCGCACACGTATGAGCTTGGCGATGGTGGTGGAGTATTCGCGTGGTTCAAGGGACATGGTTCGGCACCGCTAGTGGAGGGGGGGCGGTTTGCATCGAAGGTAATCGGAAGGACCATTGGATCGCCCCATCGGCTTCACCGGTATGTTCGCCCCATGTCAGCCGCAAAGCGCCTGTTGATCATTGACGATGAACCCCAACTACGCAACATGCTGCAGCGCTTGTTCGAGAGCGAGGGTTATGCGGTGACCGCAGCGGCCGATGGTGCACAGGCGATGCAACGGTTGAAGGCACAACGCTTCCAAGTCGTGCTCTGCGACGTGAAGCTGCCTGATGCCAACGGCGTGGAACTCACCAAGGCCATCAAGAGCCAACAGCCCGAAGCGGAAGTGATCGTCTTCACCGCGTTCGGCGAGGTACACGATGCCGTGCAGGCCGTGCGCTATGGTGCCTTCGATTACTTGGTGAAGGGTGACGACAACAACAAGCTCGTGCCTACTGTGGCCAGGGCATTCGAGAAGAACGCCGTGGTGGCCCGCGCACCGAAGGCCATGACCGCGAAGTCCTTCGACGCGATCACGGGCCGCTCACCTGCCATCGCGCAAGCGCTCGACTTGTCGCGAAAGGTGGCGCCCACCGATGCCACCGTGTTGTTGATGGGGGAGACCGGCACCGGCAAGGAAGTCTTCGCCACTGCGATCCACGCGGCCAGCGCGCGCAACGGCAAACCGTTCTTGCCGATCAACTGCGGTGCGCTCAGCCGCGAGCTGCTCGATAGCGAACTCTTCGGGCATGTGGTCGGTGCCTTCACCGGAGCACTGAAGGACAAGAAAGGATTGGTGGAAGCAGCGGCAGGCGGCATGATCTTCATTGACGAGATCGGTGAGCTATCACCTGACCTGCAAGCCAAGTTGCTGCGCGTGCTGGAGACCGGCGACTACCTGCGCGTGGGCGATACGAAACCGATGAAGGCCGATGTGCGCGTGATCGCCGCCACGCACCGCGACTTACCGCAGGAAGTGATCAAGGGGACCTTCCGCGAGGACCTCTACTACCGGCTCTCGGCCTTCATCATCCGGCTGCCATCCTTGGCCGAACGCAAAGCCGACATCCCGGTGCTCGCGCAGCAGTTCGTGATGTACTACGCCGCGCGTTTCAAGAAACCGATCACCGGCATGGACGATGCGGTGAAGGAGCGTTTGATGCACCACAGCTGGCGCGGCAACGTTCGCGAGTTGCGCAACGTGATCGAACGCGCGTGCATCCTTTGCGACGGTCCGCTGCTCGATGCGGCCTCATTGCCGATGGAACTGCAAAGCGCACCAGCGCCTACGACCCCGACAAGCCGGGACAAAGACGCTTCCGCAGCCTACGATCTGGAGAGTGTGGAACGCGAACACATCCGCCGCGTGTTGAAACAGACAGGCGGCAACAAGACCCTGGCCGCCGAACTGCTCGGCATCGGGCTTACCACGCTCTATGCGAAGTTGAAGAAGTGGGGGATGTCGTGACGCACTCACAACAACCGCATGGCCACCATGCCCAGCACCGTGGCCAGGAAGATGGCGCCGAAGCCCAGACCCACCCACTTGCGAAGGGATCCGTCGCCGAAGAACACCACGAGTAGGAACTTCATCACGGTGTTCGAGAGTGTCGCCAGCAGGACGGCGGTCATGCCTTGCAGGGTATCCGCGATATCCGGCTTGCGTGCGATGGAAAGCGTGATCGCATCCATGTCGGTGGCGCCGAAGATCAAGCTGCCGATGTACAATCCTTGTGCACTGTAGTGTGCGGAGGCCAGGTCCATCAGCCAGAGCACGGCCATGTAAGCCAGCGCGAACTGGATGGCCACACTGAAGTTGAGCGGGTTCTTCGTCGGGACTTCCACCGGGTTTTCCTTGCCGCCCTTGCGGTGAATGAGAAAAGCAGCGCCGAGGGCCACCAACGTGATGAAGGCGATGGGCAGCGCCAGTTGCAGAGCGAGATGCCGGTTCACTACCCAGGTCTCCAATAGAATGCGCGGATACAGCACGGCCGTGGCCGCGATAATGCTCACCGCACCGATCACATGCGAGGCGTTGGGGTGCTCCCGAGTGCGCCGCGACACGCTGAGCGTTACGGCAGTGCTCGATACCAGTCCGCCGACGATGCCAGCGAGCAATGTGCCTTTGCGCGCACCCAGGATCTTGGCCAGCAGGTAGCCCGCCAAGCTGATGCCCGTGACGAGGATCACCATCGTCCAGA
>CADECG010000170.1 GCA_902825795.1 uncultured Bacteroidota bacterium
GCAAACTCGGCAATCATCGCTTTACACCACGCAGCGTTCCGGGTGCCACTGACCCACCTTATAAGAACCAGGAATGCAACGGCATGGACCTGAGTGAATTCGGGACGTTCTATTCGCGTATGAGCGGTAGGATCTCCCTGCAATGGTTGCTTGGCTTCTCCGAGCAGGCCGTTGACAAGAAGGCCTTTTTCAATTCCGTCTTCGACAAACTGGCCGGCTCGCCGGATCTGCGTGGGCTCCTGTTGGATGGCGCCGATGAGGTGCGCATACGTGCAGCATGGCAGCCCGGTCTTGATGCCTTCTCCAAGGTGCGTAGCACGTACTTGTTGTATCCTGACTTTCGCTAGGTAACCATATGTGGTGCCGTCAACCGGCTCACCGTTGCGTCTTGATACAATGCAGAAGGGGCGCCCACCGGGCGCCCCTTCCGTTGTTCAGTTCAACGTGTGTTACTCTACGATCAGGCGCTCAGTGAAGCGCGCGCTTCCGGCGGTAACGTTCACGATATACATGCCGCTGGCGAGGCCGTTGCCCAACTCGAGCGTGGTCTTCACATCCTCAGCGCCATCGGTGCGCAGTTGTTGGCTGTTCACCACTTTGCCGAAGAGGTCGATCACTGCGATGTCGAGTTCGGTCACCTCGTTCGAGAGACCATTGAACTCCAAGGTGACGTTGCCTTCGCGGGTCGGGTTCGGCCACATGTTCATGCCGCTTTCATCCTGCAACACGTAGTTGAGGTTGCCGCCACCCATGGTTTGCGTACAGCTTGTCGTGTTGTTCGTGATGGTCACTTGGCACACAGCACCGTATGGGCAGTACGTAGCTCCATTGTCGAAGCTGGCGCGAAGCGATACGTCGTATGTGTACGTGCCGCAGAGCAACGGCGAGGTGGCCCACTGGTTCAGCGTCAGCACTTCACCGCTCGTTGCAATGGTGCGCACATAGCTATTGGCCGTGTTCTCGAACCGCCACTGGAACTTGTTCGCCGCAGGCACGGCGTACGCATAGAGCTTGCTGTAGGCACTTACCGTACGACTTGCACCACAGCTATGCTTCGGATCGTTCGGTGCGCTCACCAACGAAGTGGTAGGGCAGTTGCCGGCGAGGTCCACCATGATGCGGCATGCAGGTCCGTATTCGCCGTTCACGCCGTTGACGCGGGAGCGCACACGCACGTTGAGCAGTTTGTCCACTGGCACAGGCATCGTGACGATAGTGCTCAGTTTCAAATTGCTACAAGCGCCAGGGCCTTGCGGTGTACCGGCCAAGTGGTTCGCGTGGCTCTTGAAGATGGTACGGCTGTACGTGCCGTTCGGGTCGAATAACCAGAACTGGTATCCATCGTCGGTCTGGTCGCCCACACCGAACTGCGCCGATACGGCACCGTTCACTATTGCCTTGATCGTGCTCGATGGCGTCAGGTCCATTCGACCGCAGTCACTGGCCACCAGACCATCGGTGCTGATCGGCAAGCAGAAGCCGCCGTTGTTGGCAATTGCGCTCATCGAGGTGAACGCACCGTTCGCGTCATTGTCGATCACTGTTACGCCGTTGCCATCCATCAAGCGGTACCCGCCGGTGGTCATGCCATCCCCGAAGCTGTCATAGACCAGCAAGCGGTAGCAACCATCCACCAGACAGCAGTTAACTGTGATCACCGAGTTGTCGGCGTAGGTGTTGCCAGCGCACAGCGCAGCTCCGCCACCCACCGGTACGATCTCCCAACTGGTTTCATCGCCGTTTCCATCCGTCGTCAGTTCTACGGTCATGTTATTGTCCACGCAATCCGGAGTGCCCGCGCAACTGCAGTTGATGTCCCACACATCACCCGTTGTGTTCGCGTTGCCATCATCGCAGGGCGTGCCGGGCAGAGCGGCTCCGCCGGGTACACCCTCGCAGTCGATCAGTTCGCCGGCACAGGTGCAATCCGCACCGTACATATCGTTTCCGGTCGTTGCAATCCCGTCATCACAGCCTGTGCCGGGTAGGGCGGTACCATTCGGCGTGCCTTCGCAGTCGAGGATGGATCCTTCGCAGAGGCAGTCCACGCTCCACGTGTCCAGACTCGTTAAGGGGTTGCCGTCATCGCAAGGCGTGCCGGGCATATCCGGGCCGCTGGGTACGTAGTTGCAATCCACAGGCACACCGGCGCAGCTGCAATCAGGCTGCACGGTGTCCTCGCCGGTGGTCTCGTCGCCGTCGTCGCAGGCAGCACCGGGTTCAGGGTTGCCGCAACCGCAATTGCCTGGTGCGATCTTGTTGTCATCCAACGGGCAGCCGTCCAAACAATCGAAGACGCCGTCCTCATCAGTGTCGCCGGTTTCAACAAGGCCGCAGCCGCAGTTGCCGGGGGCGGTCTTCAGAGGGTCGTTAGGGCAGCCGTCGTTGCAGTCGGCTGTGCCGTCGCTGTCAGTGTCAGTGTCCGGAGTGCCACAACCGCATTGGCCGGGTGCGAATTTGTCCGGATCGTTCGGGCATCCATCGAAGCAATCGAATACCGCATCGCCGTCCGTATCAACATCAGGTGATCCACAGCCGCAGATGCCAGGAACGATCTTGTTCGGGTCGTTCGGGCAACCATCCAAGCAATCGGCAGTGCCATCGCTGTCGGTATCGGTATCAGGTGTGCCACAACCGCATTGGCCCGGGTTGATCTTATTGGGGTCGGTGGGGCAGGCGTCCACGCAATCCAATGTCCCATCGCCATCCGTATCACCCGATTCCGGTACACCGCATCCGCATTGGCCGGGAGAGGTCTTGTTCGCATCGTTGGGGCATCCGTCCACGCAGTCAGGTGCACCGTCATTGTCGAAGTCGGCATCGGATATGCCGCAGCCACAGATGCCCGGAGCGACCTTGTTCGGGTCGGTCGGACAGCCATCCACGCAATCGGCGGTGCCGTCACCATCCGTGTCGCCGGTTTCAACGTTCCCGCAGCCGCACTGGCCAGGGGCGATCTTCAAGGGGTCGTTCGGGCATCCGTCATTGCAATCGGCCGTGCCATCGGAATCCGTGTCGGTATCTGCAACGCCACAACCACATATTCCCGGGGCGAATTTGTTCGGATCGCTCGGGCATCCATCCAAACAATCGAGCACCGTATCGCCATCGCTGTCCACATCGGCCGTGCCGCAACCGCATATGCCGGGAGCGATCTTATTGGGGTCACCGGGGCAGCCGTCGTTGCTGTTCGACACATAGCCGGGAGGAGCGCTACACGCTTGCTCTGTCACACCTGGATCACCCGACCCATCGGAATCGGCATCAGCGTACCACGTGGTGGCGTTGGTAATGATAACCGGTACTATGGCGTTGTCTGAACCACATGTATTACTCGCGGAGATCGAGTAGTTGCCGGTAGCAGGTGCATCCACCGTCACGTTTGCGTCGGTGTTGTTCGGTGAGAACGTTCCGGTACCGCTCCAGTTGTAAGCCACGGTTGGGCTACCCGTTGCTGTGACGCTCAGAACGAGGTCATCCGTGGAGCACACTGGACTGTTGCTCGTGGTACCCGTGATCTGTGGTACGGAACAGAAATTCAAACGACCGAAGAGAAAATTGCCAAGGTCATCCGCAGCATCGTCGCAAATGGTCAGGGTCCAAGTACCGTTGGGGTTCCCAGTGAATCCCCCCAAGGTTTGCTCCGGTGCATATGGACCGGTGGCGTTGTTCACTACGGTTGCTGCTGCAGGTAGTGCCGCTGCGCCGTCCATAAGTGTCAGCACAGTGTTAGGGCAGTTGCTCGGGTCGCCCAGGTTGTCGCCATTGTTGAACCGGTCCAGCACTAGGTTGCGGGTTTGACCTGTTGGCGAGGTGAGTGTAATGTCCAGATCGTTATTCCAAGTGTGCGATATGATCAGTTCAACGCTGAGCAGACGTGAATTGCCCGGCGCCGTACCCAACACGGTAGGCTGACCGGTTATAGGGAAGCCGACGTTGAGAGAATTGCTCGAAGCACAACCGTTGTCAGCAATGGCATTCGCTGCGGTGCTGTTCATGCATGTTCCGGAAGGATAATCATAGGTGACGATCACGCGTCCGTTCGCCCCACTTCCTCCATTTACCGTGACGCAGCATCCACGCTCTGCGCCGCCGCCGCCGCCGCCGGGCAGGGATCCAGCGGTGCCCGTGCCGAATGTGCCATTTCCACCGTTCCCGCCATTACCACCACCGGTTGGTGCGATACCACCGGTTTGACCACTGCCATTGCTGCCGTCCGCCGCAGTGCCTGCAGACGAGCCTCCACCACCGCCCGTACCTCCAGGTGCGTCGGCTCCGTCGCCCCCGTCGAACTTCACATCGCCAAATGAGGCTGATGCTAAGCCGCCGGTTGCACCAGTAGCGGTGTTGTTGGCAACACTGTTTCCACCCTTAGCCATTGCTGTCGTTGCACTGCTGAACCACGAGTCGCCGCCAGCGGAGGCCGTGGTGCTGCCTGCGCCAACGGTCACGGTGTATGAGTTTCCGGGTGTAACGGGCAGCACACTGATCGTATAAGCCCCTCCGCCGCCGCCGCCGCCCCTTCCGTTCGTTGTGCGGGTGCCACCTCGCCCACCACCGCCCCAACACTGCACTGTCACTTCTGTGACTCCTGACGGTACCAAGAATGTTCCTGAACTGGTATAAGGGACCGCTATTTGGGCCTCAACGGCCGCTGCGGTCAAGAGCAAGACAAGCGCCATTATTTGCCTAGGCTTTTCCATTTTCCAATGCAGAAAAGCCTTGTCGAGGAATGTGAACATGAGTGGGAGTTTTTCTGTTAACGGTTCGCAAATTGGTCGTCAGCCTTTCGCTTGTCAAGCAAAAAAGCTCGACGAAATAGCATAAGTCATCGTTGAGCTTGACAAGTCGTGGATGAAACTGAGGTCAACGGATCCAATGATCCGTTCCCATTGATCATCAAGGGGAAGTTCAGGCTGTACCGTGATGGCGGGCTAGGAAACAAAACACAGCGCCCCCCGGGGTCCGGGGGGCGCTGCGAAGAAAATTTCTGGTGGACTAATCCACGACCAACCGTCGGGTGAAGGTCTGCTGGCCGCTCACCACGGTCACAACGTACAGTCCGGGGGCGATCGTTCCCAGGTCGATGATGGTGTTCATTTGATCCGCGCCGTCGGTCGCGAGGGTATATGAGAGCACCTTTTTGCCGAAGGCATCGAAGAGATCGATAACCGCCGTGTTCTCCTCCGTGCTCAGGCCGGTCAGTTCCACGGTCACGTTCCCTTCGCGGGTGGGGTTCGGCCACAGGCGCATACCGTTCTCCTCATCCTGCAGGCTGCGGTGCAGCCCGCCACCGTGGAAGGCGGTGGTGCATGGGCTCGGGGCGGTGTTGGTGATGCCCACCGTACACACGGGTCCGTAGCTGCAATAGTTCGTGCCGTTGTCGAAGCTGGACCGCACTGTAACATCATAGACATTGGTGCCGCATAGGAGCGGTGACGTTACCCATGGGTTCAACGTAAGTGTTGTGCTTGTTGTAGCAATGACACGCGCGTAGCCCGGGGCTTCGAAGCGCCATTGGTACTTATTCGCACCGCTAACAGGCACACAGAACAACTTGCCGGTATTGCCCGTGGCCCCTACCACTTTGCCGGTAACACCGCAGCTGTGTTTCGGGTCGAGCGGGCTATCCAGCAGTTGGGTAACGCAATTGATGGAGATGTTGATCCGCATTGTACATGCCGGACCATACTCCGCGTACACCCCGTTCACGCGGCTGCGCACCTTGATGTTGAGCTTCACGTTGGGGGGCACAGGCATGGTGTTCAAGCTGTTGAGCTTGAGGTAAGCAGGTGCAGTCGGGCCTGGCGGCGTGCCTGGTGACCCCGGGTTCGATAGGCTCTTGAAGATGGTGCGGCTGTAGGTGCCATCCGGATCGTAGATCCAGAACTGGTAGCCATCGTCCGTGTTGGAACCGATACCCCATTGCGCCGATACGGCTGCGTTCGGCACTGCGGCCACCACGCTCGTGGGCAACAGGTTCAGCTGGTCGCAGCTACCCGCTTGCATGGCGTCGATGCCAACGGGCACGCAGAATGTGCCGTTGTTGGCGATGGCGCTTGTTCCGCCGAACACGCCGTCGCCCCAGTTGTCGATGATGCGTTTGCCGTTCGCATCCTTCAAACGGTAGCCGCCAGCGCTCATGCCGTCGCCGAAGCTGTCGTACACCACCAAGCGGTAGCAGCCGTTGGGCAGGCAGCAGTTCACCGTGATCGTGGCGTTGCTGGCATACGCGGAGCCGCTGCACACCGCAGCGCCACCGGCGCCGGGCACGATCTCCCAGCTGGTCTGATCCCCGTTGCCGTCGGTGTTCAGTTCCACAATGGTGATGTTGTCCGCGCAGATCACCGTACCGGCGCAGGTGCAATTTGCTTGGTACTGGTCGTTGGCGGTGTTGCTGTTCGCATCGTTACACGGCGTGCCCACCAAGGCCGAGCCGCCCGGAACGCCCAAGCAGTCGATGAACTCGCCTGCGCAAACACAGTCGGCATCGTAGATGTCGGCGCCGGTGGAGGTCATGCCATCATCGCAGCTTGCGCCGGGTAGCGCACTGCCGCCGGGCACGCCCAAACAATCCATGAATTGTCCTTCGCACAGGCAGGCCGAACTCCACGTGTCGTTCTGCGTGTTGATGTTGCCGTCATTGCAAGGCGTGCCGGGCAAGTCTGGGCCCGCAGGCACGTAGTTGCAATCCACTGGCACACCCACGCAGGTGCAGTTGGGTTGCACGGTGTCATCGCCCGTGGTGTTGTCGCCATCGTCGCATGCGGCGCCGGGTTCAGGGTTGCCGCAACCACAGTTACCGGAACTGGTCTTGCTATCGTCGAACGGACATCCATCGAGGCAATCGAACACACCATCCTCATCGGTATCGCCTGTTTCAACAAGGCCGCAGCCGCAGTTGCCGGGGTCGGTCTTCAGCGGGTCATTCGGGCAGCCGTCGCACGCATCGCCCACACCGTCGGCATCCGCGTCAGCTTGATCGGTGTTGGCGGTCCCAAGGCAGTTGTCGACGTTGTCGTCAACTACATCACCATCGCCATCGGGGAAACACGTTGTTGCGCCCGGTGCGCTGTTCTCGCCATTGGGGCAGCTGGCGCAAGAGGTCTGCGCCACGACAGGATTGTACGTGCCCGTCGGACAGCTCTGGCAAATGGTGGAACCCGTTACATCGCTGAAGCTTCCGGCCGGACAACCCTGGCAAACGGTGGAACCCGTTACATCGCTGAAGTAACCAGCCGGGCAACTCTGGCAAATGGTGGATCCCGTTACATCACTGAAACTGCCCGCCGGACAACTCTGGCAAATAGCGGAACCGATAACGTCGCTGAAGCTTCCCATAGGGCAACTCTGGCAAACGGTTGATCCCGTCACATCACTGAAACTTCCCGCTGGACAGCCCTGGCAAACGGTGGATCCGGTTACATCACTGAAGCTACCTGCCGGACAACTTTGGCAAACGGTTGATCCCGTTACATCACTGAAACTGCCCGCCGGACAACTCTGGCAAATAGCGGAAC
>CADECG010000171.1 GCA_902825795.1 uncultured Bacteroidota bacterium
TGCGAACGGAACGGCCACGTGGCAGAATGCGAGCGCCAATGCGTGGGGCTTGCTCGGCAATGCTGGCACCAACCCCGCCACCAACTTCATCGGTACCACGGACGCGCAAGACCTGCGCTTTCGAGCAGGGAACGCGTCGGCAGGGCAGATCGGGAATACAGCGAATGAAATGGTAGCGTTGGGATTGGCCGCAGGCAATTCGAATTTCGGACTGCACAACACGTTCTTGGGAGCCGATGCGGGTACCTCGAATACAAGCGGAAGTTTTAACACGATGATCGGTAATGGTGCGGGGGCTTCGAATACCAACGGGAGTGCATCGGTCTACCTAGGAACGGATGCCGGGAGCCTCTCTACCGGGTCCTTCAACGTCATGGTCGGTCGTGCAACGGGGCAATCGAACACATCGGGAAGTGGCAACGTGATGCTGGGCAATCTGGCCGGTACCTCCAACATTACTGGAACTCAAAACACGTTCATAGGGACCGAGAGCGACGCCACTTCCGGGGCTCTCTCGAATGCAACTGCGATCGGCTATCTGGCTGCGGTCTCCGCCAACAACAGCATGGTGCTCGGCAGCATCAACGGCGTAAATGCTGCAACAGCGAACACCAACGTAGGAATAGGTGTTACCGCACCGCTCACCCGCCTCGACATCGACGGAGGTCTCACGATCCGCCGACCAGCCATCGTGGCCATTGTGCCCGGCGCCAACGCAGTGGCCGTTGGCGACCGAAGCTACCTGAGGCTCAACTCCGCAGCGCCCATCGCCAGCGCTACCATCGACCTTGGAAATGGCCTCGCCACGGGCCAAGTGCTTGTGGTGGAGTGCACGGCCATCTCCGGGTTGTTCGGTTTCACGATCGCCGACAACAACAACACGCTGTTGAACGGCGATCACACGTTGAACCCAGGAGACTCGATCACGCTGATCTGGAACGGTAGCGATTGGTTGGAACTCGCAAGGTCAACGAACTGACCTCTTTCCAAGCACCCTAGCCTCGCAAGACTGCATGGAGGTGAGGGCGGATAGGCGATCTGTCCTGCACTACCCGCGATCCGTCCATTGATGCACTTCTAACGACCAAGGATTTTTGGTTCACCAATCGATCAACCCGTGAAACACCTTCTTTCAGCAGCGATACTCGCGCTCGGCGTAGCGCCCACAACGCTATACGCCAACAACATCCAAGTGAGCAACGTGTCGCTCACTGGCAAGAACACCATCACAGACACCTACCAGCTACAGTTCGACATCGGCTGGGAGAATAGTTGGCGCACAAGCAGCGCCGAAGCGAACTACGATGCGGCGTGGGTCTTCATAAAATTCCGGCTCGATCCGGCGCTGCCATGGATCCACGCGACCCTCGGGTCAACCGGCCATGTGCAGGCTACTGGAAGCACCATCACCGTTCCGGCGGATCTGAAGGGCGCCTTCATCTTCCGCAGCGGCGACGGCATCGGTAACGTGAACTTCACCGGGACACAGCTGCAATGGAACTACGGTGCGAGCGGCGTTGCGGACAACGCGGTGGTCGAAGTGCGTGTGCTGGCGATGGAGATGGTGCAGATACCCCAAGGCGCGTTCTTCATCGGGGATGGAACCAGCACGGAAGTCGCACGGCAATTCGAATTGGGGCAGACCGGGGCGGCGTACCAAGTGACCTCGGAGGTAGCGATCACCATGGGTGGTGCTGCGGGCAGCAATCTGAACGCTCGCAACAACGTCACACCAGGTGGCGGTTCGAACGATGATTTCACGTACGCTGTCACCCAGACGTTGCCAGCCGCCTACCCGAAAGGCTTCGCCGCGTTCTACGCGATGAAGTACGAACTCACCGAAGGCCAGTATGTGGATTTCCTCAACATGCTCACGCCTGCACAAGCCGTCACGCGTTTCATGAACCAGACCGGTGTGAACGGCAATACCATCGATGACAACGGTATTGCGCCGGACATCTACACGACCACGGCGCCGGAGCGGCCATGCGGTCACCAAAGCGTGCTCGCCCAAGCATCGTATGCCGACTGGTCGGCACTGCGGCACATGAGCGAACTCGAGTACGAAAAGCTCTGTCGTGGAAATCGTCCGGCGGTGGCCAATGAACATGCGTGGGGTACGACCGCACTACAGAACATCGTGTTCACCTTCTCCAACGTGGGTGCCGCGAACGAAGTCATCACCAACCCTGGCACGGGTGCCATTGCGAACTATGGCGGCACCAACAACTTCGTGTTCAGAGGATGGCGCGCGGGCATCGCCCCGGCCAGCTTCGCGGGAGCAACACGTTTGCAGGCATCCGCCGGGTACTATGGTGTAATGGACCTCACCGGTAACCTCATGGAGATGTGCGTTTCGGTGTCGAACAGCGAGGGCCGTGCCCTGACCTCATCGCTTCATGGCGATGGTGTGCTGACGACGAACGGCAACTCCGACATCTTTTCTTGGCCGATCAACCTGGGCACTTCCGTCAGGCTTCGAGGGGGTGCCTATTCAACTGCGGCCGTTACGCCCGGAGTTCTTCGGGTGTCCGATCGCCGGAGCAATCCGGGATCGCTCAGCGGCACGGCGGGTGAGTTCGGCATCCGGCTCGTGCGCACGCTTTGATCCGCGATAGCATGCGATACGTAGTGATAGCGTTCTGGTGGGGACTGCTGCTGTCCTTACATGCATTGCCAACGTTCAGCCAAACGATGTACGCCGGCGGTAGTGGCGATGGTTGGGCGCGTGGAGGTTTTGCTCAGCCGGTCAACACGGTTGGGGTATACAACGGCGGTGGAGGCGATGGTTGGGCACGCAGTGGTTTTGCTCAGCCCATCACTACGGCCGGAGTTCACAACGGTGGGAGTGGAGATGGTTGGGCGCGGAGCGGTTTCGCCCAAGCGGTGAGTTCTGCGGGCGTGTTCAGTGGCGGCCCCGGTGATGGTTATGCGCGCAACGGCATCGCACAGCTGATCAGCACGGCCGGTGTGTTCGCAGGCGGTATCGGCGACGGCTGGTCGAGCGGTGGAGCGGCGCAACCGATCAACACTGCCGGGATCTTCAGTGGTGGCCTCGGGGATGGTTATGCATCGAACTACGGTACGAACGTGAAGGTCTCCATCCAGGGACTGGCCATACTGGAAGGTCCTTACAGCTCGGGCACGCAGTTGATGAACGACAACTTGCGCTCTGCCGGGTTGGTGCCGCTAGCGGAACCATACACAGCATTGGGTTATCCGAACACGCCCGGCAGCGGAGGGGAATCGACCACGGTGGGAACATTGGCGATCACGGGCGCTGGTGCCGTGGTGGATTGGGTACGCGTGGAACTGCGCGATGCCAATGCACCGTCAACCCTGCTGGCGGTGCGTCATGCCCTTCTGGTCCGCAGCGGCGCAATGGTCGATCCAGCTACCGGCGATGACTTCATTCAACTCAACGCGTCACCGGGCAACTACTACATCGTGGTCCGCCATCGAAACCATTTGGGGGTGATGACCGCTGCACCGGTTGCCTTGACTTCCGTTGCTACCGAAGTCGACTTCAGCCTAAGCTCAACGGCCACTTTCGGAAGCGATGCGCAAAAGACGATCGGCCAGGATAACGTGCTGTGGGCAGGCGATGTGAACGGTGATCATGCACTGAAGTACACCGGTACCAACAATGATCGCGATCCGATACTGGTAGCCGTTGGTGGCACCGTCCCCACCAGCACGGTAACCGGCCAATACCGCCTGGAGGACGTGAACATGGATGGAACCATCAAGTACACCGGCACGAGCAATGATCGCGATCCGATACTGGTGAACATCGGTGGGACCGTACCGACGAACGTGCGCACCGAACAGGTGCCGTGACCAGCATGGCGAACCGGAACCGCTCGAAGCGTGTTGCGCCCCCTTACTCCGAACCGCTGAACGCGAACTGCACCAAGTTGCAGCCCATCTGCAGGGCTTTCGTGCGATTGGCTTCGCTGTCACCGTGCACATCGGGGTCTTCCCAACCGTCGCCCAGATCGCACTCGAAATCATAGAAACACACGAGGCGGCCTTCCCAGAGCAGGCCGTAGCCACGTGGTGGCGCGCCATCGTGTTCGTGCACCTTGGGCAAGCCGCGATCGAAGTTGAAGCGTTGGTGATAAACCGGATGCGCGAACGGAAGTTCCATCAACTCGAGTTCCGGGAAGACCTTCTTGAGCATTGGGCGAATGAACTTGTCCATGCCATAATTGTCGCTGATGTGCACGAACCCGCCACCGATCATGTAGTTGCGCAGGTTGTCGGCCTCCTGCTGGCTGAAGACCACGTTGCCGTGACCGGTCATGTGCACGAAGGGGTAGGTGAACAGATCTGGGCTGCCGACTTCCACCGTTGCAACTTCGGTATTGATCGCCATACCCGCTTGAGCGTTGCAGAACTTAACCAAGTTGGGCACCGCGGTAGGGTTGCTGTACCAATCACCACCACCGTTGTACTTCAGCACGGCCAGTTGGTAAGTGGATTGTTCCGAAGCACCGAGAAGCAGCGGCGCAAGTGCGAGAATGAATAGGGTACGGAGCATCTGTTATTCGTCGGCTCAAAGGTGATCAGCTGCAACGAAGTTGGACCGGTGTATTGCAACAGAACCGGCACGTTCGCAATTCTTCACGTTCCCTGCGCGAAGTTCATCCACGTGCAGGAGGCCACGGCAGCGGTCTCCGTGCGCAGGCGGGCATGGCCAAGGCTCGTGGCGCGGAAAGCATGTTCCCGCAGCAAGGTCGATTCGTCCTCGGTGAAGTCCCCTTCAGGTCCAATGAGCATCACCACGTCCTGCTCCTTGTTGTATACCTGTTTGATCGGCTCGTGCTTGCCCGAACACCAGCCGAACAATCGCTGCGCTGGCAAGTGCCCGGAGAGCAAAGGGTGAATGGTCGTTGGCTCGTCCAGTGTGGGCAGCCATGTACGTTGGCTTTGCTTCATCGCACTCACGAGGACCTTCCGCAAACGGTCCATGCGGAGGTGTGCGCGTTCGGTGCGTGAGGTCAGGAGGGGGGTTATCCGGTCCACACCGAGTTCCGTGCATTTCTCCAACATCCACTCGAACCGATCCATCTGCTTGGTTGGTGCACAGGCCATGTGGATGCGGGCTGCGCGCTCAGGTGTATGGATCTTCCGCTCGGTGATCTGCACGTTAGCATCCGATTTGCCGAGGACCCGCAAGTGGCCGACGGCGGTGGTGCCCTTGCCATCCACCAGCGCTACCTGTTCACCTTCGGGCAATCGCAGCACGCGCAAAGCGTGGCCCGCTTCCTCTTCTGAAAGCTGCACCACGGCGGAGGATAAGTCGGGTAGAAAGAAGTTGTGCATCAGTTGGCGAAGGTGCGGCGTTCGCGGTACCAAAGAACAGCCGCTCCGCAAACGAACAGCACGAGAAATGTCCGCGTGCAGATAGCAGGGTCGGCATCCCAGAGGTAATGGGGCCATTGCATCCACGAGTGGAAGGTGCCCGCGATGCGGAAGACGAGTTCCGTAAGTGGATGGCGTTGCGTATCGGGACAGGAGAACCAGATCGTGCTCTTCGCGGCGAAGGCGCACACCACACCGAACAAGGCCATGGGCCAGAAGGCCCACGCCCCCCAACGGATCATTAGCAATGCTGGGAACGAGCGGAAGGCCAGCAGCACGGCGACCGCGGTGAGGTGTCGTGGACCATACGTCCAGCCGCCCCACCACATGCCGTGCGCGCAGATGAGCAAGAACATCAGGAACGCAGGAACGAGCACGGGGTCTTTCCAAAGCTTGCGCCACCCGGGCAGGACAAAGAGTGCGATCAATGCTGGCAACAGCACAGGCATGTAACAGAACAAGCCCCGGTAATCGCTTATCGACAAGCCGAACACCGCTACAGGGTCGATGAGGCCGAAGCCGTACGTGTCCTTGCGGTAACCGAAACCCGCCAAGTGGTCATAGCCAATGGAGAATGCGCTGCCGGTGATGATGCCGTTGTACACGAGCAAGAGCACCGCGAAGGGCAGTGCACCGATCCCGATCCGCAAGACATCGCGCCATTGTGCACGAATGGCTGCAAGCAGCATCCAGCACAGCGGAAAAATGACCAAGGTGTATTCGCACAGGACAGCCGCAGCAGCCAGTGCACCGCTGGAGAGGAGCTGTTTCCGTTCGAGCAAGATGAAAGCGCCGAGCAGGAACGCCGCCCCGATCAGGTGACCGAACCAACTACCGCTGAAGACGAACAGGAACGAACCGAACAGCGGAAGCATCGCCAAGAGCGAGGGTGTTAGCCATCGGTTGAAAACGGAGCGATACAACCTCGACCAGAGCAGCGTGGTGATGATCGCGAACGGTAGACTTCCGCAGAGGAAACCACCGAGCCGTAGCAAACGCACATTCAGTGTGCCCTCATCAGCGCGATCCACCCACCCGAGCCGATCGGCGGCCCACCAGAACGGGAGCACGATGAACGCGGGCAACGGCGCTTTGTCGGAGTAGTAGTGGCCATTGATCAACGACTTGTCCCCCGTGAGTTCATGGAATTCATCGATCCGCAAGGTGCCATCCTCGGTGATCGCCGCAACCATGGCTGCGCGGCTCACGATGTTGTCGTTCATGCCCTCGTACAGATGCCAACTGCAGAGGAAAAGGTTGATGCTGAAGAAGAGGACCGTACGCCGACGCGAAGGTCCACGACGGGCTACCTGATCTGGTTCGGCAGTCGTCAGTTCCATTCGTCTTCGCCGGTTACTGCCAACCACCAGTGACTACTTGCCCTTACGGAAGTCCAGCTTGTAAAAGTGGAAGTCGGGGCTGTGCAGTTCCACCTTGAAGCCGGTGACCTTGTGGTTGCCGTCGAACTGGAACGTGATGTAGCCGGGTTCCAGGAACGGGTCCGCGTGGTTCCACCTCCACGTATCGTAGTGCCAGTGTTCCAAGGTGCCGGTGAACAGTTCCTTGGCGTGCGGGAACACGAGCACCGGTTTCCCGCCGACCTCTTGGATGTTCACGTCACCGTACACCTTGTCCGTGTACGTCCCGACAAAAGCGCTGGCTTGGGCCGTGGGCTTTGTTCCCTTCACGTGCGCTGTTTCGCGCTCGGCACGGCGGGCCGACTCACGCTCCGCGCGCTTCGCAAGTCGGGGCAGCATGTCGGCAACCGGGTCAGCGCTGCCATCGCCGAGGTACAGATCGAGGATCTCGTTGGTAACCGCAAAAACACTGTAACTCTCACCGTTGCCCAAGCAGATCACCGCGAGATCCTTGTCCGGTACTACAGCGTGATTGAGGATGAAGCCCGGCATGCCACCGCTGTGGGTGATCACTGTTTCGCCATTGTTCTCTTCAACGAACCAGCCCAGCGCTGCACCATCGCGGCGGCCGCCCATGGCCAAGTGGATAGAGGTGAGCGTTGCCCAAGTGCCGGGCTTAAGGAATTCCTTGTCCGCGACTTTCCCATCGTTCATCCACATGGCATCCCACTTGG
>CADECG010000172.1 GCA_902825795.1 uncultured Bacteroidota bacterium
TGGATGATGGAACGCGGCGTAGCCTGATCACCATCAGTTCATTCAGGCAGTGGAACGATAGCTTGGCGCCATGAAGCCCATCATCAAACGCATTGCGTTGGGAGCGTCGATCGTTCTGCTGGTAGCGCAGTTTTTCCAGCCCGATCGCACCATGCCGCCGATCGATCCCGCGAACGACATGCTGGAAATGACCAACGCACCCGCCGACATCCGTCAATTGGTGGTGGGTGCCTGCTACGACTGCCACAGCGACAAGCCCGTGTATCCTTGGTACTCCTACGTAACGCCGGTGAACTTCTGGCTTCAGGACCATATCAATGAAGGACGAGAGACGGTGAACTTTTCGCGCTGGGACCTGTTCGCCGGCGACGAAGAGGCCAGCGAGGCGGGGGAGAAGATCGCCGAAGGCGAGATGCCGTTGGAGAGCTACGTATGGATACACAGCGAAGCCGACTTCACGGACGAGCAACGTGCTCGGCTGGTGGCGTGGTTCGATGCGAATACGGCAGCTCGGTCCGGGGAAGGCGAGCACGATCGTAGGGAAACGCGCGAGCATTGACCGCCGGGTGCCGGTCGGTCGCGTCACGGGTGTAGGTGAAAGGGGCGCACGACCGGAGCAGGGATATGGTAACGCGCAGACCTACGCTCACTCAATTGCCATCTTGCTGGTGCTCCATGTGCCGTCCACGAATTCCGTTCGGATGAGATAGATGCCTGTGGCCAAAATGCCCTGCTGCACCGGCCATGCTCCCTGCACCCGTCCGCGCGCATCGATCAACCAATGCTGCACCACCTCCTTGCCCCCGCATGCGGGCACAGCAGCAACGGACGAGTACGTTACAGTTCCATCAAAGTCTGTCTGGCCAAGGCGGTAGTAGCTCACCGCGTTGGTAAAACCTGCCGTGCTGAACCGGTACTGAATGGTGTGTTGCGCGTTGCCCGCACCGGGCACAGTACCCACGCTTTCCCACGTGTACCCGTCCGCGCTGCGTTCTATGGCAAAGTGGTCGTTGTCCCGTTCGCTGGCCGTGGTCCATCGCAGCAGCACTTCGTTACCCTCACATGCCGCATGGAACGCAACCAGTTCGGTGGGCAATACAACGGCACAGGTAACCACCGCACTACCGAAGAAGTCGAGCGTAACGTTGGCTGTTACATAGCTCCAATTGCTCATGCAAATGATGAACTGTTGCCCGGCGGTCACGATCAACTCCGGTGCATAGTTGCCCGCGTTGCCTCCGGCCGGGATGACATTCGCCAAGCCTGCGCCGCCGTACGGCACTGCATCCCATACGCAGCGCACCGGCGGCAACGTGTTGCCGGCGATCGCCGAACATGTCGCGGGCCCTGTGTAGGGCCACATGGCCCAGTCGTAGTAGCCCACCTGTTGCCCCCCTGCGCCGAAACTGAAACCGAGACTTCCGCCGATGCCGATGGTGAACACCATCCAACTGCTGTTGAGTTCGCCCGCATACAAACAGCCGTAGTCGGTGCCACCCCATGGTGGTGGTGGAACGCCGCCGCCGAACGCGGGATTGCTGATCGACCCCGGCCCGGGCACCTCGTTGATGCTACCGAAACCGCTGGGTGTAATAGGAAAGGTGAACGGATCGCAGACGCACATCACCGTAGGGCAGTCGCCAGTGGGATCGCCCGCGTTCACGATCGAACCGCAAGCACCACCCGGTCCCGGCCCCGGTCCCGGACCGCCGCCACCACCGCCCCACGAACAGGTAACAGCACCGATGGAGATGAGCACGGAATCCTGCGCGCCCGCGCTCAAGGTGCCGGTATAAAGTGAGGCACCGCCGAAGTACTTCAGGGTATAGGTAGCGCCGTTCCAGCCATTGGCGGCTGCATCCATCATGTGCAGTACGTAGCAGCCATCGCCCAAGCACAGCGTGTCGTTGTATCCCGCTCCACCGCTTTGCACCACGGTGCCGTTCCACGTGAAGTCCCACGAGACTTGTGCAGGTGCAGTGCCGTTCGTTACGATGAATTGCAGCGTTGCCGTACCCGGCGGGCAGCCACCGCCGTTGGCGGGATCGCACGGTTGGTTCTCGCCCAGCACGAACGTGTCCGTGCCGTGCGGGCCGTCGGGCAGGTTGGTATCCCAGTCAAAGTCGCCGGTCCAGTCCTGAATGAACCAATCGATGTCATCCCATCCATCGCCGCTGCTGTCGTACATCATCAAAGTGTAACAACCATCGGGCAAACAGATGTCCTCGCTCCATGGCGCCGAACCACTGGCCCATGTTACACCCATGTCATCGATCAGTGTCCACGTCACATCCGGCGCGCCCACGCCATCGGTCACCGTTATGGTGTACCAAGTGCATTGGGCGTTCGCGCTGAACGAAGTGCTGGTCAACAACAGTAGCAGTATGACTTTGAAGGCAATTGCCCCAATGATCCGCATGGAAAAAGAGTGATCGGTGAACGAATGCTCAAACACCCGCCGAGTTGCGGAGGCGCTTGTCTGCGCAGCAGGCTTTCCTGCTCACGCGCGGTTCAACCGATCGACTTGGGGGGATGGAACACCGAACGGCCCGACCATTCGCCTACACTGGCCAAACGCATACGCGCTTGCCCAACAGGCAACTCTTCCAATTGCACCTCAAGCGTGCTGGCGACGGGTGCCACATAGCCGGGGTTGGCCAGCACAGGGTGGTGGAAGGGGAGCCTCTCGTGCCGGCTGGGATCCTGATGTTGGTGCCCAGACTCGGTATAGTGCAACACCAGAAAATCGGTCCAGGTCATGGTGCCACCGCTCTCCGCGAAATGATCAGCGTAGTGATCCCCCAACGATGGCAGACGGAAGAGTTCGGCCAGCCCACCTGGCGCCCACGTGCTCAAGAACACATGGAGCATTAGTGCGTATGTCGCCAACCTCCTCATTCGCGGCCGAAAGTAGATGCGGCCTGACACAACTATGACAATGGTTCGACCGACCGGGAATGTGAATGGATGAACCGGGACGGAAGCTGCCTGAGGGCAGCGGGGGGTGAGGCGATCATGTGGCGAAAGCGATGAGATGTGTTCCAAAAACTATGTCGGCAGGTCTCAACGCGAGTTACTTGGGTCATGGACCTGACCGGTGCAACGCTGACCGTGTTCGTTCCAGCACTCGCACTGCACAATGCGCGCGAGACCCGAACGCCCACAGCTTAGGCACGGTGGCTCACGAAGTACATCTCCATCTCCCCCTTGCCCTTCGCCTGCACTTTTCCTCGCGGGGAGAATGTCAATCCGGGCTCCTCTTTCACCAGACCATACGTCGCTTCGCTGATGTTCACCTGCCCCACTTCACCACTGCTCTCCATGCGGCTCGCCGTGTTCACCGTATCGCCCCAGATGTCGTAGCTGAATTTCTTCACGCCAACTATGCCGGCTACGACGGGGCCGGTGTGCACCCCGATGCGGATCTCGAAGTAGGGTAAACCCGCTGCGACTTTCCGCGCTTTGCCTTCGGCGATGAAGTCGCGGATCTCGAAAGCCGCCTTGATCACATCGAGCGCGTGCGTGATGTTGGGCGTGGGCAATCCCCCAGCGGCCATGTACGCATCGCCGATGGTCTTGATCTTCTCGATGTTGTGCTTGTGCATGATGGCGTCGAACGCGCTGAAGCATTCGTGCAGGTCCTTCACCAGTTCTTTCGGAGTGAGGGTTTCGCTCATGGCGGTGAATCCCTTGAAGTCGGTGAAGAGCACGGTGACCTCATTGATCAACTTGGCCTCGGCTTCTCCCTTCGCTTTCAACTCCTCTGCGACTTCCTCGGGAAGGATGTTCAGCAGCAGCTCCTCACTGCGCTTCTTCTCCTTGCTGATGCGATTGCGTTGGAAGAAGAACGTACCGGCCAGTAACACCATCAATCCGAAGCCACCTATGAAGGCGTTGCGCTGCAGGTTTTTGCGGCGCAGTTCTTCGGCTGCAACAGCGTCTTTCTTCTCCTGCTCGGCTTGCAGCAGTGCCTCCTTTTTGTCATAGTCATACTGGAACCGTTGGCTCATGATCTCCTGCTTGTTCTCATCCGCCAGAACGCTGTCGCGGAGGCTGATGTAGAACTCGTGCATCTCGAGCGCTTGGTTGTCAGCCCCGAGCGCCTTGTGAACCCTGAAAAGGAGGAAGGCGGCATCGCGCAGTATGGTAACATCGCCCACATCGCGCGCCAGTTCAAGCGCGCGTGTTCCTTCACGCAGTGCCTGACGCAGGTCGCCCTGCTGAAAGAACGATGTGCCTATGGCCTCATGTCCGCTAGCCATGTCGGTCTTCTCACTGATCAGTTCACTGATCCGAAGAGCTTCCTCGAAACGCTCCTTGGCCCCTGCGAAGTCGCCTTGACCCGACAGTAAGCGACCGACGTTGAACAGGTTCCTGGACAAGGAAGAGCTATCCGCCAACACACGGCTCACGGCCAAGCTCTTTTCGTAACCAGCCAGCGCTAGGAGCGTGTCGCCCTGTTCCGCATGGATGATGGCCATGTTGCCATACGCCTCTGATGCGCACTGCTTGTCTCCAATGGCCTCGGCGATCGCCACCCTGCGGTTGTAATAGTCCATGGCGTTCACGAAGTCCTCCTGCATATGGTACATCACGCCGATATTGCCTAAGGCCCGGGCCATGCCTGAACTGTCGCCGAGCGATTCGGCGATCCTCAAACAGCGCGTGAGGTATTCAATGGCCTGCGCCAGATCACCGCGGGAGGAAGCCGTGTTGCCCAGATTGTTCAGCGTAACGGACAGATTGTGGTCGTCGTGCAGTGTTTCGAACACATGCGTGCTGCGCAACAGGTAGTGCTCGCTGCTGTCGAAGTCGCCCTTGTTGCCGAATCCCATCGCGATGAGGTTCAAGGCCTTGCCTTCTTCCTTCTTAAGGTCGTGCGTTACTGCGAAGGCGGTCAGTTGTCGGCCGATCATGAGCAAGCTGTCGGGATTGCCCCCATAGAAGAAATGTCGTGCGCGCTTTTGCAGCGCAACGAAGCGAACGGTATCCGGGCGGGAAGCGTCGTTCCAAATGGCGTATAGCGAGTCGCCGTTGAGGTTGAGGTCCTGTGCGGGCACATGCGCAGCGGCACACGTTGTCGCACAGAAGAACAAGATGCGGAACAGTATAGGATACGGCATGCGCTGGGATGTTGTGGTCCAGCAGGTGAAAGTAGGCCTGATCATCGCGGCCGCAATACCCACAAAGGGTGATATGTAAAGGCCCTTGCTTGCCGGGTTCAGCTGCGCGCTGCGCTGCACAAAACACATCTCCATGGCACCCCTCCCCTTGAGGCGGCCACGGCTCCCTCGCATTCCCAAGCACCACTGCGTTCAGCACCCCAAACCCTTCACCCCTCACTTGCGTATGCATAGGATACCATGTGCACCGCAGCTCCCCCCACTACCAAGCGCCACTTCATTCTCTTAACGGCGTTGGTTTTTGTTCAGATCTCACGGGCCCAGACGGCAGGGCCCAATAGCGCAGGGGCCGGGGCCAACGATGCGGGTGTGGGCGCCAACGCATGGAACAACCCGGGCAACGTGGTAGCGAGCAACGATACTTACGCGGCCGTGGCCGCCAAGGGCGTGAGCCACTACCTGGTCGCTACCAATTTCGGTTTCGCGCTGCCCGCGAACGTTGCGGTAATGGGTATACAAGCCGAGGTGGAGCGCAGCACCAATGCCTCGCAGCACGTTGCGTTGCTCGATGGCTGGAGCACGGGGCTCAACAAGACGGTGAGCGCAGGCACCAACCGCTGCTTGCTCGTGGCCTACGCGCAGGAGAACGGACAGAACAGCCGCGATATCACGGGCATTACCTACGGAGGTCGCGCCATGATACAAGTGGCCGAGCAGGTGGCCGGCAGCGTCGGTGGCTTCAACGCCCGCGTGGAAGTGTGGGCCCTATTGGAAACGGAATTGATGCTGGCGAGCGGCACCGCCATTGTGCCCACTTACGCGGCCTACACACCGGTGGAATTCTGTGAGGCCTATAGCAGCGCCACCTTCCAGCATGTGGACCAGATCGCAATGGTGAGCAACCAACAGGCCGCCGGATCGGCCACGGGCAGCAACCCACACCAATTGGTTACGCCACTGAACGTGCTCGCGGGCAGCATGGCGGTGAACATCGTGACGAGCGGAAACAACACGACGCCGGCGATCACGGATGGCGGCACCAATACCTACATGATCAACAACGGCTTCACCGAAGGAACCGATCTGTACTTCGCGAACACCGTGGATGCTCCTACCAGCGGCGCTTGTCTGCAAACCGCTCACAAGCTCATTGCCACCGACGGCACGGAGCAGCCCGCCTGCACCTTCAACGGCGGCGTGAACCGCTGGATGATGGTGGGACTTACGCTGCAACGTGCACGCGAGCTCGATCACAGGGTGCAGATCATCAAAGGCGGCGTCATCGGCGATGCCGACTTGTCCAGCACCAACGCATGGCCGCTTACGGATGCCTACACGAGCTACGGCAATGCAGGATACCTCTGGGACGAGACGTGGACGGTGGCCGATGTCAATGCCGCCGACTTCGGTATGGCGCTGAGCGCCTTCGTGCAGAACGGTGAAGCGCGCGTGGATCATGTGCGCATCAGCATCACGTATGCGGTGCCGCTACCGGTGGAACTCGTGGCGTTCCGTGCGGAGCAGGATGGTGAGGATGTGCGGTTGGATTGGGCCACGGCCAGCGAGCGCGACAACGACCACTTCGTGGTGCAACGTAGCAGCGATGGACAGACGTTCACCGATATCGGACAGGTGGCGGGTGTCGGCAACTCGCAGATGACCGTGTTCTATGGCATGCAGGATGAACAGCCGTTGCCCGGCACCGGCTACTACCGCTTGGTGCAGGTGGATACCGATGGCACGGAGACCTACTCGTTCGTGGTATCGGTGACCATGCCCACGGGCGGATCGGTGGTGTACCCGAACCCCACGACTGACGGCACGCTCACCGTGTACGATGGCGCGGCGAAGAGCCTCGGTGTACACATCTACAACAACAAGATGCAGCTGCTGCGCCAAGTCACGGTCGGTAGTGGCGACCCCACCGAACTGTTGAACGATCTCGCCGACGGTACCTACACGATCACGGTGAACAACGGCGAGGAGGTAAAAACGTCGCGCGTGGTGAAGGTGACGAGGGAGCGGTAGAGAGAATACTGCACGCCGGATCTGCTGGCTGTGGGCATGGGCGATGGAGACCCGGAAACATTCTTTCCGGAAGCGGCTCATACCATCCGACCCGATCGCTGTAACGAACGTTCTATTGCGTCGCCCTGTTTGGCCGGACAACTTGCGCACGGCTCCGGCCAACGGGCCAGCACCATGCGCACATTCTTTCTCCTTGGCTTTGTCCTACTGCATGCCACGGGCTTCGTGGTCTGCTCGCAATCCTTTGCACCACGCGCTGTGGTACCGGCCGGTGGGGCAGGAGCGGGGGGCGGCACCTCGTT
>CADECG010000173.1 GCA_902825795.1 uncultured Bacteroidota bacterium
GCAACTACGGCCCAGGGATCCTGTTCGTGAGCAATTCTTCTTCCGGCGACAACCGCTACATCCTCTGGGACCTTACCAACGACCTTGGGGCGAACCCGACATTGAACGCCTACACGGTGAACGTTGCCACCTACAGCCCGGCAGCCGATGCACAGATGCCCAACAACGGCGATCTGCTCGACAATGGCGACTGCCGCATTCTCGGTGCGTTCTATCTGGACAGCAAATTGCATTGCATCCATCACGCCGACGTGGGCAACGGCTGGAACGGATTGGTCTATACGCGTGTGGACATTGCCAATCTCCAGGCAACTCAGGGCACGTTCGGCAACCCCGGTGTCATCGACATCTCCTACCCTCAGTTCACGTCGTACGCCACTAGCACCAACGATCCATCGGTCATGGTGGCATTTTTGCGCAGCAGCACGTCGGTATTCCCGGAGGCACGCGTGGTGAACTGCGATGCCAGCATGCAGTGGAGCAACAGTACACTAGTGAAAGCTGGTGAGACGTATGTTGACTTCATTTCTGGCGAAGACCGTTGGGGTGATTACACCGGTATGGCACGCAAACACAATGCCCCTGACCCGGAAGTGTGGATGGCGGCGTGCTATGGCGCCAACGTGTCCGGCGTGTTGAACAACACTTGGAAAACCTGGATCGCACAGATCGGCGATGGGCCAGCCAGCACTGCGGAGGTGACGGATGGCACGGCGAATACACGGGTCTTCCCGTCTCCAACCGTCGACCTGTTCAATTTGGCGTTCGTTGCGAACGAGAGGGCGGTGCATACCATAACGCTCACCGACATGAAGGGGGCGTTGGTGAAACTGCTGTATGAAGGCATTCCCGCCGTTGGCGAGAATATGCTCAGTTTCAATCGCGAACAATTAGCGCCGGGGCAGTACCTGCTCACCATCTCCACCACCAACAAAACGATAGCTCATGAGAAGCTGGTTATTGAGTAGCGCGCTTGCCGCGTTGTTCCTCTTCGGCTGCTGTGGGCAGAAGTCAGCGGGTGAATCGGCTGGCGACCGGCGCGAAGCACCAGAGCACAACGCACCCGACCAGGACCGGATTGATAGTTTGAAGCAGGAGAAGCAGAAGGACAAGCACTGAGTATTCGGCTCAGTGCGTCGGTTTGGCTTAGCCCAGCACCTCCTTCACCTTCGCACCGATAGTCGCGGGGCTGTCCACCACGTGGATGCCGCTTTCGCGCATCACCTTCTTCTTCGCTGCGGCGCTTTCATCGGCACCGCTGACGATGGCGCCCGCGTGGCCCATGGTGCGGCCCTTGGGAGCGGTTTCACCGGCTATGAAGCCGATGACGGGTTTCTTGCAATTGGCTTTGATCCATTGCGCCGCACGGATCTCCAGATCCCCGCCGATCTCGCCGATCATCACGATGGCATCGGTGTCCTTGTCGTTGGCGAAGAGTTGAACAGCCTCTAGCGTTGTGGTGCCGATGATCGGATCGCCACCGATACCAATTGCGGTGCTGATACCCAAGCCTGCCTTAACGACTTGGTCGGCGGCCTCGTAGGTGAGTGTACCGCTCTTGCTCACGATCCCGACGCGACCTTTCTTGAACACGAAGCCGGGCATGATGCCCACTTTGCATTCATCGGCAGTGATCACTCCGGGGCAGTTGGGGCCGATCAGCGTGCAGCCTTTGCCACGGAGGTACTCACGGGCCGCTACCATATCCTTCACTGGAATGCCTTCGGTAATGCACACGATCACCTTGATACCTGCCTCTGCGGCTTCCATGATCGCATCCGCCGCGAACGCTGGTGGAACGAAGATGATGCTCACATCGGCGCCGGTCTTCTTCACCGCGTCGCTCATTGTCTCGAACACCGGTTTACCCAAGTGCTCTTGACCGCCTTTGCCCGGCGTAACTCCACCAACCACGTTGGTGCCGTATTCGATCATCTGCGTGGCGTGGAAAGTCCCTTCGCTACCGGTGAAGCCCTGCACCAGGACTTTGCTGTTCTTGTTGACGAGTACGCTCATGGTGGTTGGAAAGTGGCGGCGAATCTAATCGGCCTTCAATGGCACCGGCGGTGCGGGTGTATAGGATGTGCGCAGGAAATGGAAGACAAGGGCCAGCGTGCCCAACATGATGGCCCCTCCGACCCAGAAGGGCAACCCGCTACCGGCCATGTACAGCGGGCCCGCCATAGCGGGTCCGGCGATCCGCGCCAACGAACTGAATCCTTGGTTCTGCCCCATCACTTCCCCTTGCTCGTGTGGCTTCGACTTGCGGCTCAGTATGGATACAAGGCTGGGGTTGAGACATGCGTTGCCCACCGCAAGCAGTATGATCGGTATCATGCTGAAGAACACGAACCACTTGTGTGGAACGAAGGGTATCAACGCCAAGCCGATCCCCACCATAACGCATCCGTAGATCATCATTTTCTTCTCGCCCAACCATCGCTGGAACACACCGACCAATGCGCCCTGTGCGATCGCGGAAGCAACACCGACCAACGAGAACATGAGCCCAACGTGATCCACATCGAGTCCGTATTTCTGTTCCCAGAGGAAGGCTATGCTGACGTTCATCATGCTGAAAGCGGTGATGTAAACGAAACCGATAATGAAAATGTCCCGGAACCGCTCGTCCTTCAACGAAGCGAACGTGCTGGCGATCGGCCTGAAGTTGATAGGTCTAGTTGCATCCTTCTCTTTCAACGATTCCGGAAGCACGAAGACCACACCCAAGAGATTCAAGAGGCAGAGCCCAACAGCGAAATAGCCGAGCGTGGTCAATCCGAAATGGCTATAGATGAAGCCACCGATCGCGGGCCCGAAGGCGAACGCCAATCCGAACGAGGCGCCCACGATCAATCCCATCCGCTTGGCCCTGTCCTGCGGTGGGGTAATGTCACTGACGTACGCCTGCGCTGCAGCGATGTTACCGGAACCGATCCCTGTGAGTATGCGCGAAACGAAGAGCAACACCAAACTGCCCGCGTGCGCAAAGACGATGTAACTGATGGCACTGATGATCACCGAACCCATGATGATCGGACGGCGACCGATCCGGTCGCTCAGGCTGCCCCAGATCGGTGAGCACAGGAATACCATAAGGCTGAACACGGCGGCCGAAAGCATCACCATGGTTTCGCTCGCATCAACCTGCTTGGCGAAATAGGGTACAACAGGAATGAAGAGCGTGAATCCGATCAGGTCAACGAAAATGGTGAGCCAAAGGATGGCTAGGCGGCGATCCATGTGCTACGAACCTAACCGTTGAGGTCGCTTCATTTCCAATGTTGTTGATACCAAGGCACCGCGCGCTCCATACCAGCGCGCAGGTCGTAACCAGCTTTGAAGCCTAGCACATGTTCTGCCAGCGATGTGTCAGCTAGCGAATCGCGCACATCGCCGGGCCGTTCGGCTACGTGTTCAATAGACACTTGGGCGATCGCTGGATCGGCGATCGCTAATCCGTCCCGCAGCTCATTCACCACATCGAGCAATGCGAAACGCTCGCCGCAGGCCACGTTGAACACACGACCGAAAGCCGCTGGATGCTCGCACTGCATACCAGCTATCATGGCCTGAACAGCGTTGCCCACGTATGTAAAGTCGCGGCTCTGCTGCCCATCGCCATGCACTTGGGGAGATTCATGCCGCAAGAAGCGCAAGATGAATTTCGGGATGGCAGCTGCATACGCACCGTTCGGATCCTGCCGCTCGCCAAAGACGTTGAAGAACCGCAGACCGATCACCGGTAGACTGAACATGTGATGGTACATCCATGCGTACTGCTCGTCCATCAACTTGGTAACCGCATACGGGGAAAGCGGCCTTCCCTCCTCGCCTTCTCTTTTCGGCAACGCCTTACTATCACCGTACACGCTGCTGCTACTGGCATACACCAACCGCACGTGGCCATTGTGCCGGCATGCTTCAAGCACGTTCAGGAACCCTAGCAAGTTCGCTGCTTCGCTTGCCAATGGATCGTCGATGCTGCGCGGTACGCTGCCTAGTGCCGCTAGGTGAAGCACGGCATCCGCTCCGCTAACGGCTTGGTGCACGCTTGCTGCGTTGCGGATATCCGCTTCGATAAAGCGGAAACGGCTATTGGCCGAATGATGCGCAATGTTCTCTCGCTTGCCGGTTGCCAGATTGTCGAAGCAGCGAACGTGATGACCGGCCTCCAGCAGCGCATCGCACAGGTGCGAGCCGATGAAGCCCGCACCGCCGGTCACTAGGATGGTTCTGCTCGGTGACATTTCGATCTTCGATCTGGGCGATCAGTGAATTGCTACAGCACCGGGAGCCGGTGCTGCGACCTCACTTCGCAACCGCCACCGAGCGCTTCTCGCGTATAACCGTCACCCTGACCTGTCCGGGATAGGTCATCTCATTCTGAATACGGTCGGCCAACTGCATACTGATCTCGTCGGCCTGCGCATCCGTCACCTTGTCGCTCTCCACCATAACGCGCAGTTCGCGACCGGCTTGTATGGCGTACGCCTTGTTCACGCCTTGGAAGCTGAGCGCCAGATCCTCCATGTCGCGGCGACGCTTCATGTAGGCCTACAGCATCGCGCGCCGTGCGCTGGTACGTGGACCACTGATTGCCTCTCACACCTGAACGATCGCACTGATCAGTGTGGTCATTTCGATCTCGTCGTGGTGCGCACCGATGGCGTTCACCACGTCAGGCTTCTCACCATACTTCTCCGCCAGTTTCATACCCAGGATGGCGTGCGGCAGTTCGGGCTCCTCGTCGGGTACTTTCCCGATATCGTGCAACAAGCCTGCACGTTTGGCCACTTTCGGATTCAAGCCCAACTCGGCCGCCATCGTCGCACACAGGTTCGCGGTTTCACGACTGTGCATGAGCAGGTTCTGTCCATAGCTGCTGCGGTACTTCATGCGGCCCACCATTCGGATCAATTCCGGGTGTAGGCCATGAATACCCATATCGATGCATGTGCGTTTGCCGATCTCAACGATCTCTTCCTCCAAGTGCTTCTTGGTCTTGGCCACCACTTCCTCAATACGGGCCGGGTGAATACGACCGTCCACGACCAACTGGTGCAACGCCAGTCGCGCCATCTCGCGGCGCACCGGATCGAAGCAGCTGAGAATGATGGCCTCTGGCGTATCGTCGACAATGATCTCCACTCCCGTCGCTTCCTCCAGCGTCCGGATGTTGCGCCCTTCACGACCGATGATGCGACCCTTCATTTCGTCATTCTCGATCTTGAAGACACTAACGGCGTTTTCCACGCTGTGTTCGGTGGCAACCCGTTGGATGGTCTGGATCACGATCTTCTTGGCCTGTTGGTTGGCCGTGAGCTTAGCCTCTTCGGTGATCTCGTTAATGATGGACATGGCCTTGGTGCGGGCCTCATCCTTCAGGCTGTCCATTAACTGGGTACGGGCCTCATCGGCGCTGAGGTTGCTCGCCTGTTCGAGCACGGACACCTGTTTCTGGTGGAGTTTCTCCACCTCCTCCTGCTTCCTCTTCAGGCCCTCCGCCTGCCGCAGTGCATCCGCAACAGCATTCTCAGCATCCTTCTCCTTGCGGGCAAGGTCCTGCTGCTTTCTAGCGAAGTCGCCTTGCTGCTGTTTCAGGTTGTTCGTGCCTTGCTGAAGCCGTTGCTCCTTATCACGAACATCCTTTTCACGGTCCCTTACTTGCTTCTCGTGCTCTTCCTTCAGTTGAAGGAATTTTTCCTTCGCCTGGATCATGCGTTCGTTCTTGACAGCCTCGGCCTTCACCTTGGCCTCCTCCAACATGGCGTTGCCCCGCTTCTTCATCATAGCGTTGAGCAACAAGTAGATAGCGCCACCACCAAGCAATAGCCCGGCGAGCGCTCCGATCAATAGACTGACGATGTTGAATTCCATTGTTCCGCGTTTTTATGCGGACCAAGGAGGGCCTCCGACGGTGCAGCGAAGAATTCAGGACGGAGATGCGCTGCCCAGCAACCCCTCTAGCTTGGCCAATTCGGCCAGCAGCGGGGTTTTATCGTGATCTCCGGCGCTGTTGAGCGCACGGGTCGTCACTTCCAAGGCGGCCATTGCCAAAAGGTCCTGCTTATCCGTTGTCGGATAATTCTGGTGCAATCGGGCAATGCTCTCGTTGATGTCCTTGACGGCCTGGCGGATGTTGGCCTCCTCCTCTTGCGCAATGCTGAGGGGGTAGGCGCGTCCCGCGATCTCGATCCGTATGGAGTGCTCTTCCATGCTCGTGTTGTCGCTGCTCAGGCGCTTATAAGCGCCAAACAGCGATCGATCTCGCTCACCAGTTCGTCGATCCTTTCTTTCGCTTGCGGTGGCACGTCCTTCAGTTTGGACTGCACCGTTCGGAGGACCTCGTTCTCTTGTTCCAGTTCCGTGACACGTTTGCTCAGCACTTCGTTCGTGCGACGCTGTGCACCAAGGTCTTCCTCGGTACGAACATGGCGCTGGCGTAACTGCTCATGCTCCTTCACCAGCGCAGCTACCCTGGAGGTGGCCTGCTGGAGTCGTTCTATGGCTTCGGTCATCGTTACCGGACCAAGAGGATTCCATGGTCCGTCGCAAACATAACCATCCATGGATGGGTGCTTCCTAACGCTGGACCAATGCACTGTACACGGCACGGTGTTGAAGGGGTTGGTAAATAGCCCGACGCGCGACAGGTTCCGCCGGATAGATTGCACCCACTGACGGCTTTAGACATTACTATACATTTTGATAGAGACCAAGCGATTTAACTCTCTGGTATACAGTCTTTCGATTTTGACATCGATGGCTGCGCAAATCTCCCCGTCGGCGTCTATCATAAAACCGCCGCTGGACATTCCGTTGTTGCTCTCAGGCAACTTCATGGAACTCCGAAGCGACCATTTCCATAGTGGCCTGGACATCAAAACCAACGGTGTTGAGGGGTTGCCGGTGCGCGCGGTGAAGGATGGCTACGTGGCCCGCATCAAGGTGAGTCCTTGGGGGTATGGTAAGGCGCTTTACCTGCAACACCCGGACGGTACTACCACGGTTTACGGGCATCTTCAACGGTATGCAGCGGCCATCGCCGATCATGCTCTCGATGCGCAATATGCGGCGAGCGATTTTGCTATCGACATTTATCCGGAACGCGACCGCCTGCCCGTGAAACAAGGTGATGTGATCGCTTGGAGCGGCAATAGTGGGGGTAGTAGTGGAGCCCACCTGCATTTTGAAGTGCGTAATGCCGATCAGCATGCGCTGGATCCGGAGGCGTTCGGTATTGACCTGAAGGACAACATCCCACCTGAATTGAGAGGTGTGCGCATCTATCCCTTGGAGGGTGGAGCGAACGCGATGCCTTACCCCGGTAGCGCGAAAGGATTCGCGCTTGAAAAGGGCGCTTGGGGATATCGGCTTAAGCAGGATAGCATAGCCGCGTTCGGAACGGTCGGGTTCGCA
>CADECG010000174.1 GCA_902825795.1 uncultured Bacteroidota bacterium
CTGTGGAAGTAGAGATGGGGCAGGATGGAGCCGACGTACGCGAGTACCCAAAGCAGACCGAACGTTGCATTGCGCACCCGCGTGCCGATGCGGAACAGCACCAGCAACGTCAGCGCTCCGCACAAAGCGTTCGGCAATCGCGCCGCGAACTCACCGATGCCGAAGACGGTCATCGAGGCAGCCTGCATCCACATGAACAGCGGTGGCTTTTCGTGGAACGGCTCGAAGGCCATCTGCGGTCGCGACCAGTCGCCGCTCACCACCATCTCCCGCGCGATCTCAGCGAAGTTGATCTCGTCCCAATCGAACAGGTGCACCGCGCCGAGGCCCGGAACGAAGAGGAGCAATGCACCGATGGCGATGAACCACTGGATGCGTGTATTGCTCCACGAAGCCATGGCTCAGCGGCGTTGGCCCAATAGCTTCCAGCCCATAAGGCCGGTGCGGGCGAGGAAGTAGCGCCAGCTGGTGTGCACCACACCGAAGCCGTACGTCATGCTGCGGCTGAAGTTGATGCTGCTGGCATCGTCGAAATACTTGGTGGGGCAGGTGATCTCGGCGATCGCGAACCGGTGCCAGAAGATCTGCGCGATCATCTGATTGTCGAATACGAAATCGTCCGAGCAGTTGTGGTAGGGGCACGCATCGAGCACGGCCCTGTTGAAGGCGCGGTAGCCCGTGTGGTACTCGCTCAGCTTCTCGGCCATCAGCAGGTTCTGGCCAAGCGTGAGCATGCGGTTGAACATGTACTTGTACAGCGGCATGCCGCCTTTCAACGCGCCGCCACCCAGAATGCGCGATCCGAATACCACGGGGTATACGCCGTTACCGATAAGCGTGATCATGCTCGCCAGCAGTTTCGGCGTGTACTGGTAGTCGGGATGCAGCATCACTACGATGTCAGCGCCCAGTTCCTTGGCTTTGTCGTAGCAGCTTTTCTGGTTGCCGCCGTAGCCCGTGTTCTTCTGGTGTTCCACCACATGCTTGATGCCCAGTTGCCGGGCCACCTCCACCGTATTGTCCGGGCTTTTGTCATCCACCAGCACCACCTCATCCACCAGATCGAAGGGGATCTCTTGGTAGGTCTGCTTCAGGGTAAGTGCCGCGCGATAAGCGGGCAGCACCACGATCACTTTCTGGCCTTGGTACATCGCGGCAAAGATGCGTGCGGCGGAAGAATGGCCTTGTTATACGGTGCGCTCCGCCCGGTTCACCAGCCACACCGCGCCCAGCACCACCAGGATCATAGCCAACTGACCAGCCGAAAGCGTCTCACCATCCGCTATGCCCCAACCTACGGCCACAATGGGCATCAGGTAAGTGACGCTGCTTGCCCATACCGCCGTGGTGCGCTTCAACAGCGCGTTCCACAACACCAGCGAGAAGGCCGAACTGAGCACCGCCAACAGAGCCACAAAGCCCAACGACTCCCAGCCTTGCGAATCGCTTTGAAGGGTTCCTGGTAGGTCGGTGGTCCAAATACCCAGCAAGCCGATCGGCCCCACGAAACTGAGCGCCAAACAAGCCGTGGCCGCGGCGGGCAGCTCGTGCAAGTGCCGCTTCACAATGTTGCCGCTGAATCCATAGCACACCGTTCCGAGGATGGGGAGCACGGCATACCAGCTCCACGCTGGAAGCCCGTCGTCGGTCTTCAACAGAATGAGCCCCGCTGCACCCAGCAGCCCCAGCAGGATGCCGATGAGGTGGATGAGCCGCAGCCGGTTGCCGAAGAAGGCCGCCCCGGCCAGCAGGGTGAAGAGGGGCGTTAGGCTGTTGAGCATGCCGCTCAGCGAGCTGTCGATATGCGTTTGGGCAGCCGCGAACAGAAAGGCCGGGATACCGTTGCCCAGCACCCCGGTGCCCAAGAGCGGCAACCAATGCTTCCGCAGTAGTGCGCCATGGCGAAAGAGCAAGGGGCTGAGGGCCAGCCAAGCCATGGCCAGCCGGGCGCAGGCCATTTGCCAATGGTCCAGGACCGGTCGCCCCTCGTGGAAGAGGCCGCGCTTCATCAGGATGAAGGAGCTGCCCCAGATCAGCGCCAGCGTGAGCAACAGCGCCCATTTCTTCCATCCATCCCCCGCAGGCGCCATTCGTTAAAAGTTGCGCGGCGAAAGTATCCGGCTACATACCACAGGTACATTTGTAACCGTTCGGTACCCATCCGCGTCATAGGAACCACAAGACCCTTGGACATGACCTTCGCCCGCCCCCTTTCCTTCGTGCTCGTTGTATCGCTGTTCGCTTGCAGCCGTCCGGCTGAAGTGGCGACCGCCGAGAGCGCAGCACCTTCCGTCAACGTGGAGCGTACCGTGATCGATACGGAGATCACCAGCGGCACGCCGGTCACCTTCGCCGATCTGAAGATCGAAGGCATGACCTGCGAGCAGATGTGCGGTGGAAGTATCAAGAAGGCTTTGGCCACACTGCCCGGCATAGCATCCACCGAGATCAAGTTCGACACCCCCGATGGTGATCACGCCGTTGTGACCTACGATCCGGCCACCATCACCGACGCACAAGTGATCGCCGCTATCCAAGCCATTCACGAGGGCCAGTACAAAGTGTTGGCCATCAGCATCACCAACCAAAAGAAAGTGGAAGGCGGTGCGGCCACTGAGGACAGCAAGGGTGCCGCCGAGGTTTCCGCTGAAGTGCAAGCTGCGGCTGCAACGGCAGTTGCCGTTGTACCAAGTATCCTCGAGCTGCTCAGCAAGATCGCTCGCTTCTGATCCCCGGTCCATGATCTTCCGAAAGGCCCCACACCGGGGCCTTTCTTTTTTTCCAAGCGCTCGGTGACCTAATAAAGTAGCCTGCGTCCGAAGCCCGAGGACCGGCTCAACGCAAGAAGGGCTGGTTAGTGGGAGAGCGGCCGCTGTGGGGAGACCTGTGGCGGTCGCTTGTTTTCGGGCTATCGGCCGCCGCTGCGTGCGGCCGGTCGGCGTTTCCAACGCGCACAAGCAAATCACTGTCACGAACGTGTGGCCAATACTTTCGCCGGGCCGATGGCCGTCCCTTCCACTTCTCTTTCCCTTCGCCCCGTAACCAACTGGCTCATCGCTGGTGCGGTGATGATCGCGTGCATGGTGGTCCTCGGTGGCATCACGCGGCTCACCGGTAGCGGCCTCAGCATCACGGAGTGGAAGCCCATCATGGGTGCGTTGCCCCCGATGAACGAGGCCGAATGGAACCTTGCTTTTGAGAAGTACAAGGCGATCCCGGAGTACCTGTTGGTCAACCAACACCTCGACCTGTCCGGCTTCAAAGGCATCTTTTTCTGGGAGTACATGCACCGCAACTGGGGGCGGCTGATGGGTCTGGTCTTCGCCGTCCCGTTCATCATCTTCTGGCGACAGGGCCGCTTGAATGGCTGGCTGATGCGGCGCACGCTCTGGATCCTGCTCGGCGGTGCTGTTGTGGCCAGCTTGGGCTGGTTCATGGTGAAGAGCGGCCTGGTGGATGAGGTGGACGCCAACGGCAGGAAGCTCGTGGACGTGAGTCACTACCGGTTGGCCATTCACTTGTGCGGGGCCTTCATCGTTTTCGCCATCGTGCTCTGGACGATCCTCGACATCCGCCGCGAGCGTCGCGCGTTGAAACCGGACGGTCGTGTGGGCAGATGGGCGCGCTGGCTATTGGTGCTGCTGACGCTGCAGATCATTTGGGGCGCGTTCACCGCAGGGCTCGGTGCAGGGCGCATCTACAACACCTGGCCGCTGATGAACGGTGAGTTCATGCCCGAGAACGTTCGCGCCTTCGGAAACTGGGTCACCGATCTCACTGACCACAAGGACGGTGTGCAGTTCATCCATCGCAACCTGGCCTACCTGGTCGCCTTGGGCATGTTGCTGTTCGCCTTGCTGCCGAAACATGAGCGTGCATTGGCCAAACCCAACATGCTGATGCTGGTGATGGTGCTGGTGCAGTTCCTGCTCGGCGTGCTGACGATCGTATGGCAGGTGCCCATCGTTCTGGGCGTGTTGCACCAGTTCGGTGCTGTGCTACTGCTGTGCACCGTGCTCAACGTTATGCACAAGACGGGGCGCACGATCACTTCCACTCCAGCGTAGCCGCGAAGTGCTCGATGTCCGAGCGCAGCCGTGCCGCTACCGGCGCCAATGAATCGGCGTTCGGGCGGCAATTGAAGTAGAGCGATCCGTATAGGAAACGCGAGGTGCTGTCGGTGAGGTAGAACACCATGGGGCTCGCCACGTTACCATCCAGCGTGAAGATGGTCCCGAATACGCGCGTGCTATCGCGCAGTACACGATCGCTTTTGATGCGCACGGCTTTGCTCTGGTGTTTGCTCTTGAAGTCGTGCGCGTCCTCGATCAACCGGCCGAGATCCCCGTTCAGCGTTTTGTAGGTGAGGTAAACGTTGGCGCGTTGCCCGTCGAAGCGCCAGTCCTGCCAACAGGGCTCAACACCTTTCGGTGTGGTCATCGCTGAGTATGCCGGTATCTCCGCGCTGAAACAATCGCTTGCGAACGGTGTGTAGGCCTGCTCGGGCAGATCGATACGGAAGTACGACTTCGCTTTCGGTACGGGATCGTATCCGCAACCGGCGAGGAGTAGCGCCGATAAGAGGTAGAGGCTACTTCTTCGCTTCATCTTTCATGAAGACTTTCACACGGCGCACCCGTTTGTTATCCGCGCTCTCCACAGTGAAGGTGTAGTTGCGCAGGTCCACGCGTTCGCCTTTGCGCGGTATGCGGCCCGTGAGCTCCAGAATGAATCCGCCCAAGGTTTCGCTCGAGCCCTTGTTCTCCTCGAACACCTTGCCGTCGATGTTCAGCACGCGGTACACATCCGTCAGCGATGCCTTGCCTTCGAAAACGTACGTGCGATCGTCCAGCTTGCTGTAGATCAGGTCCTCGTCATCGAACTCATCGGTGATGTCACCGACGATCTCTTCGATCACATCTTCCAAGGTGATAATGCCACTGGTGCCGCCGTATTCATCCACAACGATGGCGAGGTGAACCCGCTTCCGTTGGAACTCAGTGAGCAGATCATCGAGCTTCATGTTCTCCGGCACGAAGTAGGGCGTGCGCATCAACGTCTGCCACACGAAGGCGGCGTTGTCCATGTGCGGTAGCACGTCCTTGATGTGTAGCACGCCCACGATCCGGTCGAGCGTTTCCTCATACACCGGCACGCGACTGAAGCCGCTTTCGATGATGTTCTGCATCAGCTCCACGAACGTCAGCTCCTTATCGAAGGCGATCACATCGGTGCGCGGGCGCATCACCTGCCGGGTTTCGATGTTCCCGAACTTCACGATGCCTTTCAGGATGCGTTGCTCCTCGGTGGTGGTGCTGGCGTCCTTCGTCAGTTCCAGCGCGGCGCCCAATTCGTCCACGCCGATGTTGCCGCCGCTTCGCTTCTTGTAGCGCTTCTCGATGAACTGCGTGCTGCGCACAAGCACCTCGTTCACCGGCGACCAGAACCAACGCAGCGCGACCAATGGCCCGGACATCATCTGCGCAACGGACATGGCGTGCATGCTGGCGTACACCTTGGGCATCACTTCGCCCAAGAGCAGCAGCAATGCGGTAACGGAGATCACTTGGATGATGAACACCAGATACTCCGGCAAGCGCTGGAGGTCGAACAGCCCATCGATCGCCACGGTGCTGAGGATGACGATGCCGATGTTGACGAAGTTGTTGCTGATGAGGATGGTTGCTAGCAGTCGGCGCGGACGTTCCAACAGGTCCAATACGCGTTGTCCGCTTACGCCGCCGCGTTCGCGCAGGTCGCGCAGTTGGGTGGGGCTCAACGCGAACAAGGCCACCTCGCTCGCGCTGATCAGCGCGGAGCAGGCCAGCAGCACCGCGATCGCAACAAGCGAAGCGATGGTGGTGCCGTCGATGGCGAGCAGAGGCAGGGAGGTCAAGTAGTGGTGCAGTGGTTCGGGACCGCGCTCGGGTGCACGCTCCGGGTTTATTCCATCTGTTGGTCAGAAGGGCAGGTCGTCCATTTCCTCCTCGGGCGGAGCCGCGGTGGGCGAGGAGGCCGAAGCCCCCGCGGTCTGCCGTTGAGCGGGCGCAGCCTGTGCGTCGCCACCACTGCGGTCGCCACTGGGGCGATCGAGCAGGATCATCTGGTCGGCTTGGATCTCGGTGGAGTAACGCTGTACGCCATCCTTGTCCTGCCACTGGCGCGTGCGCAGTTTCCCTTCGATGTACACCTTGCTGCCTTTCTTCACGTACTTCTCGGCGATCTCCGCCAAACCGCGCCAAGCAACGATGCTGTGCCATTCGGTCTGGTCGCGTTTCTCGCCCGTGGTTTTGTCCTTGTACGATTCGGTGGTGGCCATGCGGAAGTTGGCCACGGGGATGCCGCTGGGCAGATGCCGGATCTCCGGGTCGGCGCCGAGATTGCCCAGAAGGGTCACCCTGTTCAGTGAGTACATGATCGGTTGGAATGGACGCCGAAGATAGACTTGCGCCCGGGTCGGTTTTCAACCCTCGGCCGGACGTGTCAACTCCTTGAAAACCTCCTCCAATCCCCGTTCGCCCTTGCGCAGGGTCAGCACCTTCACGCCGCTGTCCACGGCGAATTGGAAGACGGCCGGGCGCACATCCGTACCGGCCGCATGGGCCAAGGTCCAGTTGTTGCCCGCCAAGCGTTGGGCCTGTTGCACACCAGCAATGGTCAGCAGTTTCCCCTTCTGCACGTCCACATCGAACTCCACTTCTAGCACCTCCAACTTGCCACTTCCGCCGCGCAGGTCGGCTGCGGTACCGTCGGCCACAATACGGCCACGGTCAATGATGATCACGCGGTCGCAGATGGCCTCCACCTCCTGCATGATATGCGTACTCAACATCACCGTTTTCTCCGTTCCGATGTGTTTGATCAATCCGCGCACTTCCTCCAGTTGGTTCGGGTCCAAGCCGCTGGTCGGCTCATCGAGGATGAGCACTTTCGGATCGTGGATCAGCGCTTGCGCCAATCCCACGCGCTGCCGG
>CADECG010000175.1 GCA_902825795.1 uncultured Bacteroidota bacterium
CTCATACTGGTCATTCGGCGTTGGGCACAAGGCTGTCGCAAGCGAACCCTTTCGGACAAGTCGGCCCAACTTGTCAAGGATCGCAAAGTGCGGCCCATGCTCTTCTATCAGAAACAACTTACCATCATCGAACATGGTCAAGCTGTTGATGTCATCAAGGGCGTCCGTGGCCTCCTTAAGGGGGACCTCGTACAGTGAATCGCCTTTGTCGTTGAACACCCGAATGGTCAAATACGTGTTGATATCGCCCGAATAGATACGACGAGCGCGAGTCGTTGGATCGGCATATTGGCCACTTAGGTCGTTCCGGTACTTCCATGGCGTATTCAGCACCAGGGTATCATTTTGTGACACCACAACGTATTTCTGACCCGGTTCAGCGCATGATTGTAACAGGACGCATAGCACGATAGCCCAACAATTGGCAAAGGCCAACGAGATTTTGAAGAACTTGCGTTGCATGGAGCTTGAAGGCAATTGAGCTTGCGATTGAGCGCTAGCGTAAAAAATCAAGGCGCGCGCTAAGTGCGCCCTGACCCTTTCGTCATCGCACAGCAAACTAGAACTTGCCGTTAGGCACATATGGTCGCTTACAACTCCAAGTTCACACGATAGGCGCGCAAGTCCTCGGACTCATCGGTGATCACTATGTAGTCTGCATCCTCTAGCTCGTTGAAGGAAGTCCTGGCCCCGAGCCGAAGTTCGATCACGGCGTCAACGTCGTCCGACGCCATGAAGGTGTTGAGGGCAACCTTGTGTTCAGCGAAGGCATCAGAGATATCGTGAGGATCACCTGTGCTCAACGCAGCGAGCACTTGCTCCACGGCTTCGGCGGTGCCGCCCGCGAGAAACTGGATCTTGCAACAGTTGCTGCCGCTACTTGGGCACTTGTCGCCTTCGGCTTCACGCTCTAATTTCCATTCGTACAGTGGTCCTCGGGATAGCTGGATCAGGCCGGCATCCGGACCGTTAGTGTTCAGCGCTGTCGGTTCCTTTTGACATGCAACCAAGCACACGCTCAGAATTGCTGTTTGCCCAAAAAGGGCGATGCGAGTTCTCATATGTTCTCAAGTTTAGCTTAGCCCTACTCTCTCCGAGCTTTTCGGTATCCGCTCAGGTCGTTGGTTCGCGCTTGCCTATCTCCGCAACTTGCCTGCCTCACGGCGGTGTGCATCGCAAGTGCATTCGCGTCCCACTTCCCGTCGGCCAAGGAAGCCATGCCTTTCCGTCCGTCAAAGTACATTGCCCGTCCAAAATAGTCGCGCCAGCGACCATGCCATGGAGACAAGCGTTTACACCGAAAAGATCAAAGCCATTCGGAAACTCAAGCATTTGACCCAGCAGAACACGGCTGATCAGCTGGGCTACCACGATGTGAAGGAGTACAGCCGTATCGAGACTGGAGAGAAGCGTATCACTTTGGATCTCCTCGAGGAGATTGCTCGGGTGTTCGAGATGACGGTTATCGGTTTGCTGGCCTTTGATGAGAAGATGGTATTCAACCAATGCCAACAGGATCATTCGATGTTCGGCAACGGCAATCACTTTCACGAAGCCAATGCTGCCTTGGTCGCCGAATTCAAGGACCGCATCAAGCATCAAGATGAGGAGATCGCCTTTTTGCGTCGACAGGTTGAGGACAAGAGGGAGCAGGGCCATTAGTTGCATGAACCATTCGGGTCTCTCCTCGTGCGGCACGATAGATTCGCAACCCTTAACGAAGAACATGGCGCGCATACTGGTAACCGGTGGAGCAGGCTTCGTGGCCAGCCACTTGGCCGAGAAGCTGGCAGAGGACAAGGCCAACGAGGTGACCATCGTTGACAATCTGCTTACTGGCGACATGGCCAAGCTGCCCCTGCACCTGCCCAACGTGCGGTTCATCAAGTGCGACGCGAACCGCTTCGAGGACATCAGTGCCGTGTTCTATGCCCACCGTTTTGAGTATGTGTTCCACTACGCCGCTGTGGTGGGGGTGAAGCGTACCACGGACAATCCGGTGATGGTGCTGCGCGATATCGACGGCATTCGTAACGTGCTGGACCTGTCGAAGAACACTGGCGTGAAGCGCGTGTTCTTCAGCAGCAGTAGCGAGGTATATGGCGAGCCAGTGGAGATCCCTCAGAACGAGAAGACCACCCCGCTCAACAGCAAGCTGCCTTACGCGATCGTGAAGAACATCGGTGAGGCGTTCCTGCGGAGCTACCAGAAGGAGTATGGTCTTGAGTACACGGTGTTCCGGTTCTTCAACACATACGGGCCGAAGCAGAGCCGCGATTTCGTGGTGAGCAAGTTCATGCGTGCCGCGATCAAGTGCGAGGATATCACCGTGTATGGTGATGGTAGCCAGACGCGCACCTTCTGCTGGGTCGACGACAACATTGATGCTTGTGTGAACGCTTTCCGGAACAACGCGGTGCTCAATGACGTGGTGAACATCGGCAGTGACAAGGAGATCACCGTACTGGAATTGGCCAAACTGGTCATCGACCTCACCGGCAGTAAGAGCAAGATCGTTCACTTGCCACCATTGGAAGAAGGTGATATGACCCGCCGGATGCCCGACATCGGTCTCATGCGCCAGTTGCTTGGCCGTGAGCCTTTGCCCTTGCGCGATGGCTTGATGCGCATCCTCAAGGACCCGCGCTTCATCCTGAACTGAGCCGCCACATGTGCGGCATCGCTGGCATCGTCGGACTTCGGGCCATGAGCCATTTCGCGAAGGGCGCGGAGCCCAAGGCGATCGTGCAGCGCATGACGAATGCGATCGCGCACCGCGGTCCTGATGCGGATGGTATCTGGCAGGGCAGCGATGTGGTACTTGGTCATCGACGGTTGAGCATCATCGACCTGAGCCCTGCAAGCAACCAGCCGATGACCACGCCGGATGGGCGCTACACCATCGTATTCAACGGCGAGATCTACAACTACCGCGATCTGCGGAAGCAACTCGGGGATGTGCAATGGCGTAGCGGAGGGGACGGTGAGGTGTTGTTGCACGCTTGGGCGCGTTGGGGCGATGGGTGCCTTCAGAAACTGGAAGGCATGTTCGCGTTCGCCATCTGGGATGAGCAAGAGAAGGAACTCTGCTTGGTGCGCGATCGGTTGGGTATCAAGCCACTGTACTACACGGGTTTTTCACTTCGTGGAAGTCCGGATGGAGATCATTTCGGAACATGCTTCGCCAGCGAGGTGCGTGCATTGACGGTCAGTGGGGCCGTCAGTGCCAAGCTCGACATGGACGGCTTGCAGGACTACTTGCAATACAGCACCGTGCATGCTCCCCGCACGTTGCTGCAAGGTGTGAGCATGCTTCGGCCCGGGCACCTCTTGCGAATACGAGCGGACAAGGAACCGACGACTGGCCCAACGTGTTGGTGGCATCCTGTGCGTGCTGTGCGTCGGGATGCCGCCGGCATGTCGAAGGCCGATGTGCAGGTTGAATTGAGAACGCTGCTCACCAAAGCAGTGGAGAAGCGCCTCGTCGCGGATGTGCCCTTCGGCGCCTTTCTCAGTGGCGGCATCGATAGCAGTGCGGTCGTTGGGCTGATGGCAGAGTGTAGCGGTTCACCTGTTCACACGTTCAACGTGTCGTTCGATGAAAGCGAGTTCAGCGAAGCACGTTTCGCGCAACTCATCGCGAAGAAATTCAACACGGAGCACACGGAGATCCGCTTGAAACCGGCGGACATGCTTCGCCACTTGCCCGATGCGCTGGCGGCCATGGACCATCCCAGTGGCGATGGCCCGAACACTTGGGTGGTGAGCAAGGTGACCAAGGAAGCGGGCATCACCATGGCGTTGAGCGGCCTTGGAGGCGATGAAGTATTCGCTGGCTACGATGTGTTCAAGCGCAGTATGGCGTTGCAGCGGAAACGTTGGATCATGTCGTTTCCCAAGCCGTTTCGCGCGCTGGCCGGTGCTGCGATCAAGAATCTCAAGGGTGGTCCAGCGGGCGGAAAGGCGGCCGAGTTACTGAGGTTGAACGATTGGGACTTGGCCAACACGTATCCGCTTTCACGCTTGGCTTTTTCGGACCCCGAACTGAATGAACTGTTGACCGTGCCCACCGACGGCTTCAATGCTGTAGACGTGTTAGGCCGGTTAGTGTTGGAAAAGGAAGGCGGAAACAGACTTCCCTTGTTGAGCCAAGTGAGCTTGCTGGAAATAGGCACCTACATGCAGAACGTGCTGCTCCGCGATACTGACCAGATGAGCATGGCACATGCGCTTGAGGTGCGTGTTCCCTTCCTCGACCACGACCTGGTGTCGTTCGTCCTTGGGGTCGGCGATGCGTTCAAGTACCCGCACACGCCCAAGCAACTCCTCACCGACAGCCTAGGCGATCTGTTGCCAAGGGAGATCATCGACAGACCGAAGATGGGTTTCACCCTACCGTGGGCCCAATGGATGCGTGGCGAACTGAAGACCTTCTGTGCAGACCGCATGACCGCACTGGCCGCGCGGGATCAATTCAACAGCAATGGCATACATGACCTCTGGCAACGATTCCTCGCCAACGACCCGCGAGTCACTTGGGGGCGTGTTTGGATGTTAGTGGTATTGGAGGACTGGATGCAACGGAACAACGTGCAGAGCTGAAAAGAGAGAAGGGAGCCGTAGCTCCCTTCTCTCTTTTGATATGTGTACCGGTCAGAACTTCGCACGGCTCTTACGGCCGATACGCTTCTTGCCACGCACCCAGCTATACCGCTGGCGGTAGAAGTTCGACTGGCCTTTGAGCACGTAGCTGTATGTCAGCGTCATGGTCAAGTAGCTGTCGTTGTGCGTAGGGTCGCCTCGTATGTTGTCACGACCATCACTGCGGTCAGGCCAATATCCGTATTGGTATTGGCTGGGTAAGCTCGGGTCAGCGGCAATGGCACTTTCGCTCTGGTCATAGAACTGCGCTGCAAGCCCGGTGCTGCCGCCCGGTAAGAGTTCGGGGTTGACGTACACAGTGCTGGCGTCATCCAAGTAATCGGTGAACGTGGTCCTCCAACCGAAGTCCCAGCCGATACGGTGACGGCGCTTGTAAGTGAAGTGGAATCCCATACCAGCGGGGATGGCGAACCCGATCTGGCTATAGCCAGCCAGTTCGGTGTCCAGCGGCCGCAGTGCCACCCAATCTCCTTGGCCATCGAGTTGGCCTTTCGGGTTGTGGTAGAAAATGGCGGCGCCTACATAAGCAAAGAGGCGGAAGTCCGTTTTGTACCGACCGCGGCCACCGATGTCATTATCAGCATAGATGGTGAACTCGGGCCGCACGTACAACTCGAACATGTCGTTGCGGAAGTTCAGGTTGCGACCACGGCGTGGGCGATAGATGCTCAGGTCATCGGCACCTTGGATACGTAGGTACATCAACCCAGCATTGATGCTAATGCTGCGGTTGAGCTTTCGGCGAGCGAACCCACCAATAGCCCAGCGCGTTTGGCTCAGTTTAAGATCCCATATGAAATCCCGGCGGGGCTTCTCCTTACCGCCCATTTCGCCCAAGTAGTTGGCCCCACCTAAGTGAAAGCCAATGTCCCACGCGTACTGGGCTTTTGCGGAAGCCGTCAAGAGCACGGCAACAAGCAACAGGTAGAACTTTCTCATCAGGTTATGGCTAGGCAGGGTCGGTGAACGCGCAAACTTAGAAAAGTTCCCCTGCGGATCGCGGGTGGGTGCAGCAGGTAGATTTCAACGATCGAGTGAAGTCTAGGGATACATGCGCCAGTTCGGCTTCGATCCTACATTCAACGCCACTATTCAAAACACCCCGTGCCGATGTCGTTCAAGGAGAGAAACCGCGTGTGTGACCTGTTCGGGATCCGATACCCTATTGTGCAGGCGGGCATGATCTGGTGCAGCGGCTGGGAACTGGCAAGCGCGGTTGCCAACGCCGGTGGATTGGGCCTCATTGGTAGTGGGAGCATGTACCCCGATGTGCTTCGGGAACAGATACGCAAATGCAAAGCCGCTACCAACAAGCCGTTCGGAGTGAACGTGCCCCTGCTGTATCCGAGTGTGGAAGAGCACATGGCCACGATCATCTCCGAAGGGGTCAGGGTTGTGTTCACGAGTGCCGGTGATCCGGGGGCTTGGACCGGTAGGTTGAAGGACCACGGCATAACAGTGGTGCATGTGGTGAGCAGTGTGAAATTTGCGCGGAAGGCGGTGAAAGCGGGCGTTCATGCGGTGGTGGGCGAGGGCTTCGAGGCCGGAGGTCACAATGGACGGGAAGAGACCACTACCCTGGTGCTCATTCCTATGGTGCGGGATGCCGTTGACGTGCCCCTGATCGCCGCGGGTGGTATCGCCGATGGCCGGGCCATGTTGGCGGCCATGGCCTTGGGCGCTGATGGCGTGCAGGTGGGCAGTCGGTTCGTAGCCAGTGCGGAAAGCAGCGGGCATGCGGCGTTCAAGAACAAGGTGGTTAGCAGCGGTGAAGGTGATACAGTGCTCACACTGAAGGAATTGGCCCCTGTGCGGTTGGTCAAGAACGACTTCTATAAAGCAGTTCTGGAAGCATATGCCCGTAGCGCTAGTGTGGATGATCTGAAGCAGGTGCTGGGCCGGGCCCGCGCCAAACGAGGCATGTTCGAGGGCGACCTGGACCAAGGCGAACTGGAGATCGGCCAAGTGAGCGCTGCCCTGGATGACATACTTCCAGCTAAGAAGATCATTGAGCGGTTGATGCACGAATACAGGACAGGTCTGAGCAGGTTGGAGGGTTTGCCCCGCTTTGAAGGATGATAGCGGCAACACGCCGACCTTTGCCCTCGTCATCAGTTCGGCAACGATCGGGAGAATGAAGCGTTGGTATCAGGTGCGGTTCCTATTCGTTTTGGCGATTTCGCTCTTGGCCGTGCAGACCAAGGCGGTGA
>CADECG010000176.1 GCA_902825795.1 uncultured Bacteroidota bacterium
CCAATGCTCCTGAGACCTCCAGTTATCACTGGCCCGACTTTAGGGGAAGCTTACAACAGGTACTGTCTTTCAGAAGCATGCTTCAACGCAGCTTCAAGCACTTTTGCTTGGACGTCCGTAAGTCTTTCCACTATCCAAATAATGGTCTCCTCCTTTACGTGCGCCAATAATCCAGGCAGGCTTGGCTCGAAAATCTCAGCGCCTATTTTGCCCAGAGCGAATCCGAGCATGTCGCCCCACGAGTTCTCCTTCGGGAAGAGCCAGTGCAAATCCTGATTGCGCGAATCCGGGGGGGCGTAATCGAGAATCTCGCCAATGAGAAACATAGGATTCACTTGCCCACGAATGTTCAGCATCATCCGGTCAACCGTCTCGTTCTCCACATACCAGCGCAAGGACTCCGGCTTGAGGTCTTCCCGAATCCACTCAACAATGCGCTTTAGATTCCTAATGTTCCACCCGATGACCTCTCTCTCCCAATCGATAGGTTGGGCTTGATTGGCAGTCTTGTTTTCAGTATTCAGGTTTTCTGCGAGAAGTAACATCTGTTGAAGAGCCTCCTGCCTCCTCGTCAGGCGCCCTTCTGGAGTCTCGGATTCCATGTCCATCGTGTCAGCAATGCGTGATCGATTGAAGCAAGTGCTCCGTAGCAACGAATCAGCGCGGAGTACGAGCGGAACCCGCGACCCGAGGTTTTGCGAGGGGCCCGCCCTAACCGTCTACATATTCCTCCGGTACTGCCCCCCCACCTCGAACATCGCCGCCGTCAACTGCCCCAGCGAACAATACTTCGTCGCCTCCATCAGCACCGCGAACATGTTCTCATTCCGGATAGCTGCTTCCTGCAATTTCCGAAGCGCCGCCTTGCCTTCTTCGGCATAAGCCTGCTGCACGTTCTCAACCGTCGCGATCTGCGCTTCCTTCTCCTCCTCGGTGGCGCGGATCACCTCCTTCGGCAGGATCGTCGGTGAGCCCTTCGAACTCAAGAAGGTGTTCACGCCGATGATCGGGTATTCGTCGGTATGCTTCAGCGTACGCATTTGATCAGTTGAGGATCAGCCGCTCAACATGCACTAGCCCGCCTTCTGTTCGGCATTTCATCAAATAGCTCCCTTTCCTCGCACGAAGTTCCAAGGAGCCGATCGTACCGCCCGGTCCTGTATGGATGCATTGACCGATCAGATCGAAAACCTCGACCGAGATGACCCGAGTCGACGAAGACCAGTTGAATCTACCTTCAGTCGACGGGTTGGGGTACAGTTCGAATTGCAAGTCACCAAGGTCATGCTGGTCGATACCGGTCGCGCCGCACATACCGATCGCCGCGTACACTTCTGCCCATGGGTCGATCGTGTTAGAGCTCACGATATCAAAGGACATCAGGATCCAGCCCTCGAACAGCGCACCATTGACGGTCTTGTCGTAGTGGATGTAAACACTGTCCGCCGCCTGCGGCGCCACTCCCCCACAGAGGAAGGTCACGTAGTCACCAACCACCACGTTATCATCATTGAGCATGGCGAACGGGCTTGCACAGGTCATGACCTGTCCGTCGATGTAGTTCAGGCTATGGTTGTAGTTCGGGCAGAGCGTGGTCATGTCATCCACACATATCCTGATGGAGTCCACAAGGCTCCGCAGATAGAGCCTGTTCGAGGCGTCGATGCTGGGGTTGTTCCGATCCAGGAAGAGCCTGAAGTCATCGACGCCATCACAATCCACGTCGAAGTCGGTCGAATCCTCGGTGAAATCCACCAGAGGTTCCAAGTGGATGGAATACGCTGTTGACGTGTACCCGGCGGGTACCACGCCCGCGACGAGTTGTGCGTCGACCCGTGTTGCCATGAAGCACGCAATGGTCGTGAACACGGCGATATTCGTTCTTTTCATGTCGTTCGCTCTTGAATGGGTCACATGTTGCGCCTATACTGTCCCCCTACTTCAAACATGGCCGAAGTAAGCTGACCGAGGCTGCAATACTTCGTCGCCTCCATCAAGACAGCGAACATGTTCTCGTTCTTGATTGCGGCCTCTTGTAGCTTGCGGAGTGCGGCTTTCCCTTCGGCCTCGTAAGCCTTGTGTACGTTATCGACAGTCTTGATCTGTGCCTCCTTCTCTTCTTCGGTAGCGCGTATCACCTCCTTCGGAAGAATGGTCGGTGAACCCTTACTAGACAAGAAAGTATTCACCCCGATGATCGGATACTCCCCAGTGTGTTTGAGCGTCTCGTAGTACAAGCTCTCTTCCTGGATCCGTGAGCGCTGGTACATGGTCTCCATGGCGCCGAGCACGCCGCCGCGTTCGGTGATGCGGTCGAACTCGGTGAGCACGGCCTCTTCCACCAGGTCGGTGAGCTCTTCGATGATGAAGGAGCCTTGCAGCGGGTTCTCGTTCTTGGCCAAGCCGAGCTCCTTGTTGATGATGAGTTGGATGGCCATGGCGCGGCGCACGCTTTCCTCGGTGGGCGTGGTGATGGCCTCGTCGTAGGCGTTCGTGTGCAGGCTGTTGCAGTTGTCATAGATCGCGTACAGCGCCTGCAACGTAGTGCGGATGTCGTTGAAGTCGATCTCCTGCGCGTGGAGGCTGCGGCCGCTGGTCTGGATGTGGTACTTCAGCATCTGGCTGCGCTCGTCGGCGCCGTAGCGGTGCTTCAGCGCCTTGGCCCAGAGGCGGCGCGCCACGCGACCCATCACGGCGTACTCGGGGTCCATGCCGTTGCTGAAGAAGAAGCTCAGGTTCGGCGCGAAGGCATTGATGTCCATGCCCCGGCTGAGGTAGTACTCCACGTAGGTGAAGCCGTTGGCTAGGGTGAAGGCGAGCTGGCTGATGGGGTTGGCGCCGGCCTCCGCGATGTGGTAGCCGCTGATGCTGACGCTGTAGAAGTTGCGGACCTTCTGGTCGATGAAGTACTGCTGAACGTCGCCCATCAAGCGCAGCGCGAACTCGGTGCTGAAGATGCAGGTGTTCTGCGCCTGGTCTTCCTTGAGGATGTCGGCCTGCACGGTGCCGCGCACTTGCGCGAGGGTGTCGGCCTTGATCTTGGCGTAGATGTCGGGGGGGAGGACTTGGTCACCGGTGATGCCCAACAAGAGCAAGCCAAGGCCGTCGTTGCCTGCGGGTAAATGCCCCTCACCCCCGGCCCCTCTCCCAAGGAGAGGGGAGGAATGTGGATCCAACTTCGAGAAATCCGGGCGCTTGTTGAGTGCGTCGGCGATGGCCTTTTTCACCTTGAAGACATCGGCCAGCACCTCATCGTTGCGGAAGCGGATGACTTGGAAACCCCGCTCATTGAGCATCAATGTGCGAGCGGCATCCTCTTCCTTTTGAAGATCGTGGATGTCGCCGTCCACCTCGACAACCAGTTGTTTCGGCAACGACACGAAGTCGACGATGAAGTTGTCGATGATGTGTTGCCTGCGAATGCGCCCACCGGTTGCGTTGCCGCGTATCACCTGCCAAAGCTTGTCTTCGGCTTCCGTCGGGCTTTTCCGCATGCTGTTCGCGTAAGCCATCAGCTTCGCAGCAGTAGCAGGGTCGCCCGTCATGTAAGCGTGTACCTCGTCGTCATCTCCCGCGTCGTCAGGAGCCCCCTCTCCTTGGGAGAGGGGGTTGGGGGTGAGGGCGTACTGCGGCCGCTCCTTCCCTTTCCACCTCTCCGCGATCTTCTTCTCGACCTCTTTCTCCAGCTTGTTCTCGCGGATGTACTTCTCGCAGTTCTGATCGATGGCGGCGTTCATGAAGAAGCCGAGCAGCATGGGCGCCGGACCGTTGATGGTCATGCTGACGCTGGTGGTGGGTGAGGTCAGGTCGAAGCCGCTGTAGAGCTTCTTGGCATCATCGAGGCAGCAGATGCTCACGCCGCTGTTACCCACCTTGCCGTAGATATCCGGACGCCGGCCGGGATCGTGTCCATACAACGTGACGCTATCGAACGCGGTGCTGAGGCGCTTGGCAGGCAGGCCCTGACTTACATAATGGAAGCGCTTGTTGGTGCGCTCCGGTCCGCCCTCGCCAGCGAACATGCGCGCGGGATCCTCGCCGGTGCGCTTGAAGGGATAGATGCCCGCGGTGTAAGGGAAGAAGCCGGGTGTGTTCTCCTGCATGGCCCAGCGCACCTTGTCGCCCCAACTGCGGAACTTCGGCAGCGCGACCTTCGGGATCTTCAGGTGACTGAGACTTTCCGAATGGTTGAGCACCTTGATCTCCTTGCCGCGCACGAGGTAGGTGTAGAACTCGCCGGAGTACTTCGCTTCCTCTTCCTTCCAGCCGGTGAGCATGGACCACAAGTGCGGGTCGAGGTCTTTCTTCAGTTCGTTGAACTTGTTGATCAGTGCGCTCAAATGCCCCTCACCCCGACCCTCTCCGAAGGAGAGGGAGGAATGCGGATCTGTCCCCCTCTCCTTCGGAGAGGGGCTAGGGGTGAGGGTCAGGTCCGGCCCACCGAACGTCAAGATCGCACTGTGCAACCCATACAGTTGATCCGCAATACCCGCCTGCTTGTCCACCCGCCCATCATACCTCCTATTGTTCTCGCTGATCTCGCTCAAGTACCTGCTCTTCGCGGGCGGGATGATCCACACCTTCTCGCTCATCTCGTCGTGCGCGTGGAAGGTGCTGTGGAAGTCGACGCCGGTCTTCTTCTTGATCGTTTCCATCAACCGCACGTACAGGTTGTTGGTGCCGGGATCGTTGAACTGGCTGGCGATGGTGCCCACGACGGGGAGCGTGTCATCGTCGGCATCCCAGAGCTGGTGGTTGCGCTTGTACTGCTTCTTCACATCGCGCACGGCATCGAGCGCACCGCGCTTGTCGAACTTGTTGATGGCCACCACGTCGGCGAAGTCGAGCATGTCGATCTTCTCCAACTGCGTGGCTGCGCCGAACTCCGGTGTCATGATGTAGAGGCTCACATCGCTGTGGTCGAGGATCTCGGTATCGCTCTGGCCGATGCCGCTCGTCTCCAGGATGATCAGGTCGAAGCCCGCGGCCTTGAGTATCTCCACCGCCTCCTTCACATGCTTGCTCAGCGCGAGGTTGCTCTGGCGTGTGGCCAACGAACGCATGTACACGCGTTCGCCGCGGATGCTGTTCATGCGGATGCGGTCGCCCAGCAGCGCACCGCCGGTCTTGCGCTTGCTCGGGTCCACGGAAATTACGCCGATGGTCTTGGTCGGCTGATCCAGAATGAAACGGCGGATCAACTCGTCCACCATGCTGCTCTTGCCCGCACCGCCCGTGCCGGTAATGCCGAGGATGGGCGCCTTGTTCGCCGCAGCCTTCTTGTGGATGTCGTCGCTGAGCTTCGCATAGACATCTGGATGGTTCTCCGCTGCGCTGATCAAGCGTGCTATGGCGGGCCAGTTCTGTGGCGTCAACTTCTTCGCTTCGCCGTTCACCTGCGCGCTCAGGTCGAAGTCGGCTTTCTCGAGCATGTCGTTGATCATGCCCTGCAGGCCCATCGCACGCCCGTCATCCGGATGGTACAAGCGCGTGATGCCGTACGCATGCAACTCCTTGATCTCCTCCGGAAGGATCGTCCCTCCTCCTCCACCGAAGATCTTGATGTGCCCCGCGCCCTTCTCCTTCAGCAGGTCGTGCATGTACTTGAAGTACTCCGTGTGCCCGCCCTGGTAGCTGGTCATGGCGATGGCGTGCGCGTCCTCCTGGATAGCGGTGTTCACCACATCCTCCACACTGCGGTCGTGCCCCAGGTGGATCACCTCGGCGCCGGTGCTCTGGATGATCCTTCTCATGATGTTGATCGCCGCGTCATGCCCATCAAATAGGGATGCCGCAGTGACGACCCGGATCTTATTCTTCGGGATGTAAGGAGGAGCTTGAACGAAGGTGGACATGGCGTGAAGGTACCAGCGAGGGACTGTTTCTATTGATGTGTTGATGCGCCAAGCATGCTCAGCGACGGAGGAGCGAAGTCCCGCCTAAGCGGGAATGTTGATGGCGGCATCGTGGCCATCGAACAAACTGGCGGCGGTAACAACGCGGATCTTGTTCTTGGGGACGTAAGGAGGAGCGGTGACGAAGGACATGCTGCGAAAGTACCTGTGACGCCCCAAGGTGAGGAGCACGGAAACACCCCGATCCATCGACCTTCGCTGTTACCGATCGGAACTCCGGCATTCTGGAAGTCCAGCCTAGAACACATGCGCCTCCTGAACCTATACCTGACCGGAGCGCTAGCGCTGCTGGCAGCGCCTCCTGTAGTTGCCTGCACCTTCTTCAAGCTCACGCTCAACGGCCACACCATGGTGGGCAACAACGAGGACGCCTGGAGCATCGACCCGCGCATCTGGTTCGAGAACGGGAAGCAAGGTGAGTACGGCGCGGTCTATCTCGGCCAGAACAACTCCACACCGCAAGGCGGCATGAACGAAGCCGGTCTCTCGTTCGATGGACTGAAGTCGCCCGCCAAATCGTTCGCGGGGACATCCGGCAAACCACCGATCCATTTCGAGGACCTCGTGCATCGCGTTCTTCGCTCGTGTGCGAACGTGCACGAAGCCGAAGCGCTCATCCGCACCTTCGACTTCAGCCAGCTCAACGGTGCCTATTTGATTTTCGTGGACCGCAATGGTGAATACTTGGTGGTGGAGGCCGACACGCTCTTTACAGGGAACGAGGCCACGTACGCCGTTACCAACTTCTGCATATCAACGTGCACCGATCTCGACTCGGTGCCGAGCGAACGTTACCAACGAGGCCGTGCTTTGCTCGCCGCCGGTGCGGATACATCATTGGCCTTCTGCACCTCGGTGGTGGATGGCATGCACGCGTGCAGGAAGAAACTCGGCGAGGGCACGCTTTACTCCAATATCCTCGATCCGCAGCGCGGACTTG
>CADECG010000177.1 GCA_902825795.1 uncultured Bacteroidota bacterium
AGGCGGGATACGGTGCAACAACCGGCCAAATAGTGTTGGGCGCGCCGCTTTTCAATGGTGAATGCGCACCGGGCGTGCAGGTGAAGATCCCGCTACGTACCATGAACCGCCACGGATTGATCTGTGGCGCAACGGGCACAGGGAAAACAAAAACTCTTCAAGTACTGGCGGAGCAGCTCAGCATGAACGGCGTGCCTTCGTTGCTCATGGATATCAAGGGCGATCTGAGCGGCTTGGCGGCGGCAGGCGCGGCGAATGACAAGATCGCTGCTCGCCACACGCGCATGGGTGTTCCATATGAACCACTGGCCATGCCCGTTGAACTGCTTAGCCTGAGCAAGGAACCAGGCGCCCGGTTGCGCGCAACCATCAGCGAGTTCGGTCCAGTGTTGTTGGCACGCATCCTCGAATTGAACGACACGCAAGGCAGTGTGCTGAGCTTGGTATTCAAATACTGCGACGACAAAGGCTTGCCATTGCTTGACCTCAAGGACCTGCGTCGCGTACTTCAATTCACCATTGACGAAGGCAAAGCCGAGATCTCCAAAGCCTATGGCAACGTTAGCCCGGCAACGGTGAACACCATCCTGCGCAAACTCATCGAAGTGGAGCAGCAAGGTGCCGACACCTTCTTTGGTGAACGCAGCTTCGATGTGCAGGACCTTGTGCAACAACGCGACGGCAAGGGCGTCGTGCATATCGTTCGGCTCACGGATATTCAGGACAGGCCGCGCTTGTTCAGCACGTTCATGCTGTGCTTGCTGGCCGAGATCTACGCGACTTTCCCCGAACAGGGCGATGCCGAGAAACCCAAGCTGGTGCTCTTCATCGACGAAGCGCATCTCATCTTCAAAACAGCAACAAAACCGCTACTGGAGCAGATCGAGACCATCATCAAGCTCATCCGCTCCAAGGGCGTTGGCGTCTACTTCTGCACGCAGGACCCAAGCGATGTTCCGGAAAGCGTGCTGGGCCAGTTGGGCCTGAAAGTGCAGCATGCGCTCCGTGCTTTCACCGCCAATGATCGCACCACCATCAAGAAGACGGCGCAGAACTATCCGCTGACGGAATTCTACGACACTGAAGAGCTCATCACCTCGCTCGGGATCGGCGAAGCGCTGGTGACCGCGCTGAGCGAGAAGGGGACGCCGACACCGTTGGCACACACACTTCTTCGCGCACCCATCACACGAATGGACGTACTTTCTCCGTTGGAAGTGCAAGGCTTGGTGGCCCAGAGCGCACTGGCCAGCAAGTACAACCAGGCGCTGGAACGCGAGAGCGCCTTCGAATTGCTGGAAAAGCGCTTGAAAGGGGAGGAGAAGGACAGCGAAGAAGAAGAGCCCAAGGCCAAGCGCACGACCCAAAAGGAAACGAGCACGATAGAGGACATCAGCAAAAACACCATGGTGCGGCAAGTGGGCCGCACGGTGTTCCGGGAATTGGCGCGCGGCCTGCTGGGTGTTCTTGGAGTGAAAACACGAAGACGATGAGAACGGGAAAGCGCCTTTTGGGCGTGCTGCTGGTAGTGCAGATCGGCTGTGGACAGGAGGCTTCGACAAGCAGGGCGGAAAGTCATCCGCAGGATACCACCACACTCGAACCGATCCGTTCGGCAAGTGTTGTGTGCTACAACGTCGAGAACCTCTTCGATACGCAGGACGACCCGACGCTTAAGGGCGATGATGAGTACTTACCCGGCGGTGCGCTGAACTGGACCGAGGAGCGGTACCGATCCAAGTTGAAACACTTGGCAGAAGCGATCGCCATGGCGGGCGACGAGTTGCCCATGATCATTGGATTGGTGGAAGTGGAGAATGCTCAAGTGGCCTTGGACCTTGCCATCACCCCACCGCTCGACAAAGGCAATTACATCTTGGAGCACTTCGACTCACCCGACGAGCGGGGGATCGACGTGGCGTTGCTGGTGCAGGAAGGTCCGCATTGTCGTGCCGACCATGCGGAAGCACTGACAGTTCGATTGCCCGGGGATGCTACCCGCGATGTGCTGTACGCACGGTTGGAACTGGCGAACGGCGAGCCGCTGCACGTATTCGTGAACCACTGGCCAAGCCGCCGGGAGGGCGTTCGCGAAAGCGAACCGAAACGGATGGCGGCGGCGGCGGTGGTGCGGAAAAAAGTGGATGAGATCCTGGCTGCTGATGCGAATTCACGCGTCATCGTTATGGGCGACCTGAACGACGCGCCGTTGGACAGGAGCATTCGAGATGGATTGGCAGCCTCGGTGGATACTTCCTCGAAAGATCGTGACCTCTACGATCTCGTTTATCTCGATGAGCAACAGAACGCGGGCAGCCATCAGTTCGACGGCGAATGGGCGTACTTGGACCACATCATCGTTAGCCGCGGCATGCTCTGGCCAAAAAGCGGATTCCGCGCCCTTAGTGCTGGAGCGGTGCATGACAGCCGACTGCTCTTCAACCATCCGCGCTTCGGGCCTTCGCCGAATCGTACATACGGCGGTAAGGGCAAATACCACGGAGGGTACAGTGACCACCTCCCAGTGGTGCTGCAATTGGTGGGTAATGAAGAAGCCCCTCCGGATGGCGGAAGGGCTTCCCAATAGTTCATCGCTCGCGCTCAATCACGGCGGCCCATGTACAAGGCGATGTAGTAAAGCAGTGTAGCCAAAGAGCCTATCGCGGCTACCACATATGTGCGCGCTGCCCACTTAAGCGCGTCGGCGCTCATGGCATACTCTGCGGTGGTAACGATGTTGCGCTGTTTCATCCAAGCCAAGGCGCGGTTGCTCGCGTCGTACTCTACCGGCAGGGTAATGAAGGCGAAGAGGGTCGTCATCGCGAACATCACAATGCCTGCCAGCAACAATCCATTACCGAAAGTTCCTGCCAAGAGCAATCCGCCGAGGATCACCCATTGCATGAACCGGCTGCTGACGTTCACGACAGGTACCAATGTGCTGCGCATTTTCAGCCAGTTGTAGGCCGTTGCGTGTTGCACTGCGTGACCACATTCGTGCGCGGCAACGGCAGCAGCAGCGGCATTGCGGCTATGGTAAACCGGTTCGCTCAGGTTCACCGTTTTGGTCGCCGGGTTGTAGTGGTCGGTCAGCTGTCCAGGAACCGATATCACTTTCACATCGCGGATACCATTGTCAGCCAACATCTGCAGCGCGACCTCTTGGCCGCTCATGCCGTTGCTCAGCGGGGTCTTGCTGTACTTGGTGAACTTGCTCTTCAAGCGCTGGCTCACCAGAAAGCTGATGCCGAACATCAGTATGCCGATGACCCACAATCCCATCATTCCCATTCCCATTGTCTTCGTGTTTGGTGGATCCGGTACAAACCTAGCGCCAATGGTGGTGGGCGGTCAGGTTGTCACTTTCCTTCCTCCGCCTCCGCCAGCTTGATCTGCTCGTCCATCATTTCTTCCCAAAGTTTCAGCGACACTTCGTCAACCTTGCCTTGAACACGGGCCTGCTTCTTCATGAAGCGCCACATGGCGGCCTTCTTGATCTCATAGGCTGTGTACACCGTGTACTCGCCTTTTGACTCGTTGAAGAAGGTCTCTTCGCCCATCTTCCGTAAGTCGGCGATCTCGGTGTTCATCACATCACGAACGAGGGTCTGGAACTTATCCGCAACCTCACTGGCACTCGCGTTCCCCGTCTCACCCAGATACTGGTCGCTGACGGAGCGCACTGTGCTGCCTACTTGGCCGGCCAGCTGGTTCTTTGCGTCCAAGTCACTTTTACTGCGAGCAATGTTCTGCTTTGTACTCACGCCAACTCCGGTTCCACGGAACCAGCGATTATTGCTTTCGTAGTTCGACCCGGAGAATGGCTGGTCGACCTTTACCCCGGCCGGTGAAGCGGACTTCGACTTGCAGGACGCGAAGGGAAGGGTGAGCAGCGCGGCGAAGATCAGGAGCGGGGCGTAAGTGCGAAGGGCCATGGCTTGTCGGTTTAAGGCCATCAAAGAAAACACTGTGCCATTGGTCGGCCACTGGTCGTCACAGGAGGTCGCACCGAATGGGTCCGATCCGGATGAATTGGCATCTTTCGGCACGAAACCCCCAAACACGCCGATATCGGCATGAACACATGAAAGCGATCAAAACCATCCTCATCATCCTGCTGGCCATTTTCGGTATCGGCTTGGTCATGTACGCCATGGCCGACGATACGTATCGCATGGAGCGGTCCATCGTGATCGATGCCCCCGTCGAAGCGGTTTATGCTCGCTCAAATTCGCTGGCCGCCATGGACAAATGGAGTCCATGGAACGAACTGGATACCACTATGAAAAAATCCATGGAAGGCAGCGACGGAACGATCGGTGCCAAAGCGATGTGGGAGGGCAACAGTGAGGTGGGCAAGGGCTCACAGGAGATCGTCGCGTTGGAGGTGAACAAGAGGGTCGGATTGGATCTGGTCATCGAGGGATTCATGGGCGGAAAAAGCAAGGTTGACCTCGAACTGACGTCCATGGGGGATAGCACGAAAGCACTCTGGGTCATGCACGGAGACAATGAAGGACTCGGACGGGTGATGAGCGTTCTGTTCAACATGGACAAGTTCATCGGTCCGCACTTCGAGAAAGGGTTGGGCTACTTGAAAGATCAGGTGGAAAAGGCGCATGCCGAAGCCATGGCAAAAGCACCAGCTGCGATCGAGGTTATAAGCGGTGACCGGCCGGCGGGCATGTACATAGGTATCAAGAGCGACCCCAAATTGCCGCACGCGGATCTGGAGAAGTTCTATATGGAGAGCACCCCCAAGGTGTACGAGGCTCTGGGCAAGGCCGGAGTGAAGGCCGCAGGCCCCCTGTGCGGTTTGTATTACGACTGGGACATGGAGAATAAAACGGCTTCGATCATGGTGTGTGTACCCGTTGCCGACAAGACCAAGGTCGACGGTTTGGAAACGGATGAGATCCCTGCCGGCAAGGCCTATTGGACAACAATGCTCGGTGGCTATTCCGGGTCTTTTGCAGCTCACACGGCGGTGGATGAAAAACTCACCAGCGATGGCATGGTGATCGCCGGGTCGGTGTTGGAGGAGTACGTGGTGGGCCAAGGCACCGAAACGGACTCGACCAAGTGGGTCACCAATATCGTGTACATGGTTAAGCCCAAGGGCTGATGCGTTCGTCGGAATCGATAACGAGAGCCCGGTCCTTGGCCGGGTTTCTCGTTTTGTGCGTTTTGAGTGAACCTGCCCCTCCAGTGAGTGCAGCATCGCTTTGATCGTCACCTTCGCAACATGGATTTGCTTATCGGCTTCTGTCCCTTCCACCTGCGCTTCAAGCATCCGTTCGGAACGGCTCATGGCGTGAGGACCGGAACCGATTGCGTGTTCGTGAGGCTGGAACTGAACGGGGTCTTCGGGTATGGCGAAGCAACAATACCACCGTACGTGCCCGAGGATCAAAGCAGTGTTATCGCCGCTCTTCAGGCCATTGATCTAGCAGGGATCGATCTGCCAGGTGGATTGCTTGAACTGATCGGACGGACCAACCGGCTGACACAGGAAGCACCCTGTGCAAGGGCCGCTTTGGTTACTGCGGCGTACGACTTGGCCGGGCGGTTAGCTAGGCGCCCAGTGTGGCAACTACTGCAACAACCCGCTCCAGGTGGCGCAAAGGCCATGTTCACCCTAGGAGTGTGCGAACTGAATGATATCCCTGAGCGACTAGTTGAACTGTCCTATTGCGAGGTGCTGAAACTGAAATTGAACGCGGTTCAGGACGGAGAGCGAATTGAAGTGGTCAATAGGCTGTGGGCCAAGGGTATATTTCTTGACGTTAACCAAGCTTGGACAAGCCAAGAACAAGCCGTTGACGTTTTGAGTGGCGTCCGTAGCGGTCAATTGCTTGGAATTGAGCAGCCGTTCCACAAGAATGACTTGGCCCTGAACCGCTGGCTACAGCGAGTTAGGTCGGCTACCGTTTTTGCGGATGAATCGGTGCAGGGCCTTGCTGATATGCCTGAACGTTCGGATGGCTTTGGCGGGGTGAACGTGAAGTTGATGAAGTGTGGCGGATTGGATCAAGCGGTGGCCATGACAAGGGCAGCCCGCGAAGCGGGTCAACGGGTAATGCTCGGGAGCATGAGCGAAAGTTCCTTGGGGTGTACCGCGGCGTTTCATCTGTCCGGGGTAGCGGAACTCCTGGATCTCGACGGGCCTTGGTTGATCACGAACGATCCCTTCGTTGGGATCGAGCTGCATGCTGGCAACCTTGCGCTGAGACCTGGCGTTGGCGTTGGTGTTGACCTAGCAGCGGACTTGAGCTTTGCCTGAGCCTAATGGATCTCTTTTGACTGCGCATAATTCATATTATGTTAATTAATATATTGTGCACGATCCCCCCATGGTTCAGCTTGTATCCAAACAGAAAAGCCTCCTTTCGGAGGCCTCTCCAATTCCTACGGTTGTGGTCTAGAACTTCAGCGTCAATCCCAAGCCAAAGGACTCTTTGAACTGAGTGGTCGGCCCGCTCTTCACTACGTTGTCCTCGGTCCGCACGATGTCGATATCGTGATCGTAGATCAGGATCGTGTTCAGGTTGGCAGACAAGAAATCGTTCACCTTGAAGGTCCACATGGTTTCCCAGTTCACATCGACGTTCTGCGGTTCGCGCAAATAATTGCTGAAAAGTTCAAGGCGTGTGTAGAACGAAACGTTCTTGGCAATGTCCTTCTTGTACTGTGCGTTCAAATAGCCACCAAATTGGAAATCAGTGTTC
>CADECG010000178.1 GCA_902825795.1 uncultured Bacteroidota bacterium
GTCCGTGCCTATGCTGCGTTCGCTATGCGCGGTACCATGGTGCAACCGCGCATGATCGAGCAGATCACCGATGCACAAGGCGTGGTGCTTTACAAGGCACCAAAGAGCAAGAGCAGCAAAGCGGTTCAGGCCGTTACCGCCGCGACCATCACAGCCATGTTGCAGCGCGCGGTGGACCAAGGCACCGGTGCCGCGCTGCGATCGCGCTACGGCGTTTCCATGCCGCTGGCCGGCAAGACAGGCACTTCGCAGGATTATGGCGATGCATGGTTCATCGGGTACACGCCTGGACTGGTCGTGGGTGCATGGGTGGGTGCACGCGACCCCAAGATCCACTTCAGCAGCGGCCTCGGCAGTGGATCGCAACTGGCGTTGCCCATAGCCGGCAGCGTGTTCGCCGCGGTTGAGCGCACACCCGATCTGCGTAAGCGCTACATCCGTTCGTTCGACTGGATCGAGGAATACGATATCGATCTCGACTGCGATCCCACCCGCGATCCCGGAGCGCTGGAAGAGCTGATCGAAAGCGTTTTCAGGAAGAAGCCCACAGACTACACCTCACCTCCCGAGGATACAACGAGATCGGAGAAGAAGAATCTCTTCGAGCGGTTGTTCAAGAAGAAGTGAGCTTGGCTATGAGCTGTTGGCTATTGGCCATTGGCTGGGACTGCGGTCCTCCCCGCGCAATTGTCATCCTGACGAGTCCTCGAGGAAGGATCTTTCAGGTGGCGATAGCTCGTGGCCTCGCTGCTCCTGTGCCAAGAGAGATTCTTCGTCGAGGACTCCTCAGAATGACAGTCGGTGGATCAAAGTCCTGATGTCACCGCCTTCTCCCACTGCGCGGTATCCACGCCAAGCTTCTTCAGGCACTTCACTGAATTCATCTTCACGTTCTCCGGCGGGTTCATGCTCAGCGACTTCTTGAAGGCTTTCACGGCTTGATCGTTCTGGCCGTTCATCATGTAGCCTTCGCCCAAACTGTCCTGTGCGTTGGGGTCGGTGGGATGGCGCTTGGCGTTCAGTTCGAACATCTTCACGGCTTCGGCTGTGTTGCCGGCGCTGGCGAGTTTGTACCCGTAGGTGTTCAGCTCGGCGTTGGTGGCGTTCTCGATCATCCTCTTGCGGAACACTTCGGCCTCGGCCGTCTTGCCGGCATCGGTGAGCAGGTCGGCTTTCAGCGTCTGGTTCTCGAAGTTGGGTTGGCGTGCAATGCTGCGATCCACCCAAGCCATGGCTTTCTCCGGTGCGATCTTCTCTTGGTGGCAGTAGTGCGCCGCTTCGTACCAAGCTTCCCAGCCGAAGGCCGTCATGCCGCGCAACTGTGCATCCATGTTCGCCAGCACTTCGGCGTGCACATCCACGGTGATCCTCACCGGCACTTCCACTTCGGCCCAGCGCATGGCCAAGGTGGTGGACGTCTCACCGACTTCGCTGAACAGGTACGTGAGCTGTTCGGCCTTGCTGCATACCCCGGGGGCCACCGTTGCGCGCAAGGCATCGTTCTCCTTCTTGTAGAAGAACGATCCCCACGCCGTGTGGTCCTTGCTGAGGATAACCGTCCACGCAGCCTTGGTGGGTATGAAATGCAGGCCGTAGGTACCTGCTGCGATGGCTTGCCCTTCCACTTGCGCGGCGCTGGTGAAGGTGATGGTGGTGTTCTCGTTCGCACCGGCGCGCCATACTTGATCATAGGGCACTACATCGCCCCAGATGGTGCGGCCCTTCATGCTCGGGCGACTGTAGGTGATGGTGATATCGGTGGTGCCGATCCGCTGCGTGGTGGTGCTCTGCTGGCTTTCGCGCGGCAGGTCGAGCAGTGTGTACTGGGCGTTGACGCGGAACGGCCATGCCGCGCTGACGAGGCCCGTGGCAACTAAGAGGTGTTTGATGCGCATGACAACAAGGGGTTGGACACGAAAAGTATTTGCAGGCCAATGGTGGTGGCGTGCTGAAATGACCAATGGTGCGGCTTGGGATGGCCGCGGCGGAGCCTATCGCTCCTGCTCCTGCAAGGCCTTCGAAATGTGCTCACGATAACTGCGTCCGCTCACGATGCGCTCGCCGGTATCCATGCTGAAGATGTACTCGTTGTTGCCGCTGTACCGATGGTTGCGGATGTGCGCCACGTTGAGGATGTAGCTGCGGTGTACGCGCAGGAAGCGCGAGGGGTCGAGTTCCGTTTCCACCGCGTTCATGGTCATGCGGTACAGGTGGTGGCGGTCCTTCAGTTGCAGGTGCAGGTAGTTGCCTTCGGCCCGCATGAAGATGAGGTCGTCCACACCAATGCGCCATTCGCGTCCGCGTTCGCGGATCACGATCACTTCGGTGTACTCGCTGTTGGCGTGCATGTGCTCGCGCACCAAGTCCATCAGCTTGCCGGTGAGCTTGGTGCTGAAACGCATGTCCATCCACTTCTTCGCCTTGCTCAGCGACGCTTGGAAGCGGTCGTCGTCATAAGGCTTCAACAGGTAGTCCACAGCGTTCACGTCGAAGGCCTTCAGTGCGTACTGATCATGCGCGGTAACGAACACCACGAAGGGCATGCGCTCCTTGCCCAGTTGCTGCACCACTTCGAAGCCGTTCACTTGCGGCATCTGTATGTCCAGGAACATCAGATCGGGCTTGTGCTTGTGCACAGCGTCGATGGCCTCGGTGCCGTTGCGGCACTCGGCTACCAGTTCGATTTCCGGGTCTTGCGCCAGCAAGCGTGCAACCCGTGCGCGAGCGATCGGCTCGTCGTCGGCAATGATGGTGCGTATCTGTTTCATGTGGGTGGGAGTTGTTGGGGCGGGTCTTGGTTGTTGGGGCGGGACATGTCCCGCCCGTACGTTAATTCCCGTTGGGTTCGTAGGGTAGTGTCATGGTCACTTGGAAGCCGTGGCCGCCGGGCGATTCCACCTTCATGGTGGCGGAGCCCCCGTAGATCAGTTGTAGGCGGTCACGCACGTTGCGCAGGCCGATGCCGTTGGTTTCCATCGCCCCTTGGACGCCTTCACATCCCTTGCCGTTGTCCTTCACTTTCAGCGTTAACCATTCGTCACTCCGTTCAGCCTCAATGGATATCTCCACGGCGCCGCTGGTCTTGTTGGGCCCGTGTTTCACGCTGTTCTCCACCAAGGGTTGAAGCAGCATGGACGGCACCAGAGCGTTGTGCAGGTCTTCAGGCACCTTGTAATGCACCTGCAACCTGTCCTGGAAACGCACCGACTCGATACCGAGGTAGTTGCCGATGTAGTCCAGCTCCTTGCCCAGCGTTATGCGCTCGCGCTTCGTGGTGTCCAACGTTACCCGCAGCAGCTGGCCCAATCGGCTCAGCACTTTCCGCGCGCCGTTCACATCGGTGTCCATCAGCGCACTCACCGTGTTGAGGGTGTTGAAGAGGAAGTGCGGCTGCAGTTGTTTGCGCAGTGCGTTGAGGTGCGCGCTCTGCAGTTCGGCGGTGAGTTGCACCAGTTCCGTTTGTTTGGTGCGCACCGCTTGGTAGTGTACCACGGCGGCCAGCACACCGATCAGCACCCAGAATTCCATGAAGCGACCCACCAGTGCCGGGGGCACCGCTTCCACGGCCCAGCTCATGTACTCGCTGTTGAATTGGAAGATGTCCTGCGTCCACAGGATGGCGTAGTAGATGAGGCTGGTGCTCACCTCGTGCATGGTGCCGATCAACAGCCCGAACAGCGTGAGCATGCCCAAGTGTTTCCACATGGGGCGGGCCGTGGGTGGCCAGCGTTCCAGCACGCGGTACACCAAGGGCAGCAGCAGCGCCCAGAACAAGTAGTTCAAGTAGGGCACGGGGGCTTCGCGCCACCAACTGAATCCCTTTGACTGCATGTCGTCGCCCATGTCCAGGTTGTTCTTCAGCCATGCTTGCAACAGGAACAGCGTGGCCAACCCGAACGCGATCATCAGCACGGTGCGGTACCGGAAGGGAAGTCGTTTGAAGTAGCTCATTCTCTCATGATCCTGCACCAAGCTAACAACGGGACAGCCCCGTTGCGGACGGGGCTGTCTTTGTACCGGTCGCTTGTTGCGCTATGAAACCTCAGAAACCTCTGGATCCAATGACCGACCAGCCACCACGAAACTATCCGGAGGCTAGGCGCCGCACAGGGGCGTGCGTGATGAACGGTAGCCGACGTGATGGAAAGGTTGGACGTGTAAATGAGTGTGCGTAGGGTGCATGTTTTTCCGCAGATGGCGCAGATGACACCGATGAATAAGGAATGCCGACCGCGCTGCCTGTTCTCTTATCTGTGTCATCTGCGCCATCTGCGGACTAAAGAGTTTCAACCGCCGACAGGCGGGTGATGGGGGGCAAAACGAACAGCCCCACCCTGAGCACGTCAGAGCGGGGCTGCTTTGGAAACCGATGAGCTACTGGCCGGAGAAGTAGTACGTATTGCCGTTCACCGTTACGCTGATGTCGTCGTCGCAGCTGCCGTTGCCGAAATCGACGGTGCGCACGGCCAGGTCCTGCGGGGTGATGGCCACACTGCCGCTGACGATCCATGGACAACCGATCTCGATGCGCAGCGATTGGAGGATGGCCAAGGTGTACGCAATGCCGTTGCGGTTAACGCCGTTGCCGTTGCCGCTGATCAAATACACATCGTCGAAGGGCGTACCGGTGTCCTCGCCTGCTATCCACGTGCGCACCCGTGTGGCGTTGTGCGTGCTGGTCCAGCTGTTGTCCGGCGCGGTGATGGTGCCGGCCACGCTCACGTTGAAATACATGTGACCGTCCTGGTTGAGGCCTACGTTGGTAACCGACTTGGTACCCTGCACGTGGTAGTCGTTCACGTAATAGTTCTGGGGTGTGATGGTGATCACCGTACCTGCATCGCGGTAGCCGCCGGTGAAGGTGACCAGGATGCTGCCGCGACGTGTGCGGCCATCGGTGCCGGTGCAGTTCACATTGCCGAAATCGATGAACAGCGTATGCGGCATCGCGTTCAGATCGATGATCACGGTATCCACGCAGCCGTCCAAGCTGGCGCGCAGGCCGCCGTCCTTGGCAGCGTCATCGGCTTGTTTCAGCACATCGTTGAACAGCGCCTCGCCAATGGAGTTGTCCATGGCGCTGGTGTAATCGTTGTTCACGGGGTCTTCATCCTCCTTGCGGCAGGCGGCGAGGCTCAGAGCGGCAAGGGTTACGTAGGCTACAAGGTGGGTCGTCTTCATGTGGTTCGTGCTGGTTGCGGCTTTCTGACGGAAGTGGGTGGGCGAAGGTTTGATCGGGCCATTGGGCACCGCGACCTGTTCAACGCGACAGGGGTGGGGGGAATTGCGTTGGGGGGGGGTGTTGAAGCGCACTCGGCAAAAAGCGTCTTCGTCCCGGAACCGGACCGAGCGCATGCGCCGGGGAAGCGAAAAAGACCTGGTTCCTTAGATTCGGAACGTTCTACTCCTACCGAGCAGAATGAACAGTACCGGTGAAACGATTTACTTCATCAAGGACCTGAAAGATCCGTCCTTCAGGGAGGGTGGGGGAACGGAGCATGTACTTGAGCAGGTAGGCGCAGACGACATTCGACAAATGCGCACCCAAAGGTTATCACAAGAAGAAGCAGCCAAGGAATCTGCACGAGAAAGGGCGGAGTGGCTTGCACTCTACCGGGGGCCGGATTCTGATCGTGCGAAGCGGGCCTCTGAGCTCACCTATAACGGTGCGCGTGGATTGTTGACTGCGCACGTGATGCAGAACCTAAAGCGTCTGGACGAACTGATTGATCATATGCACGCCAAAACGCAGACCAAGGAACATGCGACAGAACTGTTCGAATTCGCAGCACAAGAGGTGTACGACCAAGTGAAGATCATCAGCTTCTTTGAAAGCTGGATGAAGGCGATTCTGCTTGCGAAGGGTTATTGGATACACGGCTTTGAGGGGAAGCGACTCAACCCTTTGCGCAATGCGATCAAGAAGCGGCCGCAGAAGATTGCTGATGTACTAATCGCAGGCATCACCGCTGAAGAGGTTTCCGAGTATACAATAGGGATGAGCACATTACTGGACCCAGCGTACTTGGAAGTGATCGAGCTGCCGATTGAATTGACTGATATGGCTTTCGTTATCAACGATGACCGTGGCAAGATCCATTTGAAACATGACCTGGTCATGCTTCAAGGGAAGGACATTGTGAATGATCTCCGTAGGCTGAAGAACTACGCAACCATATTGGTCAATAAAATGCATGAGGCACAGCAAGCCGCGAAAGCACTGCCAGCAGAGAGGTTGTAGTACCTGCACCAGCTCGCGTGTTTGAGCCGTGCGGGCTGCCGCCCGCTTCCGACGAGTGGCTCTCGGACTAGGGCCCGTAGCCCGCCTTGTCCACAGCTAATGCCAACTACTTTGGCGGTATAGTCCGCGACCACGTGGTGGACAACTACACAACGAGTTGGAGACATGACGCAGAGCAAAGACCTGCTAAGTGATTTTGTGTTTGAGCAGCCAATCACTGACGAGGCAATCGCGGCGTTTGAACGGAACGAGGGAGTGACATTACCTCCGGACTATCGCGACTTCCTGAGAAGGGGTAATGGTGGAGAAGGTCCAGTCGGTGAATTCGGGTATGCGCGTTTCTGGAGGCTTGATGATCTTGCCACTCTCAATAAGGAATATGGGGTTCATGATTCCCTGCCTGACTATCTCTTGATCGGATCCGATGGGGGAGGCGAAGCGTTTGCCATCAAGCGACGCCCAAG
>CADECG010000179.1:0-3728 GCA_902825795.1 uncultured Bacteroidota bacterium
GTTGGTCTAACAAGGGTGGCCGACCGCACCCCATTCCTGGTCAAGTGCCGTAGGAGCCCTTTGCAAATGAGAAGCGCAGCGAGCAGGTCCTTTTTTCCCGGATTGGGGTTGATCGTGTTGTCGTTGCTCCTGTCCACCGCTGACAACGAGTGCCGTGGTCAGGTGGCGCCATTCCAACATCAGGTGGTCATGGAGGGCTTGTCCTTCCCGATGAGCGCTGCTTTCCTTCCCGATGGCCGTATGTTGGTGATCACGAAGGCGGGAACGGTGTACATCAGCTCGCCACTGGACCAGCAGCCGGTCACCTTGTCGCAGTACCTGTGGTTGTGGAACGTGGATGGGAACGCGGAGCATGGGCTCACGGAGATCATCCTGGACCCGGACTTCGAAACGAACCATTGGTTCTACCTCTACTACAGTACGCTCTCCTTCAAGGACCGTGTATCGCGGTTCACCCACGTGGGCGATTCCGCCGCCGTGGGCAGCGAGGTGGTGATCTGGGAGACCCCGGTAACGTATTCGGGCTGCTGCCACATCGGTGGAGCGATGTGTATTGACAACGACAACATGATCATGCTCGCCATTGGCGATGATTTCAATGCCGCTATCGCACAGGATCTCAGCAGCCCGTTCGGGAAGGTCCATCGTTTCGGGCTGAACGGCGTGGTCCCGCCGGACAATCCCTACTACGACAATACTCCCGGGCTTTACAATACCAATGGCGTGCTGAAGTCGGTATACAGCGCCGGATTGCGCAGTCCTTTCCGGGGCAGCTACGATCCGCCTACGGATCGGTTCCTGATATCGGTGGTCGGCGGTAACGATGTGGACAGCTCGTGGGAGGACCTACGGCTGGCCGGTCCCGGTGAGAACTACGGGTGGCCCTACTGCGGTGACATCGGAAGGGGAGCCTTCGGGGATTGTGATAGCGCGATCTACGACGATCCGTTGTTCACCTATCGTCACTTGGGTTCGAACGCATCCATCATCGCCGGGCCGGTCTATCGGGGATCGATGTTCGGTGCCGCATGGCAAGGCAAGTTCTTCTACGCCGATTACAGCCGGGGCTGGATGCGGTATCTCACGTTCGATGGCAATGGTGCGGTGATCGGTGACGACCCGTTCATGGATCCCGCCCAGGTCGGTGGCGATTCGGCGGTGAGCGTGGTGAAAATGTTGGAGGCACCGGATGGTTCGCTCTACTACATCTCCTTCTTCGGTGGACCTGATTTCACGGGTAGCATTCATCGGGTGTTCGTTGCGATCGATCAATCACCGATCTGTGGTGTCTTCACCGCATCGCCCGACTCCGGACCCGGACCCACGTTGAACGTGCAGCTGAGCGCCACTGCTACCGATCCCGAAGGCCAGCCACTTACCTACCAATGGACACCCGGCAATGGCACCACACCAGCACCTGGCCCGATCGCGAACGTGCTGTACGCGGCGGAAGGCCCGTACTCGGCGCAGGTTGTCGTCAGTGACGGTAACTCTTCCACGGTTTGTCCTGCCATCCCCATCCGTGTCGGCACGCCGCCCACCGTGCAGATCACCGGCCCGTTGAACGGTGCGTTCTTCCAAGCGGGGACCGTTGTGGAATGTGTTGCACTGGGCAACGATGATGATCCGTTGCCGCAGTCGAGCTATTCATGGAACGCGGTGTTCCATCACGAGCAGCACATACACCCCGATGCGAACGCAACGGGGTCGAACACCTTCGATCTCATCATTCCTGCCGACGGCCACGGATTCAGCGGCAACACCTACCTCACGGTAACGGTAACCGTTACCGATGCCAGCGGGCTGCAGGCCACGGCCTCCATCGACCTGTTCCCACAGAAGGTGAACGTGTTGCTGAACACCGAACCGCCGGGGCTGCAGGTGCTGATGGACGGCATTCCGATCAACACGCCCTTCGTCACCGATCAGGCGGTCGGGTCCGACCTCACGATGAGCCTACCGTTGGGTGATCAGTGCAGCGCGTTCGGGGCGTACACCTTCTCCTCGTGGAGCGATGGTGGTCCTACCACGCATGAGTACAACGTGCCAACGGTGAACGATACGCTCACGGCCCGTTTCAATTTCAACAACGGCTGCGGGACCTGTGGCAAGGCCATGCAGTTCGACGGTGCCGGTGATGTGGTGTCCATTGCAACGCCGTTCACCGTTGTCGGCGACTTCACCTACGAGTTCTGGTTGAACGCTGCGGCAGGCCTCACGCATGGGGATGCGGTGATCGGTAACGACAGCGATTTCTCCATCGACCTGAAGAACAACCGCATGCGTTTCTTCAAGATCGCAGACCGGCTGACCGGCTCGCAGAACATTGTAGCCAACGAATGGCACCACTACGCCATCACACGTTCGGGCGGTCAGCTGGAATTGTTCGTTGATGGTGTGCAGGACATGGCGGCCAGCTCGTCCACCTTCACCGGCACCATGTGGGTGCACTCGCTCGGCGACGCGCTGAACCCCGGCGAATTGAACGGAACGCTGGATGAGGTGCGCATCTGGAATTATCCGCGCACGGGTACCCAACTGGCACAATACAAGGATCGGCGGATCGACCCGCTGACGCCCGGATTGTCGGCTTATTGGGCCTTCGACCAAGGACCCGGCGAACAAGTGGTGACCGACCTTACGCCCAACGCGCACCACGGTGTGCGCGGCGCCGATGCTGCTATCGGTGCGGATGATCCGTTGCCGATCGGCACGCTCGGCGTGTTGCAGTACACCTGTCCGCGTTGGGGGAACCTTGCCCTGCGCGCCATGCTTCAAGGTCCGTATGACCAGGGCAGTGGTTTGATGCACGACGAACTGCGGTTGGCCGGGTTGGTCCCGACGAACGAACCGTACACCGCCCTCGGTTTCGAGCGCGCCGCGAGTTCGGGCGAGATCGCCCAATCGGGCGTGTTGGGGATCAACGGGCCCGATGCCATCGTCGATTGGGTGCTCGTTGAACTGCGGTCGGTGTTGGACCCTTCGGTGATCGAACACACCATCGCGGCATTCATCCAGCGCGATGGCGACGTCGTGGGGAGCGACGGGTCCTGGCCGTTGCAGATCCCTGTCACCCAACCGTCCTACTACGTCGCGCTCAGGCACCGCAACCACTTCGGGGCCATGACGTCCACGCCGATGCTCTTCGGCAGCGATCCGGTGGCCATCGACCTCACGGCGACAAGTCAGGTGTGTTTCGGTACCAACGCCCGTGTGAGTGCCGGTGGGGTATTGCTTCTGTGGGCGGGCAACACTATTTTGGACCCCGATCTCAAGTACGTTGGAACCATGAACGACCGCGACCCCATCCTTTTCGCCATCGGGGGTATCGTGCCGACCATGGTTTCCACGGGATACTCGATGAACGATACCAACTTGGACGGCCTGATCAAATACACGGGGAACGCCAACGACCGCGATATCATCCTCTGGAACATCGGCGGCATCGTGCCGACCGCTGTCCGCCACGAACAACTTCCGTAAACCACCACTACATGAACCGTACGATCCTCACTCTCGCATTCGGCTTGGCATGGCCGCTCGGCATTTTCGCCCAGTCCGCTGTGGACATCGGGGTGTACAACAACGAAGAAGGCCAAGTGGAGGTGCGGGTGCGCCCCCAGGAGAACTTCAACGGCATTGTTTCCAGCATGGTGTTCACGCTCCGTTGGGACAAGAGCTCCGGCGCCACCTTGGGCGAGTCGGTGCAAACGGAGGAAATGAGCAAT
>CADECG010000179.1:3828-6559 GCA_902825795.1 uncultured Bacteroidota bacterium
CAAGAGCTCCGGCGCCACCTTGGGCGAGTCGGTGCAAACGGAGGAAATGAGCAATACCATCTCCATCAACCCCAGTGGACCGGTGCGCGAGAACGGCGATCACTTCTACCAAGTGTTCGCTGGTTTCAGTTTCAGCCCCCTTTCAGCGAACGAATTGGCATGGACCGCAGGAAAGGAAACCACCGTGCTGATGGTGCCCGTGAGCGGCAAGGCCGAGGTTGAAGTGGTGAACGACGCATGGACCGCGGAACTGGCGAACAACGGCGACTTCTACGTTTCGTTGGGTGGCGATGACCGCACCGGCATCATCTACAAGAGCTTGGCGAACGCCTCGGACACCGATGGTACCGTTTTGATCCAGCCGAACCCGAACAACGGTCTCTTCAGCTTCCAGTTCACCACCACCGCACCAACGGATCTGCAGATCGAGATCGTAAACACGCTGGGTCAAGTGACCTTCACCGAGCGTCTCAATGCCTTTGAGGGCATGTACCGCAAGGAGATGGACCTCACGACACAGAGCAACGGTATCTACTACCTGAAGGTGAAGCGCAACGGCGAGCAGAGCGTACACAAAGTGGTGTACCGCTGATCGTTCTTACAACGCAATTGGAACGGGGGCCATTGGCCCCCGTTCTTCATTTCAGGCTGGCGCAGAACGCGCAGTGCGGCGCGCCCGGTGAGTGCATGAACGGCACAGCCGGGTCCAGGATCCGCTGCGCGATATCCAACAGCACGCTCTCGATCGCGGGCAACGCATCCCTGCCGATGCGGTCCTCGCCTTCCACGTTCAACGTACACGCGCCGGACAAGGAATGTTTCTGCAAGGGGATGATCCCGGAATGCAGTGCATCGATGGTTGGATCGGCGTTCAGGAACATGAACGCGTAACACGCCAGCTGCAGCGCCTTCTCCTTCTTCGCGGTGAACAAGGCACCGTCCCATTCCTTCACCCGCAGGTCCGCGGGGTTCACGTTGCCGGTCTTTATGTCCATGATCCGGTAGATGCCGTTGCGGCGGTCCACGCGGTCGATGCGGCCACGCACCCGCATGGGGCTGCCCAGTACGGTGGGCGCGTCCAGCAGATCGCACGCGACATCCTTCTCGAAGGCGATGAATTCCAGTTCCGCGCCGCTGTCGAGATCATGCGCATCAGCCAGCAGCGATCGGCGCATGGCTTCGGAGGCCATGTGCAGTTGCAGGTGCGCGTGGCCGCTCCCCGGATCGAGCCCGGGGCGCAACACGTTCACCTCGGCGAGCAACAGCGCATCGAGCCCGTCGCACGCGCCGCGCACCATCGCTGCGGTGAGCACCTTATTGATCAATGGCGTACAAGCCAATTGCATCGCGTTGTGTACGGCCGATCCAAGGATGTTCGGGTTCAGTTCGTTCCCCGGTGGGTCGGGTTCCTTCAACCCCATCACGTACTTGAAATGGAAATCGAGCGGGCACCGCAGGAACGTAGCGAAGGCCGATGGCGACATCCCCTTCGCCAGGACCGCGCGCACCTTCTCCACCACGGTGGCGTCCTTGTGCACCACGATAGGCGCGTGCGTGCGGTGCGCCAACGGGGCGTGATAGGCGGTGTGCGTGATCACCGTGTTCGTGCCCACCGCGTCCGCTTCCAACTGCGCGATGTAACGGCTGGGACCTGTTGCGGCATCGCCACCTTCGGCGGTGGCCAGCAGGTGTACATGCGTGGCGCGTTGCACCAAGCGATGGAAGGTGTAGGCCGCCAGCGCGTCGGCATCCTTCGGCAACGGCAGGCCATGCACCATGCGCACATCGAAGGGCACGAACGTCTGCTCGTTGCTGCCGGGCGGCAACAGGCCCTCGTTGCACGAGAGTACGATCACGCGTTCGTGATCCACGGCGCGCGTCTCCAACATGCCCATGATCTGCAACCCCTGCAAGGGCTCGCCGAAGAAGGCGATGCGCTGTCCGCGCACCAACCGCTCGTGCAGTTTTGTGTAGGCATCGAGATCGAATTCCACCCCGGCCCGGCCCAATTGCGCTTGCAGATCATGGTGCAGGCCGGCCATGCGGTACAACTGCTCCCGTTCGAACGGAAGGGCACGAACGAGTTCGGCGGCGAACGCGAGCAGTTTGTTCAGTCGCGCAGCGATATGCGCTGCCGGTCCGACCACCGGCTCCAGCGCATCGGCAAGATCCCGCAACGCGGCTGACCGGCCTGCGCATACCTGTGCGAACGTGTGGTGATCAACGAACGCACGACCGGTCGCGCGCAGGGCTGTGAGCACGGCTTCCAAGAGCTGCGTCATGCCGCGCGTGCGCAAGAGCGGATGGCCCAGCACCCGCTCGATCGCGCGAACGGGATAACCCACACCCGCCACATGACCGCGGTGCAGATCGAGGAACGAACCGATCAAGCCGTTCACCGGCAGGTCGCGCAGGCGCAGGCCCATGGTCACGTTCACCGGCCCGATGTCCGGGGGCAGTGCATGCAGCAGCGGCAACAGCAGCGATTCATCGGCCAGCACCACGGCGGTCACCGCGCGTTCGGCGGGCGATAGGTCGCCCAGCAACGCGGCGGCATGCAACGCTTGTGCAGTGGACGTCGGAACGGTTGCCACATGGATGGTGCGGGCCTTCGCCCGCAGATCGTTGGCCATGGGCACCAGGCCCGCACCGTACGTCACCAAGGCCTTTCGCAGGAAGTGGCCCGCCTCGTGCTCGGGGTGTTCGGTGTAGCTGCTGTCGGCATCCCAGC
>CADECG010000180.1 GCA_902825795.1 uncultured Bacteroidota bacterium
CGTTCCTGAAAGAGCTTCACCGCGTAACAACACACCAGCGCGTAACGCACTGGATCACCGGACCCCAAGCGCAATTGCCGGTTGACGAGGTAGTGCCTGGGGGCGTGCGCCTCTTCAAGCACTTCAGCGAGCTGGTGCCGCTGCTGTTGGGCTGAGGTATCAGCTCTGTGGACGGTACACCGTGAGCTTTCCCTTTTTCTTCCGCGCCAAAACAAGATCTGTGGTGCCCACCTTTCGACCATTGGGACCGAAGTTTTGATGCGCTATCACGAATACGCCGGGCGCTTTCACCTCTATGATCACCGCCGTATGATGCCCCATCGCCTCGCGGTTCACCGAATTGCCTTCCTCCCACTCGAAGATCACGTTCTCGAACTGCACCACATCGCCCGGTAGCACGCTATCCTTCAGCGGGTCGATGGCCACACCCCACGTGTATCGGCCGTCCCAAGTTGCTCCGGCCGCAGTGAGCGCTTCGGCAGCAAGGTCCCAGCATTCGCCGTGGCCCACCTTTTTGCCTTGTTTGCTCTTCACGAATTCCACGATGCGCGCATTGACGGTGCCGCCAGTGGCGCGCAGGTCGCTATTGCTGACCTGTCCGTGCAACACCGTCGAGGCCAGCATCAGCGATAGCGCAACGACGGCCGTATGTGGTCGTTCCATGTTCTGTTCAACGTTACCGCATTCAAGATCCGTGCACTAGCGCAACGCCCATTTGCGGCTGATACGTTGTCCAGAGGTGGTGGTGACCGTTACCAGATGGAGGCCACTGGACAGGTCGTTGCCCGGCAGTTCAACACTGCGAGCACCCATGGCCATGGCGCTGCGCAGCAGTTGGCCGTTCGATGAACGCACTTCCACCTGGCGGATGTTCCCAGTGCACGAAAGCACTACCCCACCGTTGTCGGCAGGCAACAGATGCAATTGCAGCGCACCCGTATTGTTCTGCTCCGCAACATTGGCCGCAATGCCGAGGTAGTTGAGCGTTTGCGTGAGGAAGAGCACACGGTTGGCGTACGTATCGATGAGCGCCGGATCGAAGAAGGTGCTCATGACGTTGGTGCCGGCCGGGTGGTAATGGATCATGGCTTGGGCGCCGAACAGCACATACGAGGAGGGCCCCATGGTATAGATGGCCTCGGCGTCGAGCGCGGGCGTGCAACCATCGGCCCACCAAATGGCGGGGAAGCTCCACAACAGCGTAGGTGCAAACTGGCTGGCAACGCCCGGAGCCACATCCAACTGCGCGCAACCCGTGTTCGCATCGTCGCCATAGCTCTGCACATCATACGAGGCGAGGCCCATGGCATCCAATGCGAAATCGCCGGAGGTGAACGACACCGGTGCACCGCCGTATTGGGCGTACAGCACATCGGTGCCGATCACCCACAGCGTGTTGCCCGCGAGGGTGTGATCCACCAGATCCGCCTGTACACCGGGTTCCCAGAAACCGAGGCCAGCACCATCGCCGGAGCAATACCAAATGATCACCGGGTAGTTGCCCAGTACCGAAGCATCGGGCGGCACACCCATGGTGGGTATATCGTACGTATCGAACGCTATACCGGTGCCCGCAAGGTCGCTCAGCACCGTATCGGTGTTGTAGGTGATGTTGTCGTTGTCGTTCACGAACAGCACTTGGGCTTGAAGGCCGCTGAAGGGCAAGACAAGTACCAACGCGATCAGTGAGAGGAGATGTGTACCACGCATGGAATGTTCATTGATCCAGCGATACTAAGCACGCTTCCACGAATGCAACACCACCGCGTGCCGTATAGTGCTTCAGAGATCTCCACGGAAGTCCTTGGCCGGACGAACCCTATGGCTTGTCTTTCGTTCAAGCCCCGCACTATCTTGACTTATGCGCATTGTAGCACCCATCACGTTCATCCTCCTTGCTCTTGGCGCCAGCGCCCAGATCGGGCCAGGCGGCGTGGGCAACGCTGCGAACAACCGGCTATGGCTCAGCGGTGACAACAGTGTTGTGGTGGTCGGCACAGCTGTTACCAACTGGAACGATCACAGCGGCAACAACAACAACGCCACCAGTCCGGCGGTGCCTGCACGCCCCACACTGGTAAGCGGGGCCCTTAACGGCTACCCGGTCTTGGCCTTCAACGGCGCCACCAATGAACTGCGCATAGCCGACGCGGGCTCACTGGACCTTACGCAATGGGACATCTTCATGGTAACCGCCGAGGGTGCACCCAAGAACAACAATGCCTGGCTTTCGAAAGGAACGAACACCCAGCCAAACTATGCCCTGTGGAGCCCAGTCAGTGATGCCCTGCAGCTGCCGACCTATGACATCTTCGGCCTGTTCTCCGCGCCGCTGACACCCGCGGGCACCACCGGTGCAGCATACAGTGTGCTCGAGTACAACAACACTGTGTTCCTCGGGTTGTTCCCCTCACGCACCGTTTACAAGAACGGCGCTACCATCCACAACGATGTGAATCTGTTACAGCTACCCAGTAACAACAACAACCAACTCTATATCGGCAACGCGCAAGGTGCAGTGGGGTGGAATCTGAACGGCACTATCGGCGAGATCATCATGTATTCAACACCGGTCAATTCGGCGCAGCGGATGATCATCAACAACTATCTAGCGGCCAAGTATGGCCTAGCGCTTACCACCGGCGATATCTACTTGCAGGATCAATTGGCCAACGGCAACTACGATCACGAAGTTGCCGGTATAGGTCGTATCAGCAGCACAAGCCAACAGACCGACTCGCGCGGCACAGCAGTGGTGCAGATCAACAACGCCACCGGATTGGGCAACAATGAATTCCTCATTTGGGGTCACGACAACGGCATCTTGGGCGCGTGGGGAAGCACCGATATCCCGTCCGGTGTGCAAGGCCGCTGGTTCCGTGTGTGGCGCGTGAACGAAGCGAGCCCCACGGGCGCGGCCGTGGACGTTGGCAACGTGGACATCACCTTCGACCTCACCAACCAAGGCCCCGCAGTAGCGGCCGATCTGCGCTTGCTCGTCGACATCAACAACAACGGCGTGTTCGCTGATGATGTACCCATTGGCGGTGCAACAGCCGTTGGCGGCAACCTCTATCGCTTTGCAGCCGTGAACGCGTTGGTGAACAACCGCCGTTTCACGCTCGCCACCATCAATATCAACACCACGCCGCTACCCATCGAACTACTCTCATTCGCGGCGCACGTGCAATACGATCGTACCGTGTTATTGGAGTGGTCCACCGCTACCGAGCACAACAACGAGTACTTCGTGGTGGAGCGCAGCGCCAATGCCGAGGCATGGCACACCGTGGCGCAACTACAGGGGGCTGGCAACAGCAACACACGCATCGATTACAGCGCGCTGGACGAACATCCGCTGGAGCACCAGAGCTACTATCGCCTGAAACAAGTGGACTTCGGCGGCAGCTATACGCATAGCAACACGGTGGCTGTGAACATGGGTACTCCACCGAACAGCTTGATCCTATACCCGAACCCAGCGCACGACGCGGTGGATCTGGTGTTCACCAGCACCACAGACCGACCCGAGGTGCGCCTCTATAACTGCCTCGGCGAACTGGTGGCCGCACCCACGCACATCACGGACGGCGGCGCACACATGGATGTAAGCGCGCTGCCCGAAGGCGGCTATATAGTGGTGGTTGTAACCGACCACACCGTGCTGACAGATCGCCTGGTGCTGGCGCGCTAAGGCACCGCACCTCTTTGCGGCAACGCCTCCCTTATCGTTTTACGAACCGCGCCCGCGCGACCGTTGCACCGCTTGCATCGCGCAGCACCAGCACATAGCTGCCGGGCACCAGTGCTTCCACGGCCAACATGCGGGACATGTTCTCAACGAGCACCCGACGGCCCATAGCATCGAACACTTGCGCGTTCAACACCTGCGTCCCCGGGTAGCGCACCTTCAGCACATCGTTCACCGGATTCGGGAAGATGTGCACACCGTTCTCGCTTGTATCGGCAAAGCCCAGCGTGCTCGGCCTGAAGGTGACGCTGACGCTATCCAAGGCCCACCACCAATCCCAGCCAGCGCTGAATTGGAACCGCACCTGCGCGTTCGCCGATGCTCCGGTGGCCACTGTAATGTCCACACTATCAATAACGGCAGGGTTCGGGTAGCCGACGTCCGTGCCGAAGTAGTAGCCCACCTCGGTCCATGCGATACCGTCGGGCGACGCTTCAATGCGGCAGAAGGATGCCACCCGCGCACGGAACTGGTGCGTATAGTGCAGCACATACACTCCCACATCGCTAGCATCGAACGGCGCACTGGTAACATAGCTGTTCACCACCACGCTGGTACCACCGCACGCGTCGCTATCGAGGAAAACGAAACTGCTGTCGAAGCCCGGGCCGGCGGGCCAAGCGCCGGAGAAATCCTGGTTGAAATCGAAGAGGCTCACCGAATCGGGCGCATACTCCCAACGGCAATCGGTGACGTTGGTTGAATCCACCCAAAAGCCGGTGGTGCTTGCACCGCCGTCGAACTCTTCGAGCCAAAGTGTTTGTTGTTGTGCGCTACTGGCGAATGCCGGCAACAAGGCAGCTGAAAGCAATAAATAGCGTGCGGAGGTCGAGAGCGTAGTCGTCTGTTTCATGGGCGCAGTTCTGGTTGAGCGAAAGCTACTTCGGCCGTTGGGCCATGTACGCGCGTCGAGTGAGGAGTTATCGACCCGGGTTGTTGGTTCCTGAGATAGTGTCTCGACATGACTGGCAACGCCGACGCCATGGCCCGCGTCACTTGCGCGCCCTACCCCGATCACATGCCCTTCCGCTACCGTACCTGCGCGTTCAGCGCACTCCTTCTATCGAGCGTTTTGGCCAGTGCACAACTACAACAGCCCTTCCGCTGCGGCGGCACCGCGACCATCTCCCCTGCCTTTGCGGCAGCCGCGCGCAATGCAGGCGCTGAGCGCGGCGGCGATCGGTACCTGAAGGTGAAGGTGATCATCGCTTCGCTGCCCGGCCCCGGTGGCGATGCCAGCACACCCAGTGTGGTGCAACGCGATCTCGATGGCATGAACGAGGTGTTCGCGCACAACGAGACCGGTATCCAGTTCGTGCTCTGCGGTCCGGTGCAGGTGGTGGATGACGCTGGCCTCTACGACCTCTGGCAATTCGACCCGTCCGACCTACAACCGCACTTTGAGCCGGGCTATATCACACTGGTGTATGTCAACTACCTGCCCAACGGCCTGGCCGGTTTCGCCTTCGGCGATATTGTCTTCCTCGGTGGCCGTGGATCCGTGGAAGTGATCGCGCACGAGGTGGGGCATGTGCTGGGCCTGATGCACACCCACGACGCCGTCTACGGCGCCGAACTGGCGGACGGCTCCAACTGCACCACGGCCGGCGACCTGATCTGCGACACACCAGCGGAACCGGACCTGAGCCAGTCCGGTCTGGTGGATCCGTGGACGTGCACGTACATCGGAACCGTCACCGATGCCAATGGCGATCCGTACTCGCCCATGCCCACCAACGTGATGTCGTATGCCCCCTGCTTCGGCGACACGCTAACGCCCGGCCAGGGACAGTTGATGCGATACGTGCTGGACAACGCGAAGATCAATTTGCAGTGGACCACCGCTCCGGTGATCATCGAACCGTTCGAGACGCGGCAGTGCCACAACAGCGGATCGCTGGGCCTCACCACTTCGCCCGGTCCCGGCGTCTTTGCAGGGCCGTTGGTGGTGGGCAGCACCATTGAGAACACGCCCAACACACCCGGTGAATACTACGTGACCTACACGCCTGATGTGCTTCCGGAGGACAGCAGCACGCACATCGACCAGAGCGTTTTCATCTTCGATCAGTACGGCAGCTACCATCACAACCGCGCGCTCACCGACACCGTTGTGCAAACCCTGCGCGCCGGTGCCGACGGCCGTTTCACCGCCGTAGAACTCTACGTGCACGACAGCCTTCCGAACACCCTCCGCCTGCGACTGTACGCCGGGGTAGCGCCCGACACGGTGCTGCTGCACGATGGCGTTCTGCCCACCAACGCAATACCCGATACGGCGTGGATCACATTCGCGATCGGCGGCAACGTGCCGGTGTACAGCGATTCCATGTACACGCTGCTGATCACCGCGCAGCACGACTTCCACCAGATGACCAGCTTCGGCGCCAACTGGGTGTATTACGATTACGGACGCGGGACCAGCAACCTGAGCATGTTCGGCGATGCGGTGTTCCGCACATGGGTGCACGCTTTGCCGCCGTGTCAGCAAGGGTTGCGCTACTACGAATTGTACCAACCACCGGCCCACTACATGCTGAACCTGGCCACCAGCTATTGCGCCAGCATGGCCGAACCGGTGACGCTCTTCGGCGACAACTATGAAGGTGTCGGCAGCAGCATCTGGATCAACGGTGTGCAGACCGATGAATTCACACCGATGCTCTTGGGCGAAGGCAACTACTTGGTACAGTACGTGAACACTACGTTCGGTTGCACCGACACCACCGACATGCCGTTCATCGTAACGACACCGGAACTCAGTATCGATAACCTCGGCGTGCCCATCTGCGACGACACCGC
>CADECG010000181.1 GCA_902825795.1 uncultured Bacteroidota bacterium
AACTTTGCCGATCGCTGTGCTAAGGTCCATCACCGCCTTGGTAACGGCGTCGCTCGTATTGTAACCGCGGATCACCTCCACCAACTTCATCACGGGGACCGGGTTCATGAAGTGCATACCGATCACCTGCGCCGGGCGCTGCGTGGCTGCCGCTATTCGAGTAATGCTGATGCTGCTCGTATTCGTTCCCAGAATGCAACTGGCCGGGGCATGCGCATCAAGTTCTTTGAAGATGCGCAGTTTCAGGTCCACGTTTTCCGTGGCGGCTTCCACTACCAGTTCGGCGTTCTTCACGCCGTCTGCCATGGTACTGGTGGCAATGATGTTCTGCAGCGTTACGGCTTTCTGTTCGGCCGTGAGCGTTCCTTTGGTCACTTGCCGGTCCAGGTTCTTCCCGATCGTGGCGAGCGCCTTTTCCAAGTTGGTCGGGCTGAGGTCGACCAACGTAACGCTATGACCCGCTTGTGCGAAGACGTGAGCGATGCCGTTGCCCATCTGGCCGGCACCGATAATGGAAATGTTCATGCTGCGAAGGAAGGTGCGGCAATGTATGGGGTGCGGGTGCACGCCGTCTACTTGCCGTCGCCCTTGAGAATGATGAGCACCGTATAGGCCATGATCTTCAGGTCCACGGCCAAGCTCATGTTCTCGATGTACAGGATGTCGTACTTGAGCCGGCGGACCATTTGATCCACGTTCTCGGCATACCCGAATTTGACCTGTCCCCAACTTGTGATACCGGGCCGCACTTTGTGCAAGTGGCGGTAGTGGGGGGCGCTTCGTGTGATCTCGTCAATGAAGTGCTGGCGTTCCGGACGGGGGCCCACCAAGCTCATGTCGCCTTTTATCACGTTCCAGAATTGCGGAAGCTCGTCCAACCGGGTCCGACGCAGGAACCTTCCGAACGGCAGGATACGCGGGTCGTTGGAACTGCTCAATTGCGGGCCGTTGGGTTCGGCCTTGTGCATCATGCTCCTGAATTTGATGATGCGGAAGGGCTTGCCGAACCGGCCGATCCTCTCCTGCGTGAAGAAAACGGGACCAGGTGAGGACAGCTTTACGACTACCCCGATAATGGCCATGGGCAGCAGCAGCAGGAGAAGGGCGATCGCGCTCAGCAGCACATCCACAGCGCGCTTCAAGCTGAACTGCCAGGCAGGCATGATCTGCGGGTTCACCTCGATCAATGGCGTCCCGAAGATGCTGGTCATTTTCACGCTGCCACTGAGGATATCGTACATATCCGGAATGATCTTCGTGCGCACCCCGGTTCCTTCCACTTCGTTCAGGATGCGGCTGATGTGCTCGTGCTCGCCGCTTTCCACAGCGATGATCACTTCTTCCACCTCGTGCTGAGGGATGAGTTGTGAGAGTTCGTGGATCTTTCCCAATCGCGCCAAACCGACTGACGTCAATTGTTGATCGCTGCCGTTCACTTGGGCGAAGCCGATGAAGCGATTGCCCGGACTCTTGGGCATGGATTCGATCTCGTTGTAGATGGCGAGCGCCCGTTCGTTACCACCGACGAGAATGGTGTTGAACCCATATCGCCGGTCATGAACCCGAGCAACGGTTCGGCTTGTGAGCCAGAACCGCAGCATGAACGTGATGCCGAAATGCAGGAGGAAGAGCGCAAGGAAGGACCTGAAGTAGTCCACCACTTGATCGTCAAGGAGCAGGGTGAAGAAGATCACGGATACACCGATGATGGAGATGAGCATCGTTTGTCCGAGTTCCTTCGTCCTGAACCGGCGATAGATGTCGGTGTAGCCACCGATCAGGGTGTACAGGCCGAACCAGAAGAGCGGGATGAGGACCAGCCCCTTAAAGAAGTTACCGTCGAAGGTCAAGGGAATGTCGTACTGGAATTTCGCCGGTTCGAGTTCAAGCTTCCGGTAGATCCAGAAAAGGGTCCAAGCCGTTGCCGCACCCAGCAGATCCGCAACGATATAGCGCAACACTTGGGACCGCTTGTTCATGCGGTAAGGCCGAGATATCGTGACACCGTGGCTCATGGACGCACCAGTTTCACGTTATCGATCCAAAAGCGCGCATTTGTATCCCCGGCGCCCAAGAGGGCCGATATGTAGAATTTCCGATCCGTTGTGATCGGGTTATTGGTGTAGGGGGTAAGGTCAACGTGTATTTTCTTCCAAGGCATACCCCCATCAGTGCGTATGGTAGGTGCGATGTACAGATACGGCTCATCCACGGTGAGGCCGCCGACCGAATAGATCACCCCCACCAGCATGCGGTGATCGGATCGGTAGTTGAGTTCTAACCAAGTATTACCGGAACCGGACAGATCGGCGGATTCATATGCAATGCCTTTCATGCGCGGATGGTCCTCGTCCAAAAAGAACGCTGCTGCGCTGCCCTCACCGGGCATCACATCGTCAGGGTGGCTCGCAGCGTCCCAATGGATCATGTCGGTGTCGCTCTCGACATCGAACGTGAAGGGGATCTCGATATCACTGAAGTCGGCGATCCAGAATGACAGGTCGGGATAGTACTCGAACGCTGGCTGCACGGGAGTCCGCTGACCAGGAACCAAGTTTATTGTGGATGCCCACGTATTATAGAAAGGATACTGCACAAGGTCGGCGTTGCTACCGTTGCGCTCCACCCCGGCTATCAACTTCAGTTGAACACTTCCGGCAGCAAGCACCGGTATCTCAGACCCCGCTTCCCAAACACCGAGCAACTGGTCCTGTGCGTAGGCCCAAGCGTGCGGAATGTTGCTGCTGCTGCTCCCTTCACCCGCAGCGGCCTGCACAGTGAAGTTCGTCAGATCGACATATCCCGGCACCTTATCGCCCTCCTTGCAGGCGGACAAGGACAAAAGCAGTATTGAACCGAAGAGTACCGGTCTGACCATCGTTGTACGTGCGTGAACGAAGGCCCGAGGCCGTTTAGTATGTGCCTTCATGCAAGGGTCCTTGTCTTCATCGCACCAAGCACCCGGTGGGCCAATTCAAGCGCCCGATACCCATCCAACAGCGTTACCTCGCTCGGTCGGTTCCCACGAACGGCTTTCACGAACGCGCTGAGCTCATCACGTATCGCATTGGATGCCGTAATAACCGGTCGCTCGAACCCGATCTCTCGCAATCCGCGCTCGCCGAGGTCTATTGTCATGGCGAAAGGATCTGGCTCGCCCACAACCGACTTCATTTTCACCAATTCAGCGGACTTGGCCAACATATCAACGGCGATGTAGGCATCGCGCTGGAAAAAGCGGCTCTTCCGCATCTTCTTCAAACTGATCCGGCTGGCAGTAAGGTTCGCGACGCAGCCGTTCTCGAATTCGATGCGTGCATTGCAGATATCGGGCGAGTCGCTCAGAACTGCCACCCCGCTTGCGCGAACATCTACAACAGCGCTATGCACCACACTGAGCACAATGTCCAGATCATGGATCATCAGGTCCAATACAACCGGCACATCAGTACCGCGTGGCTGGAATTCAGCAAGACGGTGCGACTCAATGAACATCGGATCGACGATCCATGGCCTTGCTTGCAAGAAGGCGGGGTTGAACCGCTCCACATGTCCGACCTGGGTGATCACACCGGCCTTGTTGGCCAACTCCATCAAGTCAACTGCCTCACCCAGCGTGTGAGTAATGGGCTTCTCAACGAACACATGCTTTCCGGCTGAGATCGCGTCAGCAGCGCATTGATAGTGACTGATCGTCGGCGTCACAACATCCACAACGTCGCAGCCGGACATCAACGATAGATGATCCTCAAAAACGGGGACGTCGAATTCACGACCAACGGCATCGCGCTTTTCCGGATGCGGGTCATACAAACCCACGACCACGGCACCGGCAACCTCTTTCCATTGCTGCACATGAATGCGCCCAAGGTGACCTGCACCCAGAACTCCGACGCGCAACCGATCGCCCATGATATAGGAGGGGTGTTGAAAAAGGGTTGCGAAAGTAACCGGAAGGATCCGCGCCCACCTTAGGCGGGATGCGGCAATTTTGGCGACCATGGTCGGTGATACATACAAATACAAGGGTCTTCGAAGACAACTCGTTTCCAGCTTGGAGGGCAAGGGCATATCCGACCAGCGGGTGCTCGCAGCCATCGGCAGTATCCCGCGCCATGCCTTTTTCGATGACACGGCTTTCGAACGGTTCGCTTACGAGGACAAGCCATTCCCAATTGGAAGTGGACAGACCATCTCGCAACCCTATACAGTAGCATTCCAAACACAATTGCTGGACGTTTCGTCCGGAATGAAAGTGCTTGAGATAGGCACCGGAAGTGGCTACCAGACAGCGGTGCTTTGCACCTTAGGGGCAAAGGTCCATTCGGTCGAGCGGCACAAACCATTGCACTTGGCTACCCGGTTAAGGTTGGAGCGAATGAGGTACAGGGCACTGCTTGTATTCGGTGACGGGTTCAAGGGCCTGGCGCAGTTCGCGCCTTTTGACCGGGTACTGGTCACTTGTGGCGCACCTGAAGTGCCCCAAGCATTGTTGGACCAGTTGAAACCGGACGGACGGATGGTTATCCCGGTAGGCGTTGGGGATGATCAGCGCATGTTGCTTATTCGGCCCGATGGGAAGGGTGCGCACTCCGTTGAAGACCACGGGCTGTTCCGCTTTGTTCCGATGCTCGAGAACAGGGTGCTTTGATCCGCGATGGATGAATCAGGTGAATCCTATATTCGCCCCGATTTTCGGACAAGGGAGTTCTTTGGGGCGACGAATGGAGCATGAAGGGATCGCATTTCACGATCTACCTGTTGATAACCGGAGCCTTCGTGTATAAGTTTGCCGCCGCCGAAATCTACTTTTGGTCGGAATACCACAAACCAAGAATCAAGTCACAACACGTCAAACCAAAACGTTCAACATGAGAAAGACTGTACTGTTCACCGCAGCACTCCTTAGCTCTGCTGCTATCGCCCAAACCGGCGAGATCACTTCCGCTAAGGGTGAGAATTGGCTGTCCCAAGACGGCGATTGGGGCCTCACATTCGATGCTAATCCACTGCTCAACTACGGTGGAAACCTGTTCAACGGCACCGCCGGTAACAACATTGGAGGTGGCCTGACGTGGGCGAACCCATGGTTCGCGATCCAAGGCAAGAAGCTGACGGCTGCCAACAAGGCACTGCGCGCTAAGGTGCGCATCGGTTTCGGCAACCAGAAGGACACCGATCTGGTTCCTAGCACGGACCCGAACGCAGCTGCCGGTACGCTCGTTGATGACGTGACGAAGAACAGCCAGTTCAACTTGGTGTTGGGCGTTGGCATGGAGAATCGTGTTGGTAGCACCCGCGTTGTGGGTGTTTATGGTGCTGAGGCTTACTTGGCTTTCGGTAGCAGCAACACGAAGTATGAGTATGGTAACGCAGCAAGCGCTGACAACCCGGTGTCGGGTCGCGTTACTGAGTCGAAAGGTGGTAGCACCTTCGGTTTCGGTGTAGGCGCTTTCGTAGGCGTTGAGTGGTTCTGCGCTCCGAAGGTGAGCTTGAGCGGTGAGTACACTTGGGGGCTCATGCTCAGCAGCACGGGACACACGAGCAACACGAGCGAGACATGGGACGGTACCAGCGTGGTTACCACCACGGTTGATGGCGGCACCAAGGAGTTCGACTTCGGTATCGACACCGGTGTTACCGGCGGTAGCGTAGGCATCAACTTCTACTTCCAGTAAGCAGAAGTAATAGCTAATGGACCCCTCGGCGTAAGCCGAGGGGTTTTTGCTTTTTAGGGTAGGCATAACTTGGGCAGCATGATACCGATCCTTCAAGCCGATCAGATGCTCGCTGCGGATCAGCACACCATACGGCATGAGGCAATCACGTCCATCGACCTCATGGAACGTGCGGCAAGGGCATGTGTTGGCTGGCTTCTAGAACATGAACAGCAACTTTTGGGTGGAGCCCAAGTGGCGCGCTATGAAGTCTTCTGCGGTCCAGGGAACAACGGCGGCGATGGGCTTGCCATCGCTCGAATGCTATATGGCGTTGGACGCACCGTTAGGGTGTTTGTGGTCGGTGAAGGAGCGGTCTCACATGATCGCGAGATGAACCTCCAGAGGCTGCCACCGGGACTTCCAACTATCAATGTGAATGCGGAAAACGGCTTTGCTGAGCTAATACAGAGCTTTGAACCAGGGCGGATCATTGTGGATGCGTTGTTCGGCACAGGCCTGAACAAACCGCTTCAGGGATCGGTGCATGCCGCTGTTGACTTGATGAACTATTCCAAGGCACCCATTGTTTCCGTGGACCTGCCTTCGGGACTCTACGCTGATGGACGCGTCGCAGATGCGGCCATTGCGGTGCGCGCTGCATATACCCTGACATTCCAGTGCCCCAAACCGGCCTTCTTCTATAGCGAGTGCCATGATCATGTTGGTGATCCGGTTGTGCTTTCGCTCGGCATGGATCCGGGGTTTCTACACGACCTCCAGGGCAATGTGCAGTTGGTCTGACAT
>CADECG010000182.1:0-4090 GCA_902825795.1 uncultured Bacteroidota bacterium
AATTCGATACCAAATTTGAAATAGGGGAGGAACATGTCCACGCCAGCACCCATATCCACGCTGTAATCGTACTTCTCCAGTTTCACCACCACCTCGTCGTCGATGGCATTGTTCACGTCCTTTTTGCTGGCCATGTCGATGCTCATTTTGCCACCCGCGAACATGTACACAGCGAAGTTGTTGATGCGGTTGCTGCGGAATTTCACATGCAACGGGAACTCGAGGTAGGTGCTTTCCACGGGTTTGTCGAAATCGGCCACGGTGCTATCCTGCCGCAGAAAGTCGTACTGCAGCACGCGGTCCTGGAAGCTCAATGTCGGCAGGAAGCGAAGGCTGAAGTTGTCGCTCATGTTGTAAGAAGCAACAATACCCAGGTTGAAGCCGGGAGCACGTATGTGGTCGACGGCCAGAAGACTATCCGTTGCCAAGGCGCCGGGCTTCATCCTCATGTGGAAGTCGCTGTTGTTGTAGCTGAGCAGGAAGCCGAAGTGGAACCTGTGCAGGTCGAAATTCGGCAGGTTCTGTGTAACGATCCGCCCTTGGCCGAGTGCGGGGGAAGCAACGAACGCACTGCATAGCAGGGCCATAGCCGGAAGGGTTCGCTTAACGCGCAAGTGCATCGCGGTGGGAAAGTTAGGCCTTGAACGCAGCATGCCTCCGATCATTTCCTTCCGCTGTACAATGTTGCGATCCCGCCGGTGAACCGCTTGGCAACGGCATTCTTGAAACCGGCTTCGCGCATCACGTTCATGAACGCTTCGCCATCCGGAAAGGCGTCCACGCTTTTCGGCAGGTAGGTGTACGCTGCGCTGTCTTTGCTCACCAACTTGCCGATGGCGGGCATTACCCGGTGGAAGTAGAACCGGAACAACGGGCGCAGCAGTCCGCGCGCCTGCGAGAATTCAAGGACGAAAATGCGGCCGCCGGGCCGGAGCACGCGCTGCATTTCAGCGAGGCCCTTGGCAAGGTGTTCGAAGTTGCGCGCTCCGAACGCCACGGTAGTTGCGTCGAACGTTCCGTCGGCAAAGGGCAGCGCTTCGCTATCGGCCTGTTGTAGCGTGATGCGTTCGGCCAAGCCCGCGTCGGCCACTTTCTTTCGACCGAAGTCGAGCATACCGGCGCTGATGTCCACGCCGGTGATCCGCTTGGCAGCATTGTGGCGTGCGGCCATGATGGCCATATCAGCTGTGCCTGTGGCCACATCGAGCATGTGTGTTACGGGCTCGGCCGCAACGGCTGCTATCGTTGCACGTCGCCACGACTGGTCCACGCCCATGGAGAGCACACGGTTCAGCAGGTCGTACTTGGGCGAAATGCTGTCGAACATGTGTTCGACCTGCTCCCGCTTGGAGGCCCTGTCGGAGTAAGGGGTTACGCTCATAATGCGGAACCAAGGCGCTTGGTTTCGGCAAGCAGTTCGTCAGGCGCGATCGGCATCACGCCAACATGTTCGCACACCAAGCCGCCGGCCAGATTGCTCAACGCGGCCAGTTCGCGCAAGCCGCTGCGCTGTGCAAGACACAATGCAGCAACCGCGATCACCGTATCACCCGCACCGCTCACATCCGCTATCTCGCGTGTGTGGGCATCCAGGGCATGTTCCTCGGTGCCCTTGTGCGCATACACACCGTGTTCACTGAGTGTGATGAGCGAGATGCCGTTGCCCAACACATTTTCCAACTGGACCACGGAAGCCTTTACCTGTTCCAGGTCACCGGAACGGATCTCCAACTTCAATCCCTCCCGCAATTCCTTCAAGTTCGGCTTGAAGAGGTCTACGCCCTTGTAGGTGAAGAAATTCCGCTTCTTGGGATCCACGGCCACAGGCACGTTGTTCCGTTTGGCCAATGCGATCAGGGCAGGTATGGTGCGGTCGGTCAATACGCCTTTGTCGTAATCCTCCAGGATCACCACATCGGGCTTCCGGCTTGCGAAGAGCGCCTCCGCGCGTGCGATCAGCGCATCGGCATCGGCGGCACTCAGGTCGCTGTCCATTTCGTCATCCACGCGCACAATGTGCTGGTGGCCGCTGATCACACGGGTCTTCACGGTGGTGTGCCGAAGTGGCGAGGAAACGAGGCCTTCGGTCGCAAGACCGGCCTGTTTGAACAAATGCTGAAGACGGGCACTTTCATCGTCCGCGCCCACGCTGCTCAGCACGATCGGCGTTGCACCCAGTGCATGAACGTTCAACGCCACGTTGGCTGCACCGCCCAAGCGGGCACTACGATCGGTAACGCGCACCACCGGCACTGGCGCTTCCGGACTGATGCGGTCCACGCGCCCCCAGAGGTAGGCATCCACCATCACATCGCCCACCACCAAGGCGGTGAGCCCATTCATGCCGTCGATCAGTTGTTCAGGTGTGCGCATTCGTTTCGTGCTGATGGGTCGGCTGGTTCATCAACTCAGCAGGATGGCCGCTTTGTGTTCATTCACTTCAGTCCGGCGATCGCCTTGGCTATGCGGCCAATGGCGTTGGTAAGGTTGGCATCGCTGGTGGCGTAACTGATGCGTACCGTGCCGGGTGCACCGAAGCTGTCACCTTCCACGAGGCTCACCCCGGCCGCATCCAACAGATAGAGGCTAAGGTCCACGCTGTTCCTCACAGTGCTTCCGTTGAAGCTCGAGCGCACATCCGGGAGTACGTAGAATGCACCTTGGGGCACGTTGCAGCGCCAGCCGGGTATCGTTTTCAAACCTTCGAGCACCAGATCACGACGGCGAAGGAAGTCTGAACGCATAGGGCCCAATTGTGCCGGATCGGCTTCCATGCAGGCCAAAGCAACGCGTTGGGCGATACTGTTGGTGCCGCTGGTGAACTGCCCCTGCACCGTGTTGCAGGCTTTGGCGATCCACGCCGGTGCGCCGATGTAGCCCACGCGCCAACCCGTAAGGGCGAACGCCTTGCTCAATCCGTTCACCGTGATCGTGCGCTCGTACATGCCCGGCAATGCGGCGAACGAACGGTGGGTACCATCGAACACGATGTGCTCGTAGATCTCGTCGCTGATCACGTACAGTTCCGGATGCTGGGCCACCACATCGGCCAAGGCCCTCAGTTCATCGGCCGTAAGCACGCTGCCGCTGGGGTTGCAGGGGCTGCTGAACATGAGCAGCCGTGTTCTTGGTGTGATGGCGGCTGCGATCCGGTCGATCGGCGCTTTCCAATCCTCTTCCAAGGAACTGTGTACGATCACCGGTTTCCCACCGGCCATTTTCACTTGTTCCGCATACGTTACCCAGAAAGGGGCCGGTATCACCACTTCATCGCCCGGGCCGATGAGGCTCAGCACAACGTTCATGATGGCCTGTTTCGCGCCGGTGCTCACCACGATCTGGTCGGCGGAATAGTCCAAGCCGTTGTCGCGCTTGAATTTGCGGGCAATGGCCTCACGCACATCGAGGTAGCCGTTCACTGGCGGGTATTTGTGCCAGTTGCCATTCAGCGCTTCTTCCGCGGCCTTTATCGCGAATGCGGGTGGCGCGTGATCAGGCTCTCCGAGGCTGAGGTCGATCACATCCTTGCCTTGGGCCTTCAACTCGCGGCATCGGCGGGCCATCAACAACGTAGCTGGTTCCGAGATGCCTTGAACAGTGGGGGATAGGTGCATTGGTTGGTTCCGGCGCTGAGGTTGATACGATGAACCCGTAGGACCAGGATCCGTGGCGCGGGGACCCGTTCATGGGGCCGAACCACTCCTATACGGGCACATGGAGACGGACTTGTTACTCGTGGCCAAAACTAACCAAGCCATTTCCGCGTTCCGGTGGACAAGGGTCGCTGTACCGATATTCGTCAACAGGTTTTTGAACGATGGGAGACAAACTGTTCCAAATACTGCTGGTGCTGCTGCCCAGCGTGGTGGTGTTCCTCACTGCCTTCTACCTCATACGCCAGTTCCTTGGTGGGCGGACGGCAGAGGCGAACAACCTGCACTTGGCCGACATCAAGAAAGAGGACCACAAGCAACTCCTTCCGGTGCGACTTCAGGCCTATGAGCGACTTACGCTCTTTCTGGAGCGTATCAAACCCGGGCCGTTGGTGGTGCGTGTGCACAGGGGCAACATGACCAGCCGCATGCTGCAG
>CADECG010000182.1:4100-6314 GCA_902825795.1 uncultured Bacteroidota bacterium
GAGCGAGTTGACCGCCACTGTGCGCGAGGAATTCGAGCACAACATCACACAGCAGATCTTCGTGAGCGACCGTGCTTGGAGCAAGGTGCGACAGGCCAAGGAGGAAACCATCCGCATCATCAACATCGCCTACCAACAGTGCGGCGATGACACCTCGGGTACCGTATTGAGCCAGCAGATCTTCGAAACCATCAGCAAGCTCAGCCATACGCCCAGCGACGAGGCGCAATTGGTCATTCGCGAGGAGGTACGTCGGTTGTTCTGAACCGGGCAATAAGTTGATCGGCGGCCCGGCTGGGGCTGAGCTCGCTCTTCAAGACTTTCTGCTCCAGGTCCGCTCTGAGTTCCAACAGGCGTTCATCGCGCGAGAAAGCCTCGAGTAATTGTTGTTCAACCGCACTGCGCAGACGATCGAGTTGTTGGCTCTTGCGCCGCTCAGTGAAAGCGCCGCTGGACTTGTCCAAGGTGGCCAGTTGCTCGAGATGTTCCACGAGTTCCGGAATACCCTTTCCCTCCAGCGCGCTGCACAGCAGCACTTGTGGGTGACGTCCGTTCGCTCTGGCAGGAAGCAATTGAATGGCGTGCTGCAGATCGTTGCGAGCGTTCATGCATGCGTTTTTCGAGGGACCATCGCATTTGTTCAACACCACCACGTCGGCGGTTTCCATGATGCCGCGCTTGATGCCCTGCAATTCATCACCCGCACCGGCGATCATCAACAGGATGTTGATGTCGGTCATGCGATCCACCGCCAATTCGCTCTGTCCAACGCCCACCGTTTCAATGATCACCCTGTCATAACCGGCAGCCTCGCACAGCAGTATTGCTTCCCGCGTACAGCGCGCTACGCCACCCAAAGTTCCGCCTGTAGCCGTGGGTCTTATGAAGGCCGCATCGTTCACGGCCAAGCGGTCCATGCGCGTTTTGTCGCCCAGAATACTGCCGCCGCTGCGAACGCTGCTGGGGTCGATGGCCAGCACGGCAACCCGATGTCCTTGACCGATCAAGTGCATGCCCAATACATCGATCATGGTGCTTTTGCCTACACCGGGAATACCGGTTATCCCGATCCGGAGACCGTTCTCCGTCGCCGGTGCCAGCGAATCGATGAGATCCCTTCCTTGCTGTTGTTGTGCTCCGGCAAGACTCTCGATAAGGGTTATGGCCCGGGCGAGCGCCCCGCGATCCCCTTTCAACAGAAGGTCGCGCAAGGCATTGGTGGCATCATGGCTCATAGACCCTGGGTGTAGTTGGCCACCCATTCCGGGTCGCGGACGCTCTTGAGCAGGATGAAAGCCGAAGCACCGTGCACGACGTCGAGGTGGTGGTGCATGCCGAACTCGAGCAGCAGGAACATCTGGCGTTCGCTGGGGCACAAGGGCGTTTCGGCCCATCCGGGCTCATGTGCACCGCCTTGTTCCTTGAACGGCCATTCCTGGAAACGGAGCTTCCAGACCGTGGCGAACGGATCGCACGCATCGATCTGCTCCTGCACCGAACTGACTTGCTCCTGGGAGCACAGCTCAATACCATGTTCCCGGAAGAGATCAGCACCCGCCGGGTTCGCTTTGCTCTTCACAAGGCCCTTGGCCTGAAGGATGAATTGCTCAGCGGTGATCAACTCCCTGCTGATCACACTGTCCTCGTGGATCTTCACCAAAAAGCAGGTGTACAATTGGTTGTTCATGCCGGTCGCCAAACTGAAACCGAACTCCCAATGTGCGGGTTCGCTGGTCGGCGCACTTCCTGCGCCGACACCTACCTGTGCCAGCATCACTACCACGGCGGACCAACGCGCGATGAACATGCCCGCCAAATTACGGCCAGGCCGGAATGAAGAAGAGCCACTCTTGAGTGGCTCTTCTTCATTCCGCATCGAAGCGGAGGATATGAACGCAGAACCTACCGTTGCATTTCAGCCAGTCGCTTATCGATCAAATACTTCTGGAGCAGTTCCATACGCTCGTTCAGTTCCTTGATGTGGAGCGCTTGTTCCTCCACCGTGACCCAAAGCTGCGTGTTCAAGTCGTCCACAATGAAGCCTCCTTGTTGTTCCCACGCTTTGCGTCCTTGGATGGTGGGCATGTGGCGGTTGTTGGCGATGAACTCGCTCATCTCATCGATGCTGCGGTGCTGGTAGCCACGCGCGGCTTGTGCATCTTCTTCCTTCACATCACCGGTGTAGTAGCTATCGAACACGTGATCGCTCAACAA
>CADECG010000183.1:0-2481 GCA_902825795.1 uncultured Bacteroidota bacterium
GTAAAACACCTACGGGCAGTTGGGTCTGGGAAATGTGGTAGAAGTGCACATGCCCACGCAAGTGGGTACGGATACCGATTGGTGGCAGATCAACACCACGGAGAACCACTGCCTGGCGCTGAAGGGCGATAGCAGTTTGTACAGTTGGGGCCTCAACAACTATTACCAACTCGGTTTCTTCAACGACAACCAGAACAAGCTGGTGCCCACGCATGTGGGCTCGGCCACCAACTGGCGCAGCATCGCAACGGGCCGCTATTTCTCTTTTGCGATCAAGGGAGACAACACGCTGTGGGGCTGGGGCGGCAACGATAGCGGGCAGCTGGGCCTCGGCGTGTTGGCGGGCTACCACCCGGTGCCGCAGCAGATCGGCACGGGCACCTTGTGGGAGAAAGTGGCCTGCGGCGATGCGCACACCCTTGCGCAACGCACCGATGGAAGTTTGTGGGGCTGGGGTTTCAATTACTTCGGTCAATTGGGTCTGAACAACAACACGTGGAATTACAACAGCCCGCAGAGCCTGCCCAACGGTGTGGGCAGCGCGGCGGTGAGCGCCGGCTATTACAGCAGCGCCAGCCTGCGCGCCGATAGCAGCGTATGGAGTTGGGGCGGCAACGACCATGGGAACCTGGGCGTGGGCGACATGTTGCAGCGCGAGGTGCCAACGCTCGTGGGTTGCGCGCTGGCCACGGCCACGCACGAAGCATCCTTGCCGACGCTCACTATCTACCCTGTGCCGACAGAAGGGCTCCTGCTCTTGGATCGCGCGGTGGAAGCACTGTGGCTATTCGATCTGCACGGCCGCACGCTGATGGCCCTTCAACACACCGACCGCCTCGACTTGTCAGGCTTGCAGTCGGGCACCTACTTGCTGCGGGCGCGTGTGAAAGGACTGATGGTGCATGAGCGCGTGGTGAAGCGCTGACCGCGATCGGCGGTGATCACCCGAACATCAAGCACGCGCTTTGGGTGTGGTGGGGTTGTTTTTCTCCTTCAAGCAATGCATCAGGTGCTGCGGCTCCGGATACATGATCAGGTGCCGAGTTTTCCGATGGTCAGTTCCGACACCCCTTCGAAAATGGTAGTACCATATGGCGCAGCCGGATTACATTGGCCGCACAACACTGAACCGATAGCGCGAATGAGACCACACTACTACTTACTGGCCACGCTGGGCATGACGTTGGCCATGCATGATCTCCATGCCGGCGGACCGGTGAACAACCTCTGTGGTTCACCTACGATCATTGCGATGACGAGCGTGTGCATGCCAACCTCGGGTTCGACCGATGGTGCGACCCAATCCTATTCGGACGCATGTGCCGGTGATCCCAATGATGATGTGTGGTATCAGTTCACCGCGACCAACGAGGTGGCGATCATCGAAGTGTTCGGTAGTTCCGGCTTCGATGCGGTGGTTGAGATGTGGATACCCCCATGCACCGATCAGAACAGCGTTGGTTGTGCGGACGAAACGGCCAACGGTGGCGATGAGTTTTTGGTTTTCGACGACCTGACCGTGGGGGACGATTATCTCATCCGGATCTATCACTATCAAACCGCTATCCCCTCGACCAGTACATTTCAGATCTGCGTTCACGGTCCGCCGCCGAACGATGCGTGTGATGGTGCGCAACCCCTCACCATGCAACCGAACTGTGTCCCGGTAAATGGCGATGCGGAGTGGGCGACCGGCGGATTCTCCGGGATCGGATGTCAGGGGAACTTCGACTCGAATGATGAAGTGTGGTTTTCGTTCACGGCAACGAGCGGGGATGTGCAGATCACCGTGGATGGGGATGGCAACACGCTCTCGGGGTACGACGCCGTGGTGAACCTGTTCTATACTTCCGGATGTTCGTCCATGTCCCAGCTCTCTTGCGCCCATGCCACGGGCAAGGGAGGCACCGAGGTGCTTACGTTCCAGGGGATCGTTATCGGGAACACCTATCATGTTGCGGTGCATCATGCCGGACCTGATGAGCAGCAGACCAGCACCTTCACGATCTGTGTCCAGGAATTGGGTGGGGGTATCGGCATTGTGGAAGCGGCACTCGAAGCCTCTGATTGGAGCGCTCGGGTCCCAGGGATTGGGCGACCTGCGGAATTGTACTTGTCGCGTGCGGTGCATGGCCCAACTGAAGTCAGCGTCCTTGATGCCACCGGACGCTGGGTGCATCAACAGTCGTTCAAGGCATTGGCGATGGGAACAACGGCGCTGGACTGGGTCCCCACCTCGGCAGGTGTGTATCTCGTCCGCCTGGAACGGAACGGGGTGTCGTCGATCACGCGCGTCGTGGCACAATGACCCCTAAAGACCTTAACAAATGAGAGCCCACCACTCGCTCCTTGCGGTCGCTATCGGCATCATTGGCGCTGTCCTCCCCGATCAGGTCGGAGCACAAGGATTTTCCACCACAGCCACCAACTGGGGCCTGCCCACCGGCGGCTACCTGGACAATGGTGTAACACACGGGTACT
>CADECG010000183.1:2581-6177 GCA_902825795.1 uncultured Bacteroidota bacterium
AACGGCAGTAACGTTCAGGAGTTCAGCCCATCGAACAACAGCTATTGGAAAGTGTACCAGAACAATGGCTCGGGGTTCGACACCTCACCGATGAACTGGGGCCTGCCCACCGGCGGCTACCTGGACAATGGTGTAACACACGGGTACTACATCAGCGCGTCCACCAGCGCGAGCAGCGGGGACAATGGCAGCGAGAACTGGACGCTGCAGGATATGACCGGTGACGGGAAACCGGAGTTGGTGATCACCGGTTCACTGAACGGCAGTAACGTTCAGGAGTTCAGCCCATCGAACAACAGCTATTGGAAAGTGTGTATCAATACGATCGCGTCAGGGATCTCAGAGTATGGAGTATCTCAGGTGATCAGCGTATTCCCGAACCCGGCTTTGGGTTCCGTGACGCTTGAGGCCGTGGAACCCTTTTCGGAAGTACGGCTTCTTGATGGCACTGGTAGAGAGGTCCTTCGGAGCTCGGAACGCACGGGCCGGATCGTCCTTCCGCTACATGGGCTTGCGCACGGGACGTATGTCATACGTGTCCTCTTCACAGACCATGTCGTTTCGCAGAAGGTGACCGTAGAGTGAATCGACCGGCGCTTAGGTGGATCCTCGTATTCCCTGGTTCTCGTCATTCGATCATACGTGATCACGTCATACTTCAGTGTTGAGACTCGCGTGGCCCGCCCCGGGCTCGACAAGGGATGGCGCGTGTCGAAGTGCTTTGGGTATCTGGCCCTACCGCGACTAGTCGGGCCTGAGGCACTGGGTGCCATGGATCCCTGCGGCCCCTAGCGGTAACACTCTGCCGACGCCTGGCTTCGCCGCGTGCCCAATGGTAGTGTGCCTTCGGCTCTATGAAACATTGGCCGCCTACCCATGTTGCATGCACGATGCGCAGTGCCAGTGCGCGGATCCTTTCATGGACACATTGCTGCCACTCCCAAACTCCCGCTCGAAGAGCATTATAAACCCCGCCCCGTTTGGAGGCATCCATGTTCGCCTTGGTCATGTGTATCAACGTTCACTAATGAATGCACCGAACGAATCAGTTATCCGGTTGAAGGCAACCGGTCCATTGCAACCCGTCTTACCGCCGATGAAGCACCATCCATTTCACCCCCGCGCAGTCCTGATCGGTCTTGGCCTGCTCGCGCACGCAATGTTGTTCGCCCAATGCCCCACCGGCGATGTGCTGATCACCTCCCAAACGGATGTGGCCACCTATGCTACCAACTTCCCGAACTGCGACACATTGCCCGGCGATCTGGTGTTCTCCGGAACCAACATCGACGACCTGTCGGCATTCGGCAACGTGGAAGTGATCCTGGGTGATCTGCGTTACACAAGCACCTTCCCGGGCCCGTACGACTTCACCGGCTTCCAGTCGCTCACTCACGTTGGTGGTGATCTGGATGTGTACGATTGCCAACGTTGGCGCTCATTCGCCGGGCTCGATAACCTGCAACGGGTGGGAGGCTCGGTACAGGCGCAGTACGTGGACAGCATAGAAGGTGTCTCGGGCTTGTTCAACCTCGATCATATCGGTGGCGACTTGCTCATCTGGGGTGGCCCGCTGATGTTCGGCCTCAGCGGACTGAACGATCTGGACACCGTGATGGGGCAGCTCCAAGTATTGATGGGCAATGCCAGTGGTGCACTGCCCGACCAACTCGAGTATGTCGGTGGCGACTTCCGCGTTACCGGTGGCACCAACCAACTCACCGGTGCTGCGCAGCTCATGCGCATCGATGGTCATCTGCTCCTCGGCTCGCCCAACTTGCCCGCACCGAACGCCTTCCCCGTGCTCGGTGTGGTGCATGATCTGGTGATCGGATTGGACGACGTGTCAGCCATCAACCTCAACATCCTGCCTGCGTTGGATACCGTGGTGAACAACCTCGAGGTAGGCGCCAACTCCATGCTTACCTCGTTCGCCGGTCTCAATAACGTAGACTACGTCGGCGGCTGGCTCCTGTTCGACGACTGCGAGGATCTGGTAACGATCACCAACGCCTTCCAGAGCGTGGACACCTGCGGGAAGCTTTGGATCGATAACAACGACGTGCTCACCGACCTCAGTGCCTTCGACCGGGCCATGGGCATCGGCAGTCTTCAAGTGACGAACAACCCGCAGCTCGCGTACTGCCATGTTCAGGCCATCTGCGAGCGGGTGGTGCCTCCCATACTCCCAAACCCCGCCATCTATGGCAACGCCACGGGCTGTGATACGGAGTTCGAGATATATGACCTCTGCACACTGGGCACCGAAGTGCCCGACGTGTCGGCCGAACGGATCACCGTGTTCCCCAACCCGGCGCAGGATGTTCTCCGCATCGGCGGCATCAGCGGCACGCGTACCGTGCACATCCATGGTCCTGATGGGCGAACGGTCTGTCGCACACTTATCGATGGAGGTGCACTGGACCTGCGCCAACTACCTGCGGGCATGTATGCACTGCGGGTGGACGGGGAACCCCACATCCTTCCGGTGGTCTTTGTGAAGCGGTAGGAGCCAACTCGCCTGCCAGCGGGAGATCGATCGGTGGCTTGAACGTATGCCACTGCGGGGTTGGCGCAGCACTCGCCCCCGCCTTCACTTCACCACCAGCTTGCCGGTGGCGCGGCGCCCGCGCATATCGGTTGTCACCACATGGTACACGCCGGGTGTGCAGCTGCGCACGTCGAGTACCGCACGATCGCTTGTGCTGGTGCCGCTGCGTACCGCTCTGCCGCTGGCATCCAGCAGGGTGTAGGTGAAGCCATGTTGCAGGGGCAAGGAGAGCGTAAGCTCGTCGCTGGTGGGGTTCGGCCACAGACCACCCTGCAACACGGGCGCATCGGCTATGCCCATGCCTAGTTCCACTTGCCACAGGTTGATGCCGAAGCCAGGCGTGTAGTCGCCGATCGGGTCCAACAGATTGTTGGCCAAGTAGAGGTAGTAGCTGAAACCGCCACTGGTCTCGAACATCACCACATCGGGGATGGTGCCCCAAGGCGCTACCACTTCCCCGGAAGCCACATAGGTGTACGTGTCGCTATAGTTGTTGCCGTTGAGGGTCCAGTCGTCGGTGAAGGTGCTGCCGATGGAGAAGGGGTATGTGCAATAGGTGCGCCCGCCCGTGAAGTTCTCGGCGCTGATGCCGATCATCTCGGCGTGCGCGGCGTCCACCAGGTAGTGGCGCCACTCGGTGTTCATATTCTGGTAGCGCTCGGCGCAGAGCGTGGTGGTGGGGTACAGCCCCGCAAATGGACTGTCGCCGGGCGCGCGGTAAGCAACGGTAGCCGTTAGGCCGAAGGTTGTTACAGCAGTGGCATCCCATGTGTTGCCCGTGCCGGTAAGTGCCCAGCCCGATGCGTTGGGGCTGTTGTAGTAGGTGCGTGTTTCAGTGTGCCCAACGGAAGGGATGCTGTTCGCATCGGTGAGTGTTTGTGCAGTGGCGGTGCCGGTGCAGAGCGTGAGGAGGAGAGCGGCGTGTAGAGGTGTGTTCATGTGCAAAGTGTTGGCGCAATAGTGCGGTGTTCAACGAAACTGATCGTACGGGGGTCACCGTAAATGGATGAGGATCGCCCCTGAGCCCAGGGGGGAGAAGTCGCTT
>CADECG010000184.1 GCA_902825795.1 uncultured Bacteroidota bacterium
TCCCGGGGGTTCGTCGGTATCAAGCACTGCTTGATCCCGAAACCGAAGCACGTGTTATTGGACCGCGCCGCCGACGGAAGTCTCGTGGATTGGATTTTCGCTGAAGAGCAGAGCAGTGAACGGATGATGGAACTGCTGGGCTACCTGCCGCAAGGAGAGTTGGTGCGGAAGTGAACCGTCCGCTCAGGCGCTGAAGGATGTCACAGCGAACGCCTTGTGGCCACGACGCCATTTGAACATCTCACTTGCGCATCACATCACGCGTCTATATTTCGCCCCGTAACAACCCGAATGAGCAACGCACGTCCGATATCGTCCTTCATTGAGAAGCACTACCTGCACTTCAACGCTGCCGCGTTGGTGGATGCCGCGAAAGGCTATAAGGCGCACAAAGCCGCAGGCAAGAAAATGATGGTGACGCTGGCCGGCGCCATGAGCACGGCTGAACTTGGCAAGATCCTGGCGGAGATGATCCGCAAAGGACAAGTGGACATCATCAGTTGCACGGGTGCCAACCTCGAGGAGGACGTGATGAACCTTGTGGCGCACGATCACTACGAACGGGTGCCCAACTACCGTGATCTGACACCGCAACAGGAACGTGACCTTTTGGACCGGGGCATGAACCGCGTGACGGACACCTGCATCCCTGAGCACGAGGCATTCCGTCGCTTGGAGAAGCACGTGGTGGACCTGTGGAAGTCGGACGACAAGAGCGGCAACCGCCGGTTCCCGCATCAGTACTTCTACGATATGATCAATAGTGGTGTGCTGAAGCAGTACTACCAGATCGACCCGAAGGACAGTTGGATGGTTGCCGCTGCGGAACGCAACCTGCCCATCATTTGTCCGGGCTGGGAGGATAGCACGTTGGGCAACATATTCGCCGGCCACTGCATTGTAGGCGATTGCAAGCCCGGCATGATGAAGAGCGGCATCGAGTACATGATGTTCTTGGCCGACTGGTACACGCAGAACTGTGGAGAGCACGGTATCGGCTTCTTCCAGATCGGTGGCGGAATAGCGGGTGACTTCCCCATTTGCGTGGTGCCCATGCTGCACCAGGACCTGCAACGGGACAACATCCCGTTCTGGAGCTACTTCTGCCAGATCAGTGACAGCACCACGAGCTATGGCAGCTATAGTGGTGCCGTGCCCAATGAAAAGATCACTTGGGGTAAACTTGACATCGATACGCCGAAGTACATCATCGAAAGCGATGCTACTATTGTCGCGCCTCTCATCTTCGCCTACATCTTGGACATGTAACCCTCACTCGCTCCCAACACCCTTACCGATGGCCTGAAGGAAACGCTGCAGGAGCAGTATCCTGATGGTATCGACAGCAGCCACATCAAATCGATCCCTACCGCAAAGGGCGACCTATTGCGCGTGATCGAGCTGCGCACACCTGAGGCCCTGTACCTCATCAAGATCAATCCGGAAAGCCGCGAGGAAATCGAGCAGTTCCTTGATCAAGAGGATGGCCCGAGCCCTGCCGCCGGCGATGATGACGATGCACCCGAGGGTCTTGAAGGTGCCGATGGTGCGGATGACGAGGAAGCTGGTGATGACGACAAACCCGACGCGGATGATGACGCCGATGACGATGCGGATGCCGCTACGGATGAAGATGCGGACGATGACGAGGATTGACCCCGTGAACGGATAGTGGAACGCCGCCCTCAACGGGCGGCGTTTTTGTGTACAGGACATGCACCATAAGCTGTTCATGGAAGTCTGGATCCTGTATCCGTTCACCTCCTGCGGCCTCGTTACTTTTCCGTCATGCTCCAAGGAAAATTCCACATTGCCTTTGCCACCACCGATCTGAAACGCATCAAAGCGTTCTATGGTGGATTGCTCGGTTGCCCTGAGGGCCGCAGCTCCACCCACTGGGTGGACTATAACTTCTTCGGTCACCAATTGACCATACAAGAGGTTGCGCGCTTGGAACGCGTGAAACGTGTGTACAACCCAAAGAGCCATGTGCCCAGTGAGCATTGGGGCATCGTGCTCGATATGGACGACTGGAAGAAATTGCGCGATCGCTTCAAGAAAGTCGGTGTCACCTTCTTCATAGAACCCTATACGGTGATGAAGGGCGATGTGGGTGAGCAGATGAGCCTCTTCATTGAAGACCCCGATGGCCATGCCATCGAGTTCAAGGCCATGGCCGAGAAGGGGAACTTGTTCAAGAAGGGATAGCCCGCATTGAAAAGCAGAACGGCGGCCAATGGCCGCCGTTCAAATGACCTCTTGTTGCATTCAGTAAGCCCGCTCGGCGATCAACTCGCCTTCTGCATCCAGCTGCTCGGCATATGCCAAGGTTCCATCCGTAAAGTGCAGGCGGCCAGTGGTCGCATCCGCAGTGTTTCGCACGATCCAGCTGCCTTGACGCTTGCCATCATCAAAGAGCGCTTCGCATAATACGGTGCCGTTCTCTGCATACTGCTTCCAAGCGCCATCGCGTAGCCCATCATGGAAGCCACCCATTTCCTTCACACGACCGCTCTCGTAGTAGGTAACAAAGCGCACCCGATCTCCTTCCACATACTGTGTGCTGCGCAGTTTGCCATTGGGATAGCGCTCCTGCACCAAACCTTCTTGGGCTTGCAGACCTATGGCAAAGAAGAGCACAACGATGGCAGACAACGTTCTCATGAATGCGCGTGTTTTCCCCATTCAACGCAGCCAAGGTAATGATCGTTTCAACTGGATCTTACATTGGCTTAACATTGATTCCACGCACCCGGCTGCTGATCATGGACCGATCAGTTGACCGGGACCCGTTCAGAACGCCAGTCGCCCCTGCCCCTCCAACGCGGTGCGCAAACGGATCACCTCGGTGCGCAGGTCCATCACGTTGCGCGACAAGTCATCGCGAGTGAGATTGGGCTCCGGCAGGTCGTGGCTGATGAAGTGCACGAACTTCCAGATCTCGAGGATCTCACCCACTGGCACTTCGTAGGGCTCGTACAGCGGGTTGGTGCTGCACAATAGGAATGAACCCTTCTCCTTGATCTGATTGTAGATCACTTTGAAGACGATACCCTCCGCGCGCGTAACGATGATGTATGGTTGTCCATCACGGATCATCTCCCAATTCTGGATGTACTCACCGGTCACCCAACTGCCGTGGGCCACGGGCGGCATGCTGTCGCCATTGATCGGGAAGGTGCGGTACTTCTTCTGCTTGCTCAGGAAGGGCATGCGGAAGGTGGGCAGCACGCTGATGTAATCAGGATCGGCGTAGCCGGTGGCGTAACCGGCCCGTGCCTGCTCATGCACCAACTCGATGTTCTCGTCGTTATCGCCGCCCACGGTGGTGGCCAGCACACGTAGCCTCATGCCGTTCACATCCACGTCACCACCACGTTCCAATATGCCAAGTTGTTGCTCTCCATAGCGCGACAGATCCTCACGCAACAGTCGATCGATGCTGACACGGAAGTAGCTACTGATTCGCATGAGCAGATCGAAAGGTGGCTCGGCGGTGCCGTTCTCGTATCCGCTCCAACTGGAACGCTTCACATCCATGGCAATGGCCACTTCCTCCTGACTTCGCCCACGCCGTTTGCGCAACAGCTTCAGGTTGTTGCCAAATGGCAGCACAGTTGGGATCGGCATTGGTGCCGATGCGGGTACGGAGAAGGTGCGTGCGGTGCTCATGGTTCGTTCAATTGATTTGGCCGATGGACACTATTGCCATATAAGATGTCAGTTCATTGACCAATTATCCGGCGGTCAAACGTAATGACTATTTTATCATCCGAAACATGACGTATAATCCGTCATTCCGGACTTGTCCATGAGCCGCACCGTCCTCCACCTCGACCTCGACAGCTTCTTCGTGAGCGTAGAGTGCCTTCACGATAAGAGTCTTATCGGCAAGGCTGTGCTGATCGGTGCAGATAGTGATCGAGGTGTAGTGGCCAGTTGCAGCTATGAGGCAAGGAAAATGGGTATTCGCAGTGCTATGCCCATGCGTATGGCGAAGCAGCTCTGTCCGGAGGCGATCATCTTGCGCGGCAACAGCGGCGAATACATGGAGAAGAGCGATGAGGTAACTGAGATCATCCGCGAGAAGGTGCCCCTGTTCGAGAAGACCAGCGTCGATGAATTCTACGTGGACTTCACCGGTACGGAGAAGTTCTTCGGTGCGATGAAACTGGCGACCGAACTGCGACAGCGCATCACCACGAAGACCGGCTTGCCGAACAGCTTCGGCCTCAGCATCAACAAAACGGTGAGCAAGGTGGCCACCAATACCGCGAAGCCCAATGGTCAGAAGGAGGTGGCGCGCGGCACGGAGAAACCCTTCTTGGCGCCCATGCCGATCGAGATCATCCCCGGCGTGGGGGACAAAACCGCACACCTGTTGCGCAGCATGGGCGTGGCGAAGATCCAAACGATGCAGGATCTGCCTATCGACTTGATGCAACGGCTGCTTGGAGAACACGGCCCGGTGCTCTGGCGCAAGGCGAACGGCGTCGACGACAGTCCGGTGATCCCCTGGCACGAGCGCAAGAGCATCAGTACCGAACGCACCTTCGAACGCGACACCATCGACATGGTGAAGTTGCGCGGCATGCTCACCGCCATGGCCGAGAGCCTCGCCTTCCAACTGCGCAGGGGCGGTAAGCTCACCAGTTGCGTGGCCGTGAAGATCCGCTACTCGGACATGAACACGCGCCTGCGACAACTGCGCATCGGGTACACTGCGTGCGATCATATCATCCTGCCGATCATACACGACCTGTTCCGTGCGGTGTACGATCGCCGCCAGCGCATCCGCCTCGTGGGCGTGCGGTTCAGTCACCTCGTGGGTGGCGGCCACCAGATGAATGCCTTCACCGATACAGAGGAAGCAATGAGCCTCTATCAGGCCATGGACAAACTCCGAAAACGCTTTGGCGACCGCACCGTGATACGTGCCGCGGGCATGGAGGCACAGAGCATCGGGCGTATGGATAACCCTTTCGATGGGCAGGCACCGATGCTACTGGCGAACAGGAGGGCGTGATCACTTCTCCCCATACCTCGGGTCCGGTCGCCACGGCAGTTTCTCTATGAACTGCGTGCGCAACGCCACATGGCCGAATTCTTCTTCCACTACCCCCGTCAGGCGGTACACGCCACGCCCACGGAAGGAGTAACGAGCAGCCACATCGGGGAACTGCGAGCTGTCCCAGAAGTCTCCGGCCGTATCGATGAACGAGCCGAAGGTCATGCGTTGACCATGGCGTGTGTCCGTGGCCTTTACATGGATGAGGTAGCCGAGCATCGTCACACGTTGTCTGATGTGCGCATGCATGTCGCGCTTGAGGATCCGTGGTACATGCGGCACTTCCCCGGGATCATCCACCAGCACGAACGGATCGCAGAGCGGGAAACCGAGCAGGTCCAGCTCATCGTATGCGTCGGCCAAGGGGTAATATTCCAAGTGGGGCAACTTGGGTTCTTCCACTTTGGTGATGAACAGGTCGCCCATGGTGTTCACTGTGGCGGGCCGGTGCAACAACGTAAGATCCCACAGCAACGAGGGCTTGCTCTTGCCCGTGAACCGCAGGGCGCCCACGCGAATAAGGATGCGTGCTTGTTCCGTATGCAACGGCACACGCTTCAGCAGGTCCTGCAGGTCAGTGAACGGCCCCTCGCTTCTGCGGCTGTGCAGGATCAACTGAACAGATGGGTCCTCCAGGCTCTTGACGTTGCCCAGCCCTAGGAAGATGCGGGTGCCGTGCAGAGAACAGAGCTCGTCGCTGGTATTGATGCACGGCGCTTCGATCGTCGCACCCACACGTTTGGCTTCGTGCAGGTAGAACTCGGTGTGGTAGAATCCCCCGAAGTTGTTCGCCACGCCGACGAGGAACTCCAGCGGATGATGTGCTTTCAGGTAGAGGCTCTGATAACTCTCCACCGCGTAGCTCGCGCTGTGCCCCTTCGCGAAGCTGAAGCTGGCGAAGCTCAAGATCTGTCGCCACACCTCCTTCACTTCATCATCCGGATAACCGGAGGCCTTGCCATTCGCAAAGAACTGCGCCTGCACACGTTTGAACTCATCCCTCTCCCGATAACGGATGTTCATCCCGCGTCTCACATGGTCGGCCTCTTCTGCGTTAAGCGCACCGTAGCTCATCACCACTTTGATCACATCCTCCTGGTACACCATA
>CADECG010000185.1 GCA_902825795.1 uncultured Bacteroidota bacterium
CCTTCACGGTGAAGGCGTACTTGGAAGGCAAGGGTGTTTCGGGTTCGCGCCTTACGGCCAAGGGCTATGGCCCAACACAGCCGGTTGCCGACAATGGTTCGGAGGCTGGTAGGGCTCAGAACCGACGTACCGCCTTTGTGGTGGTCGGTCGGTGACCTGCAGGTAGGACCGGTCGCCAGCGAAAGTCTTCGCCATGGGACGTTCCGCAGGGGCCGGGTAGATTTGTGCGACCTGACCCCTGTCGCCATGTACAAGCCTTTTGTCCTCTTTGTCTCGCTCTTCGTCGGGCAAGCTGCTGTCGCGCAGATCAGCCACGGTGGCCAACCATTCGGTTGGGGATGGCCTGGCATGCACCAGAACGCACTGCCCGCCTTGAACTTGTCCGGGCTGGATCGACAAGCGTTGATCGCTCAGGAACAGCCCGGAGCCGTTTTGCTCAAGTACGGTATTCAGCGCATGGCGCCTGTCGATATTCTGGCTCAAGGCCAATGGGATGTCCTTCCTGACGATCGCGAACGTTGCCGCTTCGCGTTGCGCAGCCCAGGTGCGGTGATGCTGAGCTTGCAGTTCGATCAGTTCGATCCCGCTCCGGAAGCACTGCTGTTCGTGTACAACAAGGACCGTACTTTCTTCATCGGTGGCTTCAACGAATTGAATGAGCAGGGTTGGGGCGGCCTTGCGACTTCCGTTGTGCCGGGTGATTCGATCATAATTGAATATCTGGTTCCCAGCAATGCTGTGAACAATGGCGTGCTCCATTTGGCCAGTATTACCCACGGGTATAAGGACATCTTCAATTTCGGGGAGCAGGGCCTGCTGCGCGACTACGATCCCGGTTACCAAAGCAGCCCATGCCACAACAACACCATCTGCCCCGTCGCCAGCAATTACCAAGTGGAGAAGCGGGCCGTGGCCATGTTCCTTCGGCCCGATGGGGCTGGCTGCAGCGGCACGCTGATGAACAATACCCTGCAGAACGGCACCCCCTATTTCTACTTCGCCAACCACTGCTACGTGCCGACGGTGAACCAGTGGGTGTTCTACTTCAATTACGAGAGTCCGACCTGTGTGGGCAGCACCGGGCCCACAACCACCAACATCAGTGGCAGCACGTTGAGGGCGAACGAGTATTTCGATGATTTCGGCTTGGTACAACTGAGCAGTGCCCCACCGGCGGGCTACGCGCCTTATTACGCCGGTTGGGACCGCACCGGCAACCAACCTACCCTCGGCACAGCGATCCTTCACCCGCTGTATGATGTGAAGAAGATCACCCTTGATAACAACTCCCCAACTACCTACACCAGCTTAACGCCCACGCCGGCTTGGAAGTGTTTCTGGGAAAGCGGCATGATCGAAGCCGTTGGTAGCGGAGCGCCGTTGTTCGACCAGAACAAGCGCGTAGTAGGCAACCTGCACGAGGTTGCGGATCCTTTTCCGCCGACATGTGCCCTTGCGACCACACAGTACAGCGGGTTTGCGAAACTGAGCGCGGCTTGGGATGGCACCGCTGCTAGTACTCGCCTGCGCGATTGGTTGGACCCCGCCAACACGAGCACGACGTTGAACGGCTATGACCCCAACGGCGCGGTACCGAATATCCAAGTGCGTGTGCAAGCTTTCCTTCAAGGGCCTTTCGCAAGCGGACCCGGAACAATGACGGATGATCTGCGGAGCCAAGGTTTTGTCCCCCTTACCGAGCCTTACACCGCGCTCGGGTACACGCACGTTGGTGGGGGCGGGGAAACCGTTCAGCAGTCCGTTCTGAACGTTACTGGTAACAGCGCTGTTGTGGATTGGGTGGTGATCGAATTGCGCAACAAGAACAACAGTGCGCAGGTGCTTGCCACCAAGAGCGCATTGATCCTCCGCAATGGCCTAGTGGTATCAGCGGACGGCAGCAGCGATGTGAGTTTCGCACTTCCAGCTGATGATTATTTCATCGCCTTGCGCCACCGCAACCACTTGGGCATCATGACGCAGAATGCGCAAGCGCTCAGTAGTACTGCATCGCTGAAGAACTTTGCTAACGGTAGCATCAATCTCTTCGGCGGTTTCGCGGCAGCGACGATCAATGTCGGGGGAACGAATTGCATGTGGATGGGTGATGCGCTGCGCAATAGCGAAGTGAAGTACACCGGGACCGCCAACGATCGTGACCCTATCCTTACACGTGTTGGAGGTACTGTGCCCACGGCGACTCTCCCCGGCTATTTCGTGGAGGATTGCAACATGGATGGTTCGGTGAAATACACCGGTACGGCGAACGACCGCGATCCCATATTGACCACAGTTGGCGGTACGGTCCCCACCAGCACACGTCTCGCCCAATTGCCCTGATCCCCATTCGATCAGTCCGTCTATTTCCGAACTGATGACCGAGCCTTTGCGAGCCCGTTCGCTCACCGGTTGGCTGCTCGGCGTTGGCCTGTTGTGGAGTCCGGTGGGCCATTGCCAGTGCGTTGTGCCATGGTGCAATCCCGGTGGCGTGCTGCAGGAATCTCAAGGCTCCACCACGCTTCAGGCATACTACAGCGGTATCCACGACCAGAACATCCAGTACAAACTCTATCTCCCCCAAGACTACGAGAATGAGCCCTGGCGGTACTACCCATTGGTCGTGCTGCTTCCTGGTTATGGCAGTACGGAAGTCTACACGGATTACTTCGGCGAGTTCGTTGCACGCATGGCGACCGGGACGTTCCCACGCTGTGTCATGGTCGTCCTCAATCCCCTCGGGAACGCCTTTTGGCATGACGCTTCACAGAGCACGGGAACTGTAGCGCAGGTGCAGGGCTATAGCACGGTGATCGATGAGATGATACCGCATCTTGAATCGGCGTACCGCGTTGGGACCGATCGCTCGAACCGTGCCATTGTCGGCTTCAGCATGGGTGGTTACGGTGCGGTGAATCTCGCGCTACGTAGCAACATGTTCTCCAGCGCCACTTCCTTCGATGGTGCAATACGTGTTCCCGGTAACGAAAGCCCGGCGCTCCAATTCTCTTGCTACAACGTGCTCGCTCAAACGACGCAACACAATCTCTTCACCGTGCTTGCGCAATACCCTGTGAGCGCTCAGCAGACCTTTTTCCACTTGCTCGTAAGCACCAACGGGAACGCTGATCAGCAAGTGTTCCATAGTGAACTGGATTCGCTGGGCGCGGCGAGCCGATTCGAAGATGTAAGCGGTACTCAGCATGCCTGGGCCGATTTCATGGCTGTTCGGGCGGATAGCATCTTCGATGCCATCTTGGACCATCTGGTCGTTCCTGTGAATGTGGTCACGGTCAACCTCAAGATCTATCTGCAAGGCGCATTCGACACCATTAACGGCGGTATGACCAGCGCCTTGGCTACGGCCTCACTGCTGCCGACCACCGAACCCTATACAGGGCTCGGCTTCGCCCAAGTTGGAAGCGGAGGCGAGCAGGCGACTCCGGCGATACTGCATGCCACCGGCTTGAACGCGGTGACCGACTGGATCTTGCTGGAACTGCGTGATAAGAACAACCCGGCCCAAGTGCTTGCCACACGGAACGCCCTGCTGCGGAGGACCGGACACGTTGTCGATGTGGACGGCATAAGTCCCGTGCTGTTCAGCATGCCCCCGAACGACTACTATATCGCAGTACGGCACCGCAATCACTTGGGTATCATGTCGGATACCACACAGGCATTGCATGCCATATCGCCACTGCTGGACTTGACGCAGTTCGCGTCAGGTATCCATGGTATCGCGTCCGAGGCAGCTGTGAATGTTTCCGGCAATTGGTGTTTATGGGCAGGTGATGTTACCCACAATGGCGAGATCAAATACATCGGGACCGGCAACGACCGTGATCCGATACTGGTTGAAGTCGGTGGCGTGCTGCCCACGAACACCATCATGTCCTATTCCACCACCGATGTGAACCTTGATGGTACGGTGAAATATGTGGGCACTGCGAACGACCGCGATCCGATCCTCGTGAACATCGGGGGCAATCTGCCGACGGCGGTCCGGTCCGAGCAATTACCCTGAACGATGGATGTCGGCCACCACCCGTGGCAGCGATCATTGAGCCAAGGGGTGAACGCTCAATCCTCCTGAGTTGGCAGGTTCTTGCTCCGGCCGGCGTTCTTACGCATGCGCAGGTTGAGCCCTTCGACCAGCAGGCTGAAGCCCATGGCCGCATACACATAGTTCTTGTTGATGTGGGTGCCCATTCCTTCGATCACCAACACTATGCCCACCATGGCCAGGAACACCAACGCAAGGACCTTGATGCTCGCATGCTTGTTAACGAAGTCGCTGATGGACTTGCTCGCGAACATCATGATGAGCACCGCAGTCACCACGGCGATCACCATGATCGGCACTTGGTTGCTCATGCCCAAGGCCGTGATCACGCTATCGAGGCTCAGCACGATATCGATCCATACGATCTGCGCAATGATGAACCAGAAGGAAGCTGTCTTTGTCTTGTGCTCGCCTTCTTCCCTCAACTCCACCAGCTTGAAGACCTCTACGCTGCTTTTGTAGAGCAGGTACGCGCCACCGAGGAGCAGCACCAGATCGCGACCGCTGATCTCATTTTCGCCCAGTACGAACAAGGTGGCCTCCAAACTCATTACCCAACTGAGCGAAAGCAGCAACGCCACACGGGTGAACATGGCCAATGCCAGACCGGTAATGCGCGCTCGATCCCGCTGGTGTGGCGGCAATTCGCCGCTCAACAAACTGATGAAAATGATGTTGTCGATGCCGAGCACGATCTCCAGCATCGTAAGCGTGAGCAGGGCGATAATGCCGTCGGCCGTGAGGAGTACGTTGAGGTCGAAGTCCATGGTCTGGGGCCGCAAAGAACGCACTAGGATCGCTTGGGTCCGGAACGCCGCGCCGGGCCTTGCTTTTCAGCGGTGGCCAGCGCATAGGCTTCGCGTATCCATCCCTCCGGTTCTGGATCCGCTTCCAGGGTATCGGCGATGATCACTGACTCGGGTGTCGTAGTTCAATTCGGTACACCGTGATCGTCTCGTTGCGGTTCACCGGGTTCAGCCAATGCACCAAACGATCCACGAGGCCGGGCTCTGCTGAACCGATCAACGTCAACGCGCCCAATTGCCGTTCCATCGCCATTCGCCGCTGGGCCAGATCATCGGTGCCTACGAAGCAAACCGCGTTCGGCCTGCGGGTCGGTTCCCAAGCCATCACCGCAGCGCGCTGGTCCAATGTGTCGTTGTTGAAGTACGCCAGACCAGCTGTGTAGTTACCCAGATAGAACAACGGTGCTTGCGGTGCTTCACCCTCGCGGCTGTCTTCCATGACGATCCCGCTGATGCCCGGCACGTCGCGCAAGAGGTACATCGCCTCGCAGCGGCTCCGCTTGCTGTAGGTGAAGAGCAGGCCGATCAGGAGAACGGTGTTCAGGCCCCAAGTCCATCGGAGGATCCCTGTCCAAAGCGTCGGTCGCGACTTCCACCACGAGCTAAGCGAGCGTCGCTCTTCCCAAGCGCAATAGCCGATCGTGAAGAACAGCGGGAAGATGGTCAGGATGAAACGTTCCTGCTTATTGGGATGCCAACTGTGGAAAGCAATAAACAGGAACACCGGAACCCAGAGGAGAGCATGCTTGCGCCAAGAGGCGAAGTATCCATAGAACACGAACACGCTCAATGGTGGGATGAAGACTCCGCCCAACCAAGGCAGGTAGAACCACCACGGGTGATCGAAGTAGGTGGTGGCATTGGCCAGGTTGTACCCCACGTATTCGCCGAGTTCAGCGAAAGGCCTACCCCAAATGAACAGGTCGATGCCGCCTTGGAAAATGAGCAGCGAGAGCGCCACGCCCGCTCCGTAGGCAATGGCCTTGCGCCAATGACCGAAGAGCAGCACAAGCCCAGGACCTGCGGCAAAGAAGAGCGTCTGGAAACGGATGTTCACGGCCATGCCGATCCACAGGCCAGCAATGATCGCTGTTGCCACCGTGGGGCCTTCGGTGCGTTTCACCAACTGCCAAGCGCCCAACATCAAGAATGGAATACACGCCGACTCGAACAAGTTGCGCATGCCTATGAACGGCATGAAGAAGAACAGCGCGAGGAACATCCCGCAACGCCAGCCTATGGCTTCACCGGCCAAGCGCACGGCGATCCTATAACCGGTGCGCACGATCACCAAACTGAGCAGCGC